>CAYYMT010000025.1:5375-29808 GCA_964472715.1 uncultured bacterium | reverse complement strand
GGGCAGAGACCCTGAGAGAAATTCACCCCGGTGTGATGGGAAATATATTTCTCCACCTGTTCGTAATAGCCCTCATCATTGCGAATTTTTTTACAATTGGCACAGATGGGAACAAGTCCCTTCAATGTTTTGACCTGTTTTTGTTTTTTGTAAAGGATAACCACGCCGGTGATGATCAACACAAAAATAGCAATAATCACAATTAATAAATTACGAATAATTCCAACCCTGGCGATTTTCAGTTCCTGGATTTTATTCTGCTGAAGTAAAAAATCATTTTCCCTGGATTTTTTCTCCACTTCATATTTCAACTGTGTGGAAGCGATTTTTTTGGCAATCTCAGTGCTCAGAATAGAATCCTTGAGCGCAATGTGTTTTTTCAGGTATTCCAGTGACTTTTCGGGGTTATCAGTCTCAGTATAAAACCGGGACAAAGTACGATAAAGGTCGCTTCTGTTATTGCTGTTATTCTCTTTTCGGGATTGCACCATGGACTTTCTGAAATACTCCAGGGCTTGGTCATAATTCTTTTTTTCCAGCTGAATATATCCCAAAAACTTCAAATTACTGGCCGCTCCGGATAATATATCGGAATCTATCCGCAGCCTGTAAGCTTCTTCCAGATGGGTTCTGGCCTGGTCGAGTTTGCCCATTTTATAATAGGTCTGCCCCACCCCAGTCAAACCGTCGGCAGTGACCGGTTTAATATTAATTTTTCGCGACAATCTCAGGGCCTTCAATTGATATTCAAGCCCTTTTTCCAGACTGTCAAAATGGTGTGTATACAAAAAACCCATTTGTGAATAACAGATTTTAATACCGGAACTGTCACCATTTTCAGCGGCTAATTGTTCATACATCTTTAAGGAATTTTTAACTGTTTCAAGCGCCTCTTTTGGTTCGCCAACCCGCTTATACAAGAGGCTCATGGAAAACTGAAGCCAGGCGACACCTTCTTTATATTCGGTGTCGATATAATGATCGAGGGCTTTTAAATACAAGCCGATAGCCTGTTCATAATCTCCCCAGCGCCGGTAAAGATTAGCAAGATTATTCAACGCCCGTCCGATCTCCCGTTTATCCTCATACTTTCGATGAATTTTGACTGCTTCCTTATAAGCTTCGCGGGCTTTTAAATGTTCGGACTGTGTCCAGTAGATAAATCCCATTCGGTTGATGGCCTTGCCGACTTCATTGGAATCCTGCAATTCAACGCTCAGTTGTTTTGCTTCCTGCAACAAAGTAAAGGCGGTATCCAGGATCCCAATGCGGGAAAACATGTGTCCGATTTCATAAGCCGCATCTCTTTTCAAAGCCAGGCAGCCTGATTCTTCACCGGCCTTTAATGCAAGTCCGGAGTAATACTTCAGACTGTCATTGGATTTATAGGTAAAGGATTGGGCTTTCGCCAGGTGGGCCTTAATTTTGGTGGCATAATACTCTGTTCCCCGTTTCTCACCAAAGGTAACGGGTTCTGACATTAAAAAAATCGTTGTAATAATTAAAAGTTTGCTCAATATTCTATTCAAAATTTCCATCCATTGTGACTATATTGGTTGCCGGATTCAATCCTGTTGCTTATATTTATTTTTCATTTTTTCATACAGATCAGGATAGAGCTCCTCCATACAATCCGGGCATATTCCGTGGGAGAAACTGGCTTCGGAATTCTCCGCAACATACTCTTCCAGTTGTTCATAATATCCGCTGTCATTACGGATCTTTTTGCAGCTGGTGCAAATCGGTACCAGTCCGTAAAGACTTTTAATCTGTCGTTGTTTTAAAACCAAATATATCGCGAAAAGACTGATTATCACGATAATCCCGACCGCCGCGTATAAAAAATTCCGCAACAGCCGGCTTCTCTGTATTCGAAGTTGCTGTATCTTATTTTGCTGCAATAAAAATTTATTTTCCTGGTCTTTTTGCTCCACTTCAAATTGCAATTGGGTGGAAGCAACCCTTTTGGCAATTTCCGTACTTAATATACTGTCCTTGAGCGCCAAATATTTTCTCATATAGACTAAAGCCCTATCATAGTCATTCAGGTCTTGATAAAGCGCAGAAAAGGCAAAGTAGATATCATTGCGAACCGCCTTGTTTCTATTTTTCATGGCATAATTTATTGCTCTTGAAAAATATTCTTTCGCCTTTTCATAATTCCCAAGGTCTCTCTCAATATAACCCAGGAATTTCAAATTGCTGGGAATTCCGTTTTTAATGTTCGCTTCATATCGCAATTCCAGTGCTTTGTTGATATACTTTCTGGCATTCTCATATTTCTCCATCTCGTAATAAACCTGGCCAACACCATTATATCCGTCAGCCAAAACAGCATTTATACCGGTTTTCCTGGCCATTCGCAGTACTTGCCTCTGGTAATCCAGCGCTTTTTCCAGGCTGTCAAAATGATGTGTATATAAAAATCCTAGTTGGGAATAACAAATACGCACACCGGCGCTGTCACCATTCCGGGCTGCCAATTGTTCATATATTTGCAGTGATTTTTTTGAATAAATGAGGGCCTGATCATACTCTCCGATTCTTTTATACAATTGACTCATGGAGAATTGCAGCCAGGCGATGCCTTCCTGATAGCCCGCCTCCATGTAATTTTCGAGGGCTTTCAAAAATAAATGATTGGCCGAGTTATATTCTCCCCAAACAACATACAAAGCGCCAAGATTATTAAAGGCTTTTCCCAGTTCCTGTTTATTATCTTGATTTTTAAGAATTTTGGTCGCCTCGATAAATAATTGGCGGGCTTCCAGAGGTCTGGATTCGTATCTTGCAATATCGCCCAACTGATTTTTCACCATGCCGATACCCACCGAGTCATTCATCTCAAAATTCATAGCCATGGCAATTTCAAAATAATGCCGGGCGGAATCCAGCATTCCAATTTTTTTATAGATATTCCCAACGTCATAAACGGCATCACGATAAATTTTCGCGGTGGCGGAATTTCTGGCCCTTTCGACGATCCTGTCCAGGTAATGATAAAGACTGTCTCTTTCACTGGCATCCAGCAAAGTGTTGGCTTTAACTATTAAATCATCCACATTCTTGCCGGGATCATCATTGGCATTGCCGGCGTGGTAAACAAATAAAAACAGGACAACTGTCATGAGAATTTTTTTCAATTTACTATCCATTATTCGGTTTCACTGCAAAAAGAAAAAGCGGTGCAAAAACAGTGCTAGAATACCATGCAAAAATTACATTCGTTTACGGTCACTGAGAAGGCAAATATCCTTCAGATTTTCTTTGCTTTTGGCAGCCATCCATAATTTTTCAAATTTTTCATTTTGTGTAATTTGAGCGATCGCGGAGAGGGCTTGCAGGTGAAACTGCCGCTCGTCTTTGGAACCAATCAGAATAAAGATAGCTTTTACAGCCTTATTTTTATCATTGAAATAAACGCCCTGCTTATTTCTGATAATCAGCATTTTAAATAATTTTTCCCCGTTGACGATAATATGGGGAATGGCCAAAAAGGAAGAAAGTGCCGTGCTGGATTCTTTTTCTCTTTCTTCTAAAAGGTCCATTAACTTTTGATTTTTTATATTGAGTTCATTATCCCATTTCCCGGAAATTTCCCGGAAAAGCGTTTTATAATCCATCTCTTCATCCAGGTCAAAGACAACACTATTCATGACCAGATTATGAAACCGGTCCGCTTTTATATTGTCCCTGGAGTGTAAAATTTCTTTCAGTTCCTGCTCCAGGTCATTGGAGGTGATTTTCTTATTCAGAATTCTTTCCACCAGGTATAGCAGCGCATACTCCTTATTATACCGCCTTTTCCCATAGAGGAAGTAAACCAGTATACTCATTACGACAATTAAAGCAATGATTTTTATGGCAGCTATTCCCACTTCAAGCAACATCAGGATAAACAATATAATGGAAACAATCTGCGTCCAGGGATAAAAAGGAACTTTAAAGCTGGGTTTATAATTCTGAATACCGCTTTCGCGAATAATGATCAAAGCAATATTTGTCAGAATATAGGAGAAAATTATGATAGATGATGCAATCTTTACCAGTGTATCAAGTTTCAGTAACAGGGATAAAAAAATGATCAGGCCGGTAATCAGAATCGCCATCACCGGTGTTTTAAACCGGTCACTGATTTTTTGGAAAAAAGTTGGCAAAAGATTATCATGACTTAGGGCCACCGGATACCGGGAAGCTGACATAACGCCGGCATTTGCCGTGGAAACAAAAGCCAGCATAGCCGCCAGTAAAATTACATAATATCCAAACTGTCCCAAAAAACCCTGTGCCGAATCGGCCACCGGGGTTAAGGACTTTATTAATTCACTGGGTTCTGATGTTCCCACCAGTACAATTAATAAAAAGGCATAAATAGCAGTGACTACCAGAATCGCCGAAATTACACCCAGGGGAATTGATTTCTTGGGATTTTCAACTTCCCCGCTGAGGCTGGCGACTTTTAGCAACCCGCCAAAGGATACAAAGACAAAACCCGCTGTCAAAACGATCGAATTAATACCTTTAGGTGCAAAATCAGTAAACCGTCCAATATCAACCTGGGTAATACCGGCAATTATATATAATCCCATGATCAGGAGCAGTGTTACGACAATTATTACTTCGAATTTCGCGGCCATATCCACGCCAACGATATTAAGAATTACAAATAAAACCGTAATCAGGGCCGCATATACCAACAAATTATACCCGGTAGTGGAATGCAGGATTTCCGCAATTCCGAATATTGCAAAGGCGGTTTTAAAAGACAGGGAAAACCAACTGAAGACCCCCATAATCAAACCGGGCAATGGGCCAAAACTTCTGTTAATAAAGTAATAGTCACCACCGGATTTCGGCATAGCAGTACTCAATTCGATAATGCTAAAAACGCCGATCAGGGCGGCTAATCCCGCCAGGGAATAGGAGATAAATACCGAAGGGCCGGTCCTTTCAAAAGCGATACCGGGTAAAATAAAAATACCTGAACTGATCATTACTCCGGAAGCAATACAAAAAATATCAAAAGTTGTAATGGATTTTTTCATCTTCATTAATTTTAGATTCCTCTTAATCAGGATTGGTTAAGGATTTATTCAAAATTGGTCGTCTTGTATGATCCGGACGCCCTTGTCTGACAGTTCTTGAAAACTATCATCCTTTAATTGTTCCGATTTCGAGACAATTGCGTCATCGATCAATATGACCTGATAGTTTCTGTTCAATGCTGCCAGGGCGGTACTGCGGACACAATACCCGGCATCCAGGCCGGTGATATAAATCCGGTTGATTTTATTATTGATCAAAAAATTTTCAAATTCCGGATTAGAAAATGCATCCTGTTTACTCTTTGGAAAGATATGATTGGATACTATTTCCAAACGGACATCCAATTCTGTTCCCGGGGCTCCCTTTTTCATCACATTATTAAACAAATTCATCACTGGATTTGTGATTTCATTATAAATGTAAACCACCTGCATATTTCTTTGATCCGCTTCGGCTATCAGGTTATTGAGTGAATAAAAAAGAGATGAAGCTTTATTTTGGTAAGCGTGGTCCATGGAAACTTTCCCGGTGGTGCCTTCCTGGACATCCATCACCAGCAGGATGCCGGTATCCCCGGAATAGTCAGGGATCATATCACCCTTGCTGACTCGGCTATTTGATCGACTAAATAAAACAAAATTAATGGAAAAAAATATGATTATTCCTGCAAGGATAGCGACAATTGTCCAAATTAACTTTTGCATATTCTCCTCATCTGTTATCAAATAAGTTAATCCATTCTCACAAATTTTAAAACAGAGAATTTAAGATTTCGCCGGCTGCCCGCATAGCTCTTGCAGAAAACCAATAATTCCACTCATTCCCCAAAATCTGTTATTTATTCCCCGATATTGCGAATTAATCCGGTATTTTCCCCTGCTCATTTCTGCGCCGGCCAATTCATTTCTTTTGCCTTTGAATTTTCAAGATAAAATCTACATATTATGTGGTTTTGAAAATGGGAATGGAGTGGTATGGTACGGAACTCAACTCACTTCAAATCATTGAAATAAAACCGGTTACATTGTAACCTATTGCAACAAGTTTAATCATATGTTGAAAGAGTTGTATGAAAATATTGAAATCCCTTATATTGATTCTATTGATTATTCCGCAGTTGTTTGCCCTTCATTTAAAAGAAAAGGTGACACCCGCTGTACGCACTCAGTCAGCGCCCGAAATTGACGGAGAGTTCAATGATGAAATCTGGAACAACAGCCCCCGTCTTAGCAATTTTATTCAGGTCCGCCCCTATAATGGCATGGTTCCATCTAAAAAAACAGTGGTCAAAACCACTTATGACAGTCATGCGTTTTATGTGATCGCGAAAATGTTTGACGAACCGGATTCAATATATAGTGAATTGGGACCGCGGGATTCCTATACCGGAATTTCCAGCGATCTCTTTGAAATTCAGATTTCACCCTATGAAGATGGCAATATTTCTTATTTTTTCTCTGTTTCCGCCTCAGGAGTGCAGTCGGATCTGATCTACTCACCCAGCGGCCGGGATCGTAGTTCCAATACCGTCTGGGAAAGCGCCACATCCATTACCAGCGACGGCTGGATCGCGGAAGTCCGTATTCCCTACTCCGCTTTAAGATTTCCCAAGAAAAAAATTCAGGACTGGGGAATCAATTTTTACCGCACCATTAAGCGTATGGAAGAAAAATCCTCGTGGAGCTATGTCAACAACCAAATTGATCAGTGGTGGACACAAACCGGAACAGTGGAAAACCTGCGAAAAATAGATCCCCCATTACGCCTTTCTTTCAGCCCCTATGTTTCCGGATATCTTGAGAGCAATGAAAACGGCAGCGGTACCAGCTACAATGGCGGTATGGACATGAAATTCGGTATCAATGAAAGTTTCACCCTGGATATGACCCTCATTCCTGATTTTGGACAGGTACAATCCGATGACCAGTTCCTTAATCTGTCACCTTTCGAGAGAAAATACTCCGAAAAGCGCCAGTTTTTCACTGAGGCCGCCGAATTGTTCAGCAAAGGCAATATTTTCTATTCCCGTCGTATTGGTTCCACCCCCAGGTTTTACTATGATGTTGAGGACTATCTCAAGCCGGCGGAAAAAGTGATTTCCAACCCCGATAAAACCCAGATGATCAATGCCACTAAACTTTCCGGCCGCACCCGTGACGGGCTGGGAATCGGTTTTTTCAACGCTATGACCAAAAATTCCTTTGCCACTATAATGGATACAGTGACCGGCGAGACCAGGAAGTTGAAGACCCAGGGCTTTACAAATTATAATCTGATAGTTGTTGATCAGGCTTTAAAAAATAACTCTTATATCAGTTTTACCAATTCCAATCTGAAAAGCAGTGATTATATGGCGGATGTCATGGCCACTCAATTTCGTTTTTTCACCAAAAATCGTCTCTATTCCTTACGGGGCAATGGCGCCTTCAGCAACCAATATGAAAGCGATGACCACAATCTGGGATTCCGTTACGATATATCGGCCGGCAAAACCAGCGGGCAACTACAGTATGAATATGATTTTGGTGTAATATCAGATACATTCGATCCCAATGATATGGGCTATCTGAGACGAAACAACCGAATTCGCCACGATATGGACATTTCCTGGCGGCACTATCAGCCTTTCAGTATTTTTCTGAGTATGTATAATGGCTTTTCAATCGATTACAACGAGCAATATAAACCAAAAAAATTCAGCGAAGCGCAGCTGCGGTACAGCCTGCATTTTACCCTGCGAAATCATACCAATGCCTGGATAAACCTGGAATGGAGACCCTTTGAACGGAATAACTTTTATGAACCCCGTGTGGATGGCCGGTATTTCAAAAAACCCCGGGGATATAGTTTTTCCACCGGTGTCAATACCAATAGCAATAAATTCTATTCTGTTCGCCTGCGTGGCGGTCTTTTTAAGTCCTATGACAGTACCCGCGACCAGCTGTGGAACCAGTTCAATCTGACGCAACAATTTAAATTCAGCAATCGTTTCAGCCTGAATTATCAATTTCGTATCGTTAATGATATCAATGATTACGGATATGTCGATTACGATGATAGCGCCGATATTATCTATTTTGGCAAACGTAATGTAAAATCCGTCACCAATACCTTTAATTCCAATTACATGTTTTCAGAAAAGTCATCTCTGAATCTTCGCTTGCGCCACTACTGGTCATCAGCAAAGTATGACAGGTTTTTTACGCTGAAGGAAAACGGATACCTTGCCGGCAATGAAGATTACAATGAGAATGCCGACATCAATTTCAATGCTTTTAATATTGATATGGTCTATAACTGGAATTTTGCTCCCGGCAGTGAATTATCACTGGTCTGGAAAAACGCTATTTCCCTGACCGGCGAAAAGGTGCTTTATGATCCTTTACAAAATATCGAAAACACCTTTAACTCGCCACAAACCAATTCCATTTCACTCAAGATCCTATATTATCTTGATTATCTGAATTTTAAGAAGTATAATAACGCCTGAGATGATTGATCAGTTACAAAACAATTCCTTTGCGGCTGAGGTGGAACACTTCAATCGCCTGTTTGATATTCCACGGGAAAATCAATCCCTGGACCATGTCAGTCAAATTCTACGCTCTTTCGCCCTCTTCCCCTATGAAAATGTCAGTAAAATCCTTCTGCTTCATAAAAATTTCGATCAGCCGGTTATGCGCCATCCCGGTAATATCATCGAGGATTTTGAAAAATTCCGGTTAGGCGGCACTTGTTTTTCCCTTACCCTGTTTTTGAAAAAGATCCTGGATTATTTTGATTATGATACTGATTTTTTACTGGCGGATATGAAATCCGGCGACAATACCCACACCGCTCTCAGACTGAACTTTCAGAAAGGCCAATACTTGCTGGACCCCGGCTACTTACTTAAATACCCCTTGCGGATTGATCAGCGCCACCTGAGCATGGATTCCGTATTTCTGGAAGCCGAAGACCGTCCACGCCGCTACACCCTTTACACCTTCAAAAGCGGTAATAAAATCCGGCGCTACTCTTTTGAGAACCGGGCCATTGACTTCCCGGAATACATCAAATACTGGGACCAGTCCTTTCACTGGATGACCATGCACGGCATCTGCCTCTCCCGAAAAACAGAGGATGAGTTTTTATACATTCACAACAATTACCTGAAAAAAGAGTCAACCAAAGAAAAGATCAAAGGTAAATTCAATGAAGACCTTTCTTTTGTAATCCAGGAACATTTTGGTATTCCCCGTGAACTGGTTCTGCAAGCCAAAAAAGCCCTGACAGATAATTTGCATCATGACAAGGAATTGGGGTACCGGGTTCCGAAATGGGTAAAATAGAATCGGAGTAATATCATGAAGCCACAGGAAATCACACCGGTAAAATATTTCATCGGCGCCCTGCATTCTTCAACGGATTTGCTGGAAAGATCCTTGACCATTATCACAGAACGCTTTTCTCCTGTTGATCTAATGAGCGAAGATTTTTTATTTGCAGGCACTGATTATTATGAGCCGGAAATGGGTTCGCCGATCTACCGTCGTATATTTTCCCTGGAACAACTGGAAGACCCCTTATTTTTGGCAGACGCGAAACTGATCTGCAATGATATTGAGGATGAACTGGCCATTAATGGCAACCGGAAAGTCAATCTGGACATCGGTTACATCGACTTCAACAAAGTCGTGCTCGGCTCGGCAAAATATTGCGCCAACAAAATTTATATTGGCAAAGGCATCTGGGCTGATCCGGCCCTGCAATATTCCAAAGGCAAATTTTCCCCTTATCCCTGGGCCTTTTTGGATTTCAAGTCTGATATTTACTATGATTTTATCATGCAGATCCGGATTCGCTACAAACATCAATTACAGGGAAAAATATAAATTTTATTCGGATAAACTTAAATTGTATCTAAATAATGGTTTTATTAGATTTGATACAATTTTTATTAGGGGAGAGAAATGCAACGAACGATTATTTTCTTATTAACACTTTTTCTGGCCGTTACCGGCTATAGCAGCAGTAAAGTAGACAAAATACAACAGGCCATTCAAGCCAATAATGCCAACTGGACAGCCGGCGAAAATCCGATTTCCAAATTGAGCAAAGCGGAATTCCGGCAATTGCTGGGAACCTATAATGATGATATTCCCATTGACGGCGCGGCAAAACTGATTGAATTACCCATGCAGGATACAATTCCGGCCAATTTCGACTGGCGGGAAAATGACGGCAACTGGGTAACACCGGTAAAAAGTCAGGGAGCCTGCGGCAGCTGCTGGGATTTTTCAGCAGTCGGCCAAATCGAAGCCTGGTGGAAAATTCACTATGATTACCCCGATTCCAATATTGATCTGTCCGAGCAATATATACTCAGCTGCGGTTCAGAAGCCGGCAGTTGTGACGGTGGCTGGCCTTATGCGGCGCTGGAATTTGTAAAAAACAATTCTCTTCCCCATGAAAAATATATGCCTTATAAAACTGACGATTCCGTACCCTGCAGCAATATTGCCGAGGGCTGGGAAAGTTCCGCTGTCACAATTCCCGGCTGGGGCTACATTACACTGGAAGAAGCCCAGGTGATCAATATTAAAAATGCGCTTCTGCATCACCCGGTCTCCGCCAGCTACGATGTCTATGAAGATTTCGCTTATTACAGTGGCGGTGTTTATGAGCACAGTTGGGGTGAATATGAAGGCGGACACGCTATCCTGATCGTCGGCTGGGAAGATGACACCCAATCCTGGATCTGCAAAAACAGCTGGGGCAGCAATTGGGGTGAACAGGGCTATTTTAGAATTAAATGGGGAAATTGTCGAATCGGCCGCAATATGCCTTTTATATATGATGAAATTACATCCGATGTGTCGCTCGCTTTTTCCACCGATGCCGTGCATGAGGAATTAGAAGCCGCAACTGAGGCAAGCCAGACCATTACAATTACCAACAACAGCGCCGGGCCTGTTGAAATCTATACTACCGATTCACAAGACCCGGTCATTTTTCACAGAAGTAGTTACAATGCTTATGAAGGCCAGAGTTGGTGGTGCGGGATCAAAACATCCGGCGGTTATGAAAATCACTGGCTGCAATATCTGGAAACGCCGGCTATTGATCTGACCACTGCCACCGGCCCCGAACTCACATTTAAGGCCAAATGGTCGGTGGAGAGATCCGACGGCGCGGAATTTCCCTATGACGGCTGGGATGGCTGGAATGTCTGGCTTTCAACGGATAATGGTCAATCTTACCAGGTCATAGAACCTGATTATCCCGCTTACACAAATTCAGCCTTATGGGCCTTCGGCCATCCGGAACAGGGCTGGAATATGGGAACCTCGGTTCAAGGCTGGACCGGTTACAGCGATCATTGGGAAGATGTAAAATTTGATCTCACGGAATATGCCGGACAAACCGTCAATATCCGTTTTGGCTTTGCCTCTGATATGGGATACAGCAGTCCCGACGATGCCACGCTGGAAGGCCTGTTCATTGACAATATTTTTATTCGGGATAACAGGACTGTTATTTTTGCGGACTCAGCCGGCAGCAATACGACAATGAAACGCTCCGGCGTGGGCGACCTTCCCAACAACTGGCTGAACCTGTTCTATAGCGATAATAAACTTGATCCTGCCGAATCAATGGACCTGGCCCTGAAATTCAAAGCGCCGCTCTCATCTGGCAATTACACCGGCAGGATTAATTTTCTGGCGAATAATGACAATGCCCCGTTGCCAACAATACCGGTAAATCTGAAGGTAACACCGGCGGAATCCGATCTGGCGGTAGAGGGGTTCATTCGTCCCGGCCAGAAAATCAATAAACTACTAAAGCATCCCATCGGCGTCAATCTGATCAATAACGGCTCATCAATGTTTAATGACATTGAGATCACCTTAACAGAACCCTCAACCAATGCAACAGAAACCAAAACCATCGCGCAGTTGCAGCCGGGTGAGATCAGACAGGTTTGGTTCGAAGCCCGGGCGCTGGCCAATACTGAGTCCACCAATTTAATTGTCAGTCATAATATTGAAGATGATATTCAACAAAACAACCGGGACACTCTCAGGGTAGGTGTCAATGATTTTAATGATAATTTTGAGAATTACAGAGATTACTGGCAATTGGGGAATGGTGTGAACTTTTCAACCGCTAATCCCTATGAAGGTATTTATCATCTGAAAATTCAGAAGGATACGGCCGCTCAGCAATTGTTGACCTTAAAACAGCCGCTTAAAATTACCAACAATACGATTGACATCACTTTTTATGCAAAAAATTCCGCTTATCAACTAACATCCACAATATTTATCGATTACAGTTTTGATAAAACAGCCTGGACTTTGGCAGATTCGGTATCAATCAACCGCACCGCTTATCAATTACAAACAGCATCGATCATACCCGACCGGTCAAATTCGGAAAAGGAAATATATATCCGGTTGCGAAGTCATCTGACATCGGGAAATCAATTACGCCTGGATAATCTATCCCTCTCACCAGTACAAATAACCGCCATTGAACAAAACCAGCATGTACCGGAAACCCTGACACTCTCTCAAAATTATCCCAACCCCTTTAACCCGGAAACAACAATCTCCTATGGCCTACCCAAATCTACCCGCGTCCGGCTTGCCATTTATGATCTGAACGGGAAACTGGTCAAAAAGCTGGTGGACAAACAACAAAGCAGCGGCACCTATACCGTATCATTTCATGGGGGAGATCTTGCCTCAGGACTGTATTTTTATCGATTAACCACGGAGAGACAGGTATTCAATCGCAAAATGATGCTGATGAAATGAGACAGGCGGACAAAAAGAAGAATAAATTGCGATAAAGATCGATTTTCCATTGCTTTTAATTTTTTTTGACCGTCAGCAATATTATATTTTGTCCATGGAAAAGAAATTACTATTATTTGACCACGATGGGGTTTTGGTGGATACGGAACAGTGGTATTATCAGGCCAACCGCGAAATTCTCGCCGCTATTGGTATCGACCTTGATTTCAGTAGCTATATGGAGATCATGATCAATGGCCGCTCGGCTTTGGAATTAGCAAAAAACAAAGGGTATTCCGATCAGCAGGTTTTTCAATTGAGAAAGCAGCGGACCGAGCTTTATCAGCATTACCTCAAAACCAAAGATATTGAGATACCCCATGTCATTGACACACTCAGGCAATTAAAACCTCATTATCAAATGGCAATCGTGACGACCTCCATGCCTGACGATTTTGCCATCATCCATCAGGACGGGGAGATCACCAAATACATGGATAAAGTTTTTACACGGGAAACCTACCAACACTCCAAGCCTCATCCGGAACCCTATCAAACGGCCCTGACCTTTTTTAATGTAGCGCCGGAAAAAGCGGTTGTAATTGAAGATTCTGAACGGGGTTTAAAATCGGCTCTGGCTGCCGGTATTGATTGCATTATTATGGAAAATCATTTCATCCGGCAACATGATTTCAGCGGATCAACGGCAACTTTGAAAAAGATCAGCGATCTTCCGGATTTTTTAAGCCGGTAATTTATCTTTAAGTTTACTTTATCCTTAAATATTACTAATATTTTAATCAGACACTTAAAAAGTTGCATTTCAATCACTATTTTTATTATTTTTTTTCGAAGAGGATCAGAAATATGAAAACATATTTTGCCATTCCCCAGCGAGAAACACAAGAGGTTCTGGAACAGCAAATAAAAATGATTACCACCCATGATTTAATCAAATCGCTGATGAAAATCGTACGTGGATTATTTGCGGTTCTGAATGATAAAAGACAGATCATTGCCGTTAATAACAGTTTTACCGATGCTCTGGAATTACAAAATGAAAAGGATATTCTGGGCTACAGGCTGGGGGAAACAATCCATTGCGTCAACGCGAATTTGATGGAAGGGGGTTGTGGCACCAGCAAATACTGTTCATCCTGCGGAGCTGCCATTTCCATGGTATCCTCCCTGGAAAACTGTTCAACTGCAGAACAGATATGTTCCATCCGGGCGCAGACCAATGGCAGTCAGGAAAATATATATTTTAAGGTGAAGTCCGCGCATATTGATATTTATGGAAAGAGTTTTGTCCTGATCTTTCTGGAAGATATAACCTATAGTCAAAAAATGGCGGAATTGGAACGGGTCTTTTTTCATGATATTTTCAATAAGGTATCGGGAATCATCAATGGCTGTGAGATACTAAAATATCAAAGCACGGAAAATACAGAGATCGTCCAGATTATATATGACCTGACCTATCAGATGGTGCGGGAAATTGACTTCCAGCGGAAAATTGTCAAGAATGAAAATAATGAAGTTGCTGCCGAAATCGAAATCGTTACACTGGAAACTGTTTACAATGAGACAGACCGGGTTTTTAGCAATCACAGTGTCAAGGCAAACAAATTGTTAACCTTACCGCTCAACGTTGAAACAATAAAGTTTTACTCCGACATAGCGATCATCGTCAGAGTGCTGACCAATATGATCAAAAACGCCCTGGAAGCGACACCTAAAGGCGGGGAAGTCAAAGTCTATCACGAAATCGGTGAAGAATACATTTCAATGTATGTCTGGAATGAGGGATTTATCGAGCCAAAAATTGCCAGACAAATTTTCAAACGGAATTTTACCACCAAAAAAGGCGCCGGCCACGGTTTTGGTACCTTTTCCATGAAATTACTTGGGGAGGAAATGCTGGGAGGTAAAATCAGTTTTGACACAACACCGGAAACCGGGACTACTTTCCGGTTTGACATTCCCAATGAAAAACCATAAAAAATGCCGGTAAGTGCTGAGATGCCGGTAATTACCTGACTATCCCTAATATTACTAAAATTGCCATTTTAAAAAAAATTGAACTTATGCAAAATTTGCACAAGTTCAATTAAAGATAATAGCGATCACAATAATAAAAAAAAATTCTCTGCGAACCTCTGCATTAAAAAGAGTATTTTCATATTTCGTCTATTTCCGTTTATTTCCCGGCAAAAAGCCAAGCAACTGTCCGGAAATTCCGAACAGTTCAATCAGCAGGTATGATTACAGACCAAATTTTACAAAAATATGACATTTATATTTTGGTAATGCTTCATTTTAATTTTAACTTTTGGCCCCCGACTGAGGTACAATAAATTTGAAAAGAGGAAGACCATGAAAATATTAGTGACAGGCGGCGCCGGCTACATCGGCAGCCATACATCGGTGGAATTACTGAACGCCGGACATGAGGTTGTGATCGTTGATAATCTATCCAATAGTCATGAAGAAGCAGTAAACCGCATTGCTGAGATCAGCGGCAAACAGGTTGATTTTTATGAAGTTGATATTCTGGACCGTGAAGCCCTGGAAACAGTCTTTGCAAATCACACCTTTGATGCGGTGATCCACTTTGCCGCCTTAAAAGCCGTCGGGGAATCGGTTGAGAAACCCTTGCTGTATTACCACAACAACATAACCGGTTCAATCGTTCTCTGCGACGTGATGAAAAAATATAATGTCAAAAACATTGTGTTCAGTTCCTCAGCAACAGTATATGGTGATCCGGCAAGTGTACCTATCAAGGAAGATTTTCCTGTCTCAACGACCAATCCCTATGGTACGACCAAACTGATCATGGAGACCATTTTGCGGGATTTATATAAAGCAGATAACATATGGAATATAGCTATTTTGCGGTATTTCAATCCCATTGGCGCCCATGAATCGGGTAAAATAGGCGAAGACCCCAATGGTATTCCAAATAATTTGATGCCTTATATTTCCCAGGTCGCTATCGGAAAACTCAAAGAACTTTCGGTTTTTGGAGATGATTACCCGACTGTGGATGGAACCGGTGTCCGTGATTATATTCATGTGGTTGACCTGGCCAAAGGGCATCTGGCCGCGCTGAACAAATTATCCAAAAATCCCGGGGAAGTCACTTACAATCTGGGTACAGGCAATGGTTACAGCGTCCTGCAAATGATCCATGCCTTTGAAAAAGCTGCCGGTAAAAAAGTCCCTTATAAAATTGTCCACCGGCGCCCCGGTGATATTGCCGAATGCTGGGCTGATCCGGCCAAAGCAAAAGCGGAACTGGGCTGGCAGGCAGACTTAAGCCTGGAGGACATGTGCCGGGATACATGGCGCTGGCAATCGAAAAATCCTAATGGCTATAAGGGTTGAGGTTAAGGTTGAGGTTAAGGTTGAGGTTAAGGTTGAGGTTTTAGTATGATAAAGGAAAATGTAGTGATAGGCAAAGACCCCATAAAATATGATAAAAAAGAAGAAATTATAAATTCAATCACCCATGGAATCGGGGCTGCACTGGCAATCGCGGCCCTGGTTGTTTTAGTAGTATTTGCCGCCAGACTGGGGGATGCCTGGCGGATCGTGAGTTTTTCTATCTACGGCGTTACCATGGTGCTTCTCTATCTCTCATCCACTTTTTATCACGCCTTTACAAATCCAAGAGTAAAATCCATTTTCAAACTCTTTGACCATGCTTCGATTTATTTATTGATTGCCGGAACCTACACACCGTTTTTACTGGTAAGCCTGCGCGGGCCCTGGGGCTGGAGTTTGTTTGGAGTCATTTGGGGGTTGGCTGTTTCAGGCATTATATTCAAACTTTTTTTTATCCATAGATTCAACCGGGTCTCAACTTTTATTTATATTGCGATGGGCTGGATAGTGATCATCGCAATGAAACAGATATTCAGTGCTATGGACATTATGGGCATTGTGTGGCTCTTTGTGGGTGGTTTATTTTACACTTTCGGGACAATATTTTATCTGAATAAAACCATGAAATTTAGTCATGCGGTCTGGCACTTATTTGTATTAATGGGTTCCATGTCCCACTTTTTTTCGATTCTGTTTTATGTATTGCCGGTTAAATAATGAGTTCAGGATTTGGCGCCATCATTCCCTGCCAATTCCTTTTTCAGTTGCTTAGCTTCCTTCATCATCGGCGAATCAGGGTCAGCGCCGGACCATAAAGTAAAAAAATGATCCAGGTAAAATCCTGCCTTCTGGTCTTTTTCCTGTTGATGATAAAATTTGCTGATATTCAACAATGAAACCGGGTTATTGGGATTCTTCTCAAGGATCTTCTGAAACCCCATTATCGCTTCATTTGTTTTACCATCCCTGCCCAAAGAGATATAATGTTTATTCTCCAGTTTTTCAGGGTAAATGTCGGAAAAAATAGCCGCCGCGGTTTTGAAATTATCGGCTGCAATAGCATATCTTTCCTGGGCAAAAGCCAATTCACCCTGTAGTATGGCAATATATTTGACATAATTTTTATTTTTATCCTGGCTTTTGGAATAAAAATTATTGATCTCTTTTTCAGCGGCGCCATAATTATTATTTGCAATATCCAGTATGATTTTCATATAATTGGCTTCAAACCGCGAAATCTGGTCCTTTACCCGTTTATATTCCTCCCGCATCTTATCAATTTCATTCAGTTCGTAATAAAGATTAAAAAGGAAATGATTGATTTGATGAATGGGGCGAACCGGCGGATGAATTTGTTTTGCAATTTCCGCGTGGTCAATCGCTTCATCATATTGTCCAAGGTATTTATAGGCGTCAGCAATCTTTAAATAGATAACCGCCGTCATAAATCTGTTTTGGTCAAGAAGTTCTTTTTTTGTATCGATCAGATTTTTTAGCAACCGAATGGTTTCATGGTAACGGCCGGTGATCAGATAAAATTCCGCCAGACTGTCCCAGGGATTCAGTATATTGGGGGCCACTTCCAGATATTTACGAAAATATTCCAGGGCATCCCGGTGATATCCCTGCAGAGCATAGGAATACCCAATCATGTTATAGGCCATTGCGTATTCAGGATGATCGTCAAGAATATTAAAATACATTTCACGGGCTTTGGTATAATCGGCCTTCTGAAAAGCCTGTTGCGCTTTGATCACTTTGGAATCCAGACGATTGGGAAACTCCGTCAACAGGGAGTCTTCAATGCGCATCGCTTTTTCCCGGTTAAACTGAAAATTGGCCCTGGCGCGGGCAATCAGTAATTGTTCAAAACGGGAAGCATTATGCATATTTTCAAAGGCTTTTTCCAGAAAATATCTAACACTGTCCTTGACGCCGGTATCATAGTAGATGTCCGCCAGCATCAGAGAAAGAACCGCAAAGTTGGAATCAGCCTTAAAAGCTTGTAAATAAAGGTCTTTTGCTTTTTCATGATTAAAGGCGTTATGCAAATCCTTACCCTTTAAGAAATTCTCCCGCGCAACCGGTGAATCCGTAGTCCATTTCTCCGGCTTTGAACAATCAGTGAAGAAAATCATTAAAAAGGTAATAATGATGATAATATTAAGATTTGTTTTAATTTTTAACATAATTTATTTTAAAAGAATAATGGAAGAAATACAACCAATATTTTATTTTAATACTACAGGATTTTTTAATATATTTGTCGGTTTTCAAAATGATTTTAAAGGGATAAAACTATGACCCAGATCAAACAACTCATAATGCTGCATTACTCAATACCACCGGCAGTTGGTGGTGTGGAATTTATGCTGGAACCACTGGCCCAGTTATTTGCAAAAAACGGCTGGTATGTCTCTATGCTGACCGGAAAAGGCAATATTAACAGCAAAAATATCAAAACTACTAATATTCCCGAGCTATTCCCGGGTAATCCCTATATCCAGAATATGCAAAAAATGCTTACCAGCGGATCACTGCCGGAAAATTATGAACTGGCGGTTACAAATTTTGAAAAAAAACTGGTGACTCATATCGGAGATATCAATAACATCATCATTCACAATATGATGACCATGCCCTTTAATTTGGTTGCCACCGAAGCCCTATATAATTACATCAACAACAATCCCCATAAAAACTTTTATGTCTGGGTTCATGATATGGCCTGGCTGATGGACGATTATAAAGATAGTCTGTTTAACCGCAAGCCCTGGTCGATCCTGAAAACGGCCAGTAAAAATGTAACCTACATCGCCATCTCCCGGTATCGGAAAAAGCAGGCTGTCAATTTGCTGGAGTTACCCCCCAATAAAATTAAAATCGTCCCCAATGGCATCAATCTCGCCGGGTTTCTGAATCTCAATGAATCCACAAACCACTTTTTGAACAAACTGACCCCGGAAAAAATCGCCAAAATGATTTTGGTGCCTGTAAGGATTTTGCCGCGAAAAAATCTGAAGCGAACCATTGATATCATTCATGAACTGACAACACGGGATGCCGATATAACGGCTGTAATCGCCGGCTCACCGGACTTTTCCCACCCGGTTTCTATGGAATATTATAAAACGATCAAAAGCTATGTTGCAGACCTGCAAATGGAGGACAACATCCTGTTTCTCCACGAAATGATGGAAAATATTAAAGTAGGGGAAGTGGAAAACCGGCAGGTGGTTCATGATCTTTTCCAGGTTTCAATGATGGTGATGTTATTGAGTAAGGACGAAGGCTTCGGAATGCCATTACTGGAGGCCGGTATCGTAAAAACACCCCTTGTCCTTTCAGAACTTGAGGTTTTTCGCGAGATTGCCGGTGATAATGCAACCTATGTTTCCGATATGGAACCGGTTAAAGTCAGCGCCAATAATATCTATAAAGAGATACTTGCCAAGCCTCAAAAGAACCAGAATATGTTCAGTAAAATCATGCAGCAATATACCTGGGATTCCATCTGGAATAACTATCTTCAGGAAATATTTAAATAAGCTTATTTCCTCGATATCGGTAAGTCGATAATAAATTCCGTGCCCACATTTTTTTCACTTTTGACATCCAGTTTGCCATTGTGCTGCATAACAATATGCTTGACAATTGAAAGCCCCAGACCGGTGCCTCCCATTTTTCGTGACCTGGATTTGTCCACCACATAAAACCGTTCAAAAATCCGTCCCAGGTGTCTGGCCGGGATGCCGATGCCGGTATCTCTGATAATGATTCTCACTTTATTCTTGATTTTGCGGGTGGAAACGTATATACCTCCCTGATCAGTGTACTTGGCGGAATTATCAATCAGATTGATCAACAGCTGTTCCAGTTTAAAGCGGTCGCCTTCAATTTCCATGACCTCCGGATCAAGAGTGGTTTCAAAGTTGAGATTCTTAGACTGAATTTTCAAATCTACGACTTTTTCGACATCTGTGATCATTTCTTCCAGATTAACCTTTTCAATATCCAGTTTTGATCTGCGGGACTCAAGATTGGATAGCACCAGCAGATCTTTCACAATATTGATCAAACGATCCGTGTGTTTTTCCAGAATTCCGAAGTAATGTTTTTTGGTCTCATCGGTTTCTTCATCCTGCAGTGTTTCCACAAATCCTTTGATCGCTGTCAGCGGCGTGCGCAATTCATGGCTCACATTGGAGACAAAATCCTTTTTTATCTGTTCCAGCTGTTTCATTTCCGTAATGTTTTTCAGACTCAGAATGATATCGCCTTTGGATTCCACTTTGGCCAGGGATACAATGAAATCCTTATTATTCCATTTAATGGTTTCCATGGAGACCGATTCGTTTTTTAAAAATTTTTCAATGGCAGACTTAAAATATTTACTCTTAAATATTTCCGTGTAATTTTTCCCTACCAAATCACTTTCGGTAATTTTCTCCATTTCAGGATTTGCCAAAATTATTTCACCCTTGCTGTTTAATACGCATATCCCTTCTTTGATCGATTCCAATAAACAATTCAAGGTTTCCTTTTCACTTTCAATGCGGGTAAAAAGAGTTTGAATTCGCGACGTCATCTCGTTGAAGCTATCGGCAAAGGTTCGCAAGTCTCCCTTACTGTTAATATTCACACGGGTGGAAAGATTACCGTTGGAGACACTAAGGGCCGCGTTTTTTAATTTTGTCACAGGTATTGAAAAATTGCGACTCATGAATATGGCGACGATCAGGGCAATAAAAAATACCAGGTAACTGGCACGCAACAATTTTGTTCTCAGATCGCTGATAATCTCATTGATATTTTCCAGAAACATACTTGTTCTGATCACACCGATAATTTCCCCTTCTTTTTTAAGGGTTTGCGCCACATAGAGCATTTCTTTTTTTAAAGTGTTGCTATAGCGAAGGGATGAACCCACTTCCCCTTTTTCAAAAGCATGGGTGATCTCATCACGAAACCGGTGGTTTTCCATCTTTTCCGGATTGTGCTCGGAATCACCCAACACAATTCCTATGGTATCCACAATAGTGATACGGAGGTTTAGTTGCCGCCCCTTTTCCTTTATGAACTGATCAAGATCTCCCGCTTCAAAATGCTGAACAACCTGATCCGACAGCGCCAGATTAACTTTTTTTAATTCTGTTTTTAAAATATTGATATAATTACTTTTGGTCACACGAAAAGTGGTAAAAAGCGTTAATATCAGCAGTAACAGAATAATAAAAAAGAATGCTGAAAAAATTTTTAAAAAGAAACTTGATATTCTTGTCATAAATAGATCCTGATTATTTAAATTTGTAAGCCAGAGTCAACCTTGTTATGACATCTTTCCCCTTATGGGACAGCCCCTCTATATCATAATCATTGTACAAAATGTTGGGCATAATTGAAATTTCCTCGCGAATATTATATTCGAACCCCCCGATAAAGGATTGCTGAACATAATCTCTTTCTTCCTGCACCGAGTAATAACTATACCGAAACACAAAGCTCACTTTGTCTATATATTGATAAATAAAGGGAACCGAATAGAGATGAATATCACCTTTTTTTTCAGAGCGCATCAACTTGTTTTCCTGATAGGTATACTGCAAACCGAATCTTAATTTATCCGTTCTGTAACCGGTAAATATCTGCCCTGTAAATTCATCATTTGCTCCATCTTTGGATAGCCGGTAGTCCGAATATACCTGGTAAAAGAAATAATTGGCAAATTCCTGACTGAGGCTTAAACTGTAGAGTTTATCAACGCGTCCCCAGCGTTCCGAGGCATTGGATTCTCCATTACCAAAGAAAAAATGGTAATTCAAATTTTTTAAAATATTCCCTTTTGCGGCAATTCCAAAATCACGGCTGCTGCGAATGCCAAAATAATCCGATGCCGTCTTATCCAGATGGCGGAACCCCCAGAATTTTTCAATTTCTTTGAAAGCGGGACTGCCGCTGATACCAAAATAGGCGGAATGATCACTGTTAATTTTCCATTTTAAATAGGCGTCTTTGACATTGGGAGTCATTTTGGAATAACTGTAGTCTGTATTGCTCATACTGAATCTTACTCGCGTTGAAAATTCATCGTCAATATTTTTATCGAAAGTCAAATAAATCCGTCGAAATTGAAATCCACTGCGTTCATTGCTGTACACCTGTCGTAATATCTTCGGCTTATAATTCGCGTGAACATTCTTTTCAGCATCATTGATATAATAAAAATCACTGATGGCATTGCCGGTAATTTTAAAATCTTCTTTGTCTTCACCGGCAAATAAAAAACTCAATCCTATAACACTTAAAATAACAACTCTTTGGAATTTCACTTGTTTGTCCAATCCTGTTTTTATTAATACCCAACCCGGCGCAATAATACAAAAGCGTAATTAAAATTAGATTAAAGAATTGTTAAGATATAGTTAATTTTTACATTATTCCAAAATAAATTTATAGCCAACACCAACAACCGTTTTAATATATTGGCTGTAGGCACCCATTTTTTTGCGAATTCTGCCAATATGGACATCAATGGTACGGTCGACTACATAGGTGTCTTCCTGCCAGATTCGACTGAGCAGAAAATCCCGCGGAAAAACCTTATTGGGATGAGAAGCCAAAAAAGCCAGGATTTCAAATTCCTTTCTCGGGAAGAAAACATTTTCACCCTGTATTTTAACTGTATAATCGGTTTTATTGATCTCGATGTCATAGACTTTGATCTTTTCTTTTTCCGGACCCGGCTCTTCAACGCGGCGAAAAATCGTCTTCATTCTGGACATCAGGCTCTTCATACTGAAGGGTTTTTTAATATAATCGTCAGCCCCCAGCTCCAACCCCAGTACCTCATCAAATTCCGAGTCTTTCGCTGTTAAAAATATGATCGGCACATTATTATTGTTTTTGCGCAGTTCCTTACAAACATCATAACCGTCTTTTTCCGGCATCATCACATCCAGTAGGATCATATCGATAGTCTCTTTGTCAATAATTTTTATGGCCTCGACCCCATCCTCCGCTTCCAGGACATTATAATTGTTTTTTCTCAGATTTAAACTGATTAACTTTCGAATATCTTCTTCATCATCTACTATTAAAATATTTTTCGGCATATTCAACCTTTCCTGTTTCATTGTATCATTTTTTTCATTATACTAAATTAAACTCCAAAGGTATGGTTTAGGTTAAGTCGGTGTAAATATTTTGTTAATTCAATTAAATGAGGATATTATGAAGCCAAAAATTATTGTCAGTAAATGTTTGGGATTTGAAAATTGTCGCTACAACGGTCAAACAATACCCGATAAATTTGTCGATAAAATGACAGCCTTCGCTGAAATTATCACGGTATGTCCGGAAGTAGAAATCGGCCTGGGCATCCCCAGACATCCCGTTCGCCTGGGGCGCGACGGGGATGATATTCGTATGATACAACCGGCGGAAGAAAAAGATGTCACCGAAAAAATGGCGGATTTTACTCGGGATTTTCTTTCATCTCAAAAGGATGTCGACGGCTTCATAATGAAAAACCGTTCCCCTTCCTGCGGCATAAACGATGTAAAAATTTATCATAACCTCAGTAATCTTTCTTCTTCCAACCGCGGGCAGGGATTTTTCGGCGGGCAACTGGAAACTTACTTTCCCAACGCCGCAATTGAAGATGAAGGCCGGCTGAAAAATCTGCAAATCCGGGAGCATTTCCTGACGAAATTATACACTAACACACGCTTCCGGTCCGCAAAAAAGCAAGGGACAATGAAAGCCCTGGTGGAATTCCATACCCGGCATAAATATTTATTTATGGCTTACAACCAATCCGCCTATCGCACCGGCGGAAATATTGTGGCAAACCACGACAAACTACCGGTACCGGAAGTTTATGCGCTGTATGAAGCAAATCTCACCGAAATTCTCGCCAAACAAGCCAAACCAGCGGCGAATATTAATTCGATCCATCACATCTTCGGTGGCTTTTCCCAAAATTTATCAGCCAATGAAAAGCAATTTTTCCTCAATACTGTGGAAGAATATCGTGACGAACGTGTTCCGCTGACAACAGTTATTCATCTGCTGAAATCCTATGCAATCCGCTTTGACAGCCAATTTGTAAAAGACCAGATTATTCTCAATCCATTCCCCGATGATTTGGTGAATTTGGCTAATTCCGCAAAAAAGCGGTAAGAATAAACCTTTTCAAAATGAGAATGCGCCGGTTT
>CAYYMT010000025.1:0-5275 GCA_964472715.1 uncultured bacterium | reverse complement strand
TTTTGGTGATCAGTATATCCGCAAATTATTTCAATAAGATCATTTTCTTCACATCGGTAAAATTACCGGCTTCCAGACTATAGAAATAGACGCCGCTGGCCAACTGGCTGCCGTTAAATATTAGCTCATAACTGCCGGCATTTTTCTCTTCATTCAACAGGGATTTTACCTTATGACCGGCAATGTCATAGAGTGTTAGCCTGACCTTGCTGCTTTTCGGTAAATGAAAGCGAATTTTAGTTTCCGGATTGAAAGGATTTGGATAATTATGAAACAGTTTGTAATCCGAGGGCGTATCCGCCAGGAAATTGTTATCTATGGCTGTGGGACCATCTTCTTTTTCAAAATAAATGTCATCAATATAAACACTCAGTTCTCCAATATCCGCATTCATGGTCTTGAAAGTCACACCAATGGATTGTACCTGTGAATTATCAACATTATCCGGTATATCCAATTTTACTTTGTTCCAGCTGTCGCCATACAGGTTTTTATATTCGATAGTTTCACTGATCCATTGCCAGCCGTTATGCATCAGAAAATTTTGGATGATGCCAACATTAGTTGAATCTCTTTCGAACGCCGCTGCCGCCGTATCCACCAGCGCCTGCGGCACCCAGACATGGTAAATCAGAGAGGTTACGCCGGACTCCAGGGCATTATTCTGCCGCAGGGCATATTCGGAGTCTGTCACAAAATTCCCTTTGATCTTATAACTATACAGGCCGCTTCGGGCCGCTTCCGTGCTATGGTAAGCCATTGGCGACCCGCCCTCACTGCCAAAATTCTCTGCCAGCCACTGGTCAAATTGCGCAGCAGTCTCAAAATCGTAATCCGCCGGTGGCACCGGTATTTCATATATAATGTCATCGATATATACACTGCTTTCGCCAATGCCGGCGTTTTGAATATTAAAGACCAGTCCGGATTCCTTAATATTGGCATTTTCCACATCCTCCGGTATTTGAAAGGAGATTTTATTCCAGGCGTCACCCTGAAGTTCGAACAGGCTGATCCACTTGCTTTTCCAGTCCCAGCCGGTATGCATGAGATAATTCTGTAAACCGCCGGCTGCGGATGAATCCATGGCCGCGGCGGCTTTGGAAGAATCCACCAGTGCCTGGGGCACCCAGACATAATAGATTATTGTTGCTCTGTCATCTTCCAGGGCGCCGTTTTTTTTTAGGACAATATCGGCATTATTCACAAAATTACCACTAAGTTTCAGGCTGGCGGAACCGCTTTTGGCTTTTTCTGAAGAAATAGTTGCTGAGGGCATTCCGCCTTCTCCCAAATTATCAACGATCCAGTCATCCAATTGCCCGGGCGTTTCAAAATCATAATCAGCTTGTACTTCTGAAATAATCGCAACAATCTCAATTATTACACTGTCAACAGCACTTTCCCCGCCGGCATCTTCAATTTCTAAAATTATCTGGTATTTGCCGGTATCCAATTCCACAGTAGCGGTCTTTCCTGTTGCGATTTCCACACCTTCCAGTGACCATCTATAAGCGGTGATTTCACTGCTGCCGGAATAGCTGCCGGAACCGTCGAGTTCAACAGTTTCTTTTCCATTTTCATCTTCATCAATGAGGCGCTGGTCCCGCCCGGCGTCAGCGATCAAAACCGGTGTAATGTTGCCGCCGCTTTTAGACAAACTGTACAGATAAGCATAGTTCAGGGCTTTACCTTTCATGGTCTGGCGGGGTGTGAATTCCGAATGGGCCCAGATGAAACGGGTGTTGATATATTTCGACGCATGGGGCCAGGTGCTGGTATTGGGATAAAATCTGTTCAATACTTTACCTGGGTTGCTGCCTACCATTGAGCCGCCCCAGCCGTCCACATTCAAATAAGGTGTATGTCCCGGATGAAGTCCCGGTGTTCCGTCATTACGGCCGGAAGTATAACAATTTTCGATACTGCGTTTATCCGCCAGTTCTGTCGTGGCAGTGGTCATCTGGATCATATTCAATGGATTTCTGCCCAGTCCCCAGTCAGATTCCATAACCAGCGCATCGAGAAAATAGAGTTTTTCAACCGGATCCCGGGAAACCGCGTGGGCGATCACAGTTCGGGGCATATCCTGGGCGCTTTGCCACCATGCATTCTTGGCGCTATAGCCACGGCGGGAGGGCCTTTTGGCGACATTGTCAGCTTCTTTGCTTTTGGCTTTGGCAATGATCGCAGCTTTCATATTGGCCTGGAGGTCAGGATAATTCACTGTCCGTTTGGTGAGCATATAGGCGGTCGCGCCCCAGATTTGATCGTAAGAACCCAGTTGCCGAATACTGGAAGTGGGACTGGTAACCATGCATTCATCTTTCATCGTATCTTCGTATTCTGTGTTTCCGGTCAGATTATAAAGATAAGCCGCTGTCATCATTTTAAAATCCCGGCCGCGAATACCCTCCAGTTTTGTCTCTGCCATTGGGTCGGCCAGACTGTTAGCGTAATTATAGGCGATAATGGCGGAATCCCTGTAAGCATTGCGCAGATCACCGTGCCCGGAAATCTGGAAACAGTAAGCCAGCATGGCGCTGTTCAGAGAATTGGCCCAGGCGGCAATGGGAGTGTTATCCGCCTGATAAAGTTTATTATTGCCATCAGGATTGGTGAGACCGTGGGAATAGCCGCCCTGGTAGCGAAGATTCAACCAGAAATCCACTTCATTGCGGGCTTCATCCAGAATGTCAGGAATGCCATTGCCGCTTTCCGCAATGCGCAGGTCATCATCATCCAGTGCGCCATCGCTTAAAATATAAGCGAGACAAAGATCGTAAATATTGACCACATGACCTAAATGCCGGTCCCAGTCCAGGGCGTCACTGTGTCCGCCAATGGCCTTGGGATTGGTGGGACTGCCTTCTTTTTTGTAAGTAGCCCAATTGGCCGGGCTGTCCCATTTATCGCCGGGTGCAAAACTTGACCATTGGGGATGATAAGGGTCCATGTCAGTGACATAAATTTTGCAATTGGACGGGTCCTGATCCTGAATGTAAAGGGGCCGTCTGGGAACCGGTGTCATGTCAAGATTGTCCTGCCCGATTCGCATATAAAAATAGCCCAGTACTGATAATTTATAGGGATCATGGTATATATCATCGCGAATTTCAAATTCCTGACTGCATCCGATGCCTTCGACAGCCAGGCGGTAAGTTCCGGGGGTTGTAAATCCTGCAAAATCAATATTCCAGACATCACCGCCGGTCAAATTATGATTGCTTTCAGTTTTTCCTTCCATCCAGAATTCCACCTCTCCAACACTTTGGGATTCTTCTGTATCCACATTGTAGATATAGACTTCATTTCCTTCAAAACCGGCATAATCGCGGTAGCCGCCATCGCCCAGAAAATGATAGAGGTCTGCGGATTTGGCCCTGGAACTGCTCATATATCCCACCAGGTTGCTGTGAATTGCTTCAGAATTACTACTGAAAATATCAAAAGTTAAGGATTGGCTGGTAGTGTCGGCATTCAGATTTTCATTGATTTCAACTGTGTAAGTAAGATCCTGCTTCATGGATGCCGGTAATTGCAGATAAATAAAATGTTCTTTGGTATAATCAAACCCGTGATCACTGTTAACCTGATCCCAGCCGGTATAAGACATGCCATTGACCCGTGTTTTTCTGAATACCGCTACCGGTTGCACACCGGTGGCGCCAAAATCCGAATCATCTCCGGACCTGATCGTCCAGTTGCTGATATTTGCCAAACCAGACAAATTCAACGATTCACCAAAACTGACCACATAAGAATTATCCGGTTCAGAATGATGGCCGTGATAAGCATCAGACCCCTGCCCGTCATCGACGAATTTCACAACACCGTCCTGAAAATGCAGCATCAGGTAATCTTTGTCCACCACTTTCATTTCTACCAGTTTCGCGGCGAAAAGTGCATTCATAAAAAATAAGCCGGTGATTAAGCTGAATAACAATTTTTTACTTACCATAATATCCTCTTTTTAAATTTGCTATAACTAATTTTCATACAGTAAAAACGCCAACTCTTATGTACTGGTATGTAAAATAGTTTATTATTGACTTTGTTGCAATATATTTTTTTGCTCTATTTGATTTTTGGGATTTTGACTGTTTTTGAAGGCGGAAATAATGCCGGTTTAACCACCGGTTATTTGATTTTCAACACTTTAATGACCATTTTGTATAATGTAAATGGTAAACAATAACATAGGAGTTAATGATGAAAAAAATTGCTGTTATAATTGATGATATGTTCGAAGATATTGAATATACGGCCCCTGTGGAGGCCTATAAAAAAGCAGGCCATTCGGTCATTAATATCGGTCTTGAAACAGGTAAAACCGTCACCGGAAAAAAGAATAATACACCGGTTACAGTGGACACATCTATCGATGATGTAAGCGCTGAAGATTTTGACGCCTTACTGATTCCCGGTGGTTATTCACCGGATAGATTGCGCGCTCATGACAAACCGGTTGAATTTGTCCGGGATTTTGTCAACAGCGGCAAACCGGTATTTCTGATCTGTCATGCCGCGCAATTGCCGATCACTGCAGATGTCCTGGAAGGAAGAACCCTTACCGGTTATAAATCCATTATCCAGGACATTAAGAATGCCGGCGCTAATTTTGTCGACAAAGAAGTAGTTGTTGACAGCAATCTGGTTTCCAGCCGCCACCCTGGCGATATGGATGCCTTTATCGAAAAAAGTTTAGAAAAATTAAATTAAGGAGAAAATTATGACCATACGTAAAGGAACCGCAATTTGGAAAGGTGATTTAAAAAAAGGCCACGGAACAATGAAACTAGAAAGTGGCGCTTTTGAAGGCAATTATTCCTTTAGTTCCAGGTTTGAAGATGGGAAAGGAACAAATCCCGAAGAACTGATTGGCGCCGCTCATGCCGGGTGTTTTTCCATGGCACTATCTCATGGACTGGCAGAAGCCGGTTATATTCCCGATGAAATATCCACCGACGCCCAGGTAAAACTTGTAAAGGGTGAGGATGGTTTTAAAATCATCAAAATTATTCTAAATACCGAAGGGAAAGTTGCTAGTATTTCAAAAGAGGATTTTCTGAAACATGCGGAAGATGCCAAAGCCGGTTGTCCGGTCTCCCAGGCGCTGAAAGCCGTAGATATCGAACTGAACGCCAAATTGCTATAAACTTAGATTCAACTTTCCTCAAAACCTTGCAGGTTTCTCAAACCTGCAAGGTTTTCAATTGGTAACAGTAAATCTCAACAACAGGATATTTATGATCCCCCCGGCAGCAATACAAAA
>CAYYMT010000024.1:34309-38183 GCA_964472715.1 uncultured bacterium | reverse complement strand
CCACGATCCAAGTAGAGAAACTCCATTTGTAGAACGACCATCCTGGTCGTTTAATGTCTGTCTGAGCGACAAAACATACAACCATAAAATTTGATTACTATTATTGCGTTTATCAACGTTACACAAGCAGGTCCGTCAAAGGCCGGATTTTTAAATGCTTATGCTACAAAATACCCTCAAAAATCTGACTCATCCCTCAAAAATCTGAGACTTCCGAAATCATTCACCTCGAGAAATATTTTTGGCATTGTAATTGGCGTGATTTATATTACAAAATTAAGAGGAAACCATGAAGAAATTCGTTCTGTTTGTAATTTTAATCCTATTCAGCTCATGCTCAGAACTTTTGAATACCAATGATCCGGACGTTGATCGCTATACCATCAAAACTATTCCAACCAAAATAATCAATGCCAATAATGACTTTAGTATAAAACTGTTCCAAACACTCAACCCTCATGACGGAGACAGCAATATTTTCATATCGCCTGTCTCCGTTTCCTTTGCTTTGGGGATGACCATGAATGGCGCGGACGGGAATACCTTTGAAGAAATGAAGACCACCCTGGGCTTTGACGGGACAGATATCGAAAAAATCAATAAATCCTATGCCGGCCTGATTGATGAATTATATAATGTTAGCAAAGGCGTTCAGTTTAATCTTGCCAATTCCATCTGGTACAGGCGTGGATACACTTTACAGCAGGAATTCCAACAATTAAATGAAGATTACTTCCAGGCGAAAATTGAAGACCTAGATTTTTCAAAGCCAAATGAATCTAAAGAAATCGTTAATGGTTGGGTGGAAGATCAAACCGAGAATCGAATTAAAGACCTGGTGAAATTGAATGATTTTTCGGCAGCAGTGATGTTCCTGATCAATGCCATTTATTTCAAGGCCACCTGGAAGTACCAGTTTGATGAAACTCAAACAGAATTAAAAAGTTTTAGAACTGATGACAGAAATTATGTGGAATGCGAAATGATGCGCATGAAAGGTAAATTTAAATTTACACAGAATGAAGAATATGAAGCGCTGGAATTGCCTTATGCCAATGAGAATTATTCAATGCTGATGATTAAACCAAAATCTGCTGGTATCAATGAATTTATGTCAAATTTTGGTAGGCAAAAGATGAATGACATCGTCGACAAACTTGAAAAGGATTCGGTTAATATTTCCCTTCCTAAAATTGAATTGGATTATGAAATTGAATTGAAAAAAATTCTCTATGAAATGGGAATCAAGGAAGCATTTGATCCCTATGCCGCTGATTTTTCCAAAATGTTTGAAAATGTTGGCAGTGGCATCTGGATTGGCAAAGTGAGACAGAAATCTTTCCTGAAAATCAATGAAGAAGGGACTGAGGCCGCTGCTGCAACAGTGGTAATCATGGACAGATTAGGCGGCGGTTCTGAAACTCATGAAATTTATTTAGACTTTGATTCCCCTTATATTTTCCTTATTCAGGAAAAACGCTCAAACACAATACTGTTTTGCGGAAAAATAATGAATCCAACTTTGTGAAAATGAGATTTCATGTTTGATAAAATATCATACATAAATTTAAAAATTACTCTGATTGTTACTATTACAATCAATATTTTATTATTGAAGAGTTGTGGTTTACTTGAACCTGAATCTGAAGAACACGCAGTAACCAAACCGGTTCCGGCATCAGAAATAAACAATATCAGGATTGAAGGTAATACTATAGCAATCAACGTATCCTATAGTGTTTCATTTTTTGGATGGTATTATTTAAAAACAAAAAGTAAAAAAAATGGTAATACGTATATTGCGAAAGTTTATGCAAAACATGATACTGGAATTGGTTGCACAGTTCCAATATATTTTGAACATGAACATATCATAAGTTTTGATACTGATGGTGAAAAATTTTTAAAATTCTGGCAAAATGATTCCACGTATTTAGATACGACCCTAATTTTGGAATAATCGTATAAAAGGAGAGAAGTTATGAAAAATTTGTTATCATATTTATTACTTCTGAGTTTAATTATTTTTACGGGCTGTTCTGATATTATAAACAGCAACAACAATAATAAAGATGACGAAGTGCTAAAATATTCACTTGATGAAATTCCTGCAAAACTCATCAACTCCAACAATAACTTCAGCATGAACCTTTTTAAAAGTGTCAATGCTGAGGACCAGGCCAAGAATGTATTTCTATCACCGGTTTCCGCCTCCTTTTCCCTGGGAATGACGATGAATGGCGCGGACGGCAATACGTACGAAGAGATGAAAAATACGCTGGGATTCAGTGATCTGTCTTTGGAAGAGATCAACGCCACCTATGGCGCATTGATTGAGGAATTATACAATGTCACCGATGGCGTGGAATTCAATCTGGCCAATTCCATCTGGTATAGTAACCAGTTTTCTATACAGGATGAATTTCGGCAGTTGAATGAAAATTATTTCAACGCCAAGGTTGAAGAATTGGATTTCGGTAATGCGGAAAATACATTGAATACCATCAATGGCTGGGTGGAAGACCAGACGGAAAACCGCATTAAAGATTTGATCAAGGAATTAGACCCAAATGCCTGCATGTTTCTGATCAATGCCATTTATTTTAAAGCGGACTGGAAGTATCAATTCGATGAAGAAAGCACTCAGGAAAGCCCATTTCTTATCAGTGATGATGAAGCCGTATCCTGTGAGATGATGAATATCAAAAGCAATTTTAAATTTCAACAAGCCAATGATTACGATGCGGTGGAACTGCCCTACGGAAATGAAAATTACGCCATGCTTTTGGTAATGCCCAAAACAGAGCCGATCAATGATTTTGTGGATATTATTAATTCTGCGGTTGTCAATGATATTATCGCAAACCTGGGGGAGGATTCAGTCAATGTCGCATTACCAAAAATGGAGATTGAATACGAAAAGAAATTGAATGACGTGTTAAAGTCAATGGGAATTGTTGACGGCTTTGATGCAAATGTTGCTGATTTCTCGAAAATGTTCAATGAAATGGATGGCGGCATCTGGATCGAAAAGGTCAAGCAAAAATCCTTTCTGAAAATCAATGAAGAGGGGACAGAAGCGGCCGCTGCCACTTCCACACAGATGAATTATGAATCGGTTAGTGATGAGGTCTACTTGACCTTCAACCGTCCCTTTATCTTTTTTATCATGGAAAAGCGGACCAATACAATCCTGTTTTGCGGAAAGATAATGAATCCGGTGGAAGAATGATGCTTCAAAAGTTTGATAAAACACAAACTTCCGAGGTTTCAAAAAACTGGGAAGTTTATCAACACCCAAAAACTTTAACTGGTCATAAAAGACTAAAGATAAGGCATTTTATCAAAATTTTTATATTATTTAAGCTATCAATTTTCAGTTCAATCAATTGTTCGAATTTATTAAGTCCCACAAAGGAAAAAGATATACCATTAATAAAACTGATTGACGAAATCCCGGAATTCAATTTCCAGGAGATTAAAATAGATTCTTTTGAGGTTGATACTGCTTTTGTTCGTAATCAAAACTTACATTTATTTGTTTCATATACAGGAAAATCTATCAGCCATGAATTTGAGATTTATGCAACAGGACCAGTAGTATATACTAATCCGCCAGGTAGTGATCTGTTTTTGTCCCACAAGGCTAAAAATGATACCTGTACCACAGAAACGCAACAACATTTAAAATTTGATTTATCACCCTATGCAAAATATGACGAAGGTGAAATAAGACTTTTTGTGAATGACTATGATGGAGAATTATTTTATGCTGGTATCTATAAAAGGTGAGAAAATATGATGAGTGAATTTAGACAAAATAAGACCTCGGCGGTCAAATCTATAAATTCTTTTAGAAGTCCACTGTTTATTC
>CAYYMT010000024.1:0-34209 GCA_964472715.1 uncultured bacterium | reverse complement strand
AATAAGACCTCGGCGGTCAAATCTATAAATTCTTTTAGAAGTCCACTGTTTATTCTTTTTTGCTTTGCTTTGATGCTTTTCCTCTCCTGTGAATCCAATATCGTGAAATACAATATTTCAGACGATCCGGTGCAACTTTATAAAAATCATTTTGTCCGGTCTGTGGCTTTTGACCCAGAAGGCAACCTCTGGTTTGGCGCTGACCATCATTTGTACCAGCTAAGTGACCAGTTAATTGAATATAATTCAGAAAATTCCAATCTACCTGACAGTATTATCATTTGGCAAATTGAAATAGATCATAATCAAAATCTTTGGATGCGATCAGATCATGGATTGATCAAATATGAAAATGGCGAGTTTACTATTTTCGACAGCAGCAATTCACCGGCTAATCAATACGTTCATGATTTTGAAATCGCTTCTGACAACACCATCTGGTTTTGCAATGAAAAAGGACTGACAAAATGGAACCAGGACCAGTGGACCACCTATAATCCGGATAATTCCGATCTTGAATTTTGGTATATAGGTGCAATTAAGTTGGATTCAGATGACAATCTTTGGCTCACAGCCGGTCGAAAATTATATAAAATTAATAACAATGGTTGGCTGCATTATGAAAATGAAAAATTATACAATTGCCATAATATTTTGATTGATAAAAAACATAATATCTGGTTGACCTGCGATTACAGTATTTCCAGCATTGCTTATACTGATGATCTTCCCAAATTACTATTGTTCAATGAACAAGGCTGGCATGAGAAGAAACCGAAAATTTTAGAAAATAAAAGTTTTTTTCCAATTACCGGTTTAACAGACAGCCGTGGTTATATCTGGTTGGCAAATATGGATGAATTGATATATTATACCGGTAACTCCTGGAATAAAATAGTGATTGGCGCTGCTATCTGGGATATTTGCGAAAATGAAAATGGGGATATCTTTTTAGCAACATCCGATGGGATTTATCATATTGAGCTGGAAAAGGACTGACAATGACGAAACCTGTCAAAATATTAATGATAATTGCCGGACTGATCATATCTTTTATCATCTCCTGTGAATCCAATACAAAGAGTGAAGCAAAATTGGAACTCGCCGGAGCGATCTCAGCGTTTTCCGGTTGTAAATATCTGAACAAAACCACCGGCTTGTCAAAAATTATCGAAACCCTGCCCGACACTTTAGCAGCAGTGGAATACTTTTATGATGGAGAAAGTCAGTTGATTCTGACTCATATCAATGCCGGATTCAATTGCTGCCCCGGTGAATTATATACGGAAATTATCAATACTGACGGTGATATAATGATAGAGGAATTTGAAACCGAGGCCGCTTGTAAATGTAATTGTCTCTATGATCTGAAAATTGTGATCGACGATATTGTACCGGGAAATTATTCTTTTACAATAATCGAACCCTACTTGCCCGATGATAATGAAATCATTACTTTTGTATTAGGCTTAAATAATGAAGATGAAGGTATCATTAAATTTAAAAGGCGGGGGTATCCGTGGGGAGAATGACAGGATGAAAAGGGTCAATATTTTTAGTATTATTTTGAGTATCTGTATCGGATGGTTTATGGCATGCGATCCGACCACATCTTCTTTAAATGAAATAAAGACCAATGAATTGGGAAGCCAACTGGAAAAAGCCTATCAATCGGATTCCGAGATTATGCTAAAAGATTTTTTCAACAGCTGGCGAGCGGGAATTCCAGCCTATTCAAATGCTGAAATTGCAGATTTTTCTGACGATGTCAGGCAAGTTTACGCTGTATTCAAAGAATTTTATTCACCGTTGGACCTTGGACGCATTACAAGTGGGGCTCATGAAAATTTCGAAACTGACATTAAATATCTTGTGGTCCAGAATAAGTTAAGTTACGCCATCGTCGATACCAATCCGGACTATTATTTTTATGAAGGTGTCGAAAAAATTGATAAACAAATCAATGACTTTCGGCCGCCCTGCGATAATCTGGAACTACCGGCAGTTTATCTCTCCAATGAAATGGACTCTCTCATCTATGCGTTCTTTTTTGATGAGGGAACTGCCAAAGATGATTTCCAGGAACGAGTCACATTTTTGCGACAGTACATGCAGTTAACACACCATCATTGGATACCTGAATTTCACAAAGCCACTATGCCGAATATCGAAACAATAATTTTTAATGAAACCTTTGACAAAGCACGGGTCAGTTTTCGGGTCTTCTATCAATTTGGGCACGCCAACCTTGACTATGAAAACGGGCAGTGGGTTTTAAAAGAATCAAAATTAACCGCTATAGAATAAGGAGTTTACTATGAGAGTGACCCATACAATTTTTATATTATTGAGTCTAATAATGACCCTAACCGCTTGCGATTTTCTGACAAAATCCGAAGAGAAAGATGTCTTTCTGAATTTATCACCCTTGGAAAAAGAACTCGCGCTGGCGGATAATGCGTTTACTTTCAACCTGTTGAAAAAAATGGCAGAAAATGAAGAAGGTAACTTATTCATCTCGCCCCTTAGTGTCTCCATGGCTTTCGGAATGGTTTATAATGGCGCGTCCGGTGAGACGAAAGACGAAATCGCGGAACTTCTGGGCTTGTCTGAATACTCAGCCCAGGAAATCAATGACTATTACCATAAAATGATCAAAACGCTGCCCAAACTGGACAGCAAAGTCACTTTTGAAATCGCCAATTCAATCTGGATTCGGGAGGGATTTCCGGTGGAACAGGAATTTCTGGACATGAACCGGGCGTATTTTCACGCGGAAGTGGACAACCTGGATTTTTCCGATTCAAAAGCCATTGACAAGATCAATAACTGGGTCGCTGATGCCACTAATGATAAAATAGACAAGATTATCGAGGACATCCCCGGTGATGTGATCATGTACCTGATCAACGCGCTCTATTTCAAAGGCGACTGGACAAACAAGTTTAAAAAAGCCAATACAATGGAAGATGATTTCCATTGTCAGGATGGGACAGTTAATAAGATCGATATGATGACTCAAAAAGAGAAATTTGACTATTGGGAAAATGAAGAAGTTCAACTGATTGATCTTCCTTATGGTGATGAAAAATACAGCATGACGATTTTATTACCCAGGGAATCGGAAAATATTGATGATTATTTACAAACTTTGACTGCTGATGACTGGAAAGCGATGCTTAGTAATACCAGAAAACGCAAAGTGCAACTCCATCTGCCTAAGTTTGAACTGGAATACAAAAAGGAACTTACACAGATTCTAAAAGCTTTGGGACTGGCAGCACCTTTTGATGCCGCCCGGTCGGATTTCACTGCCATGAGTGAAGAATATGGTCGCAAACTGGTAATCGACCAGGTGTTGCACAAAACTTATCTGAAAGTCGACGAAGAAGGTTCCGAAGCAGCCGCCGTGACATCTGTCAGTATGCGGGTAACCTCAGTCATGCCGGAAAATATTGTCATGAAAATTAACCGGCCATTTATCTTGGCGATTCGTGAGCGGGAAACCGGGACAATTTTATTTACCGGGAGGATCAATGAACTGGAAAAGGAATAATTGTAAACCTTCGGAAGGTTTCAATAACCGAAAAATCCTCCGAGGTTTCCCAAACCTGGGAGGATTGGTATCAAAAGCGTCCAAATTAAAGCAACATTTGACAGCCTTAACCATTGTGCTTTTGATTCTGCTTTTTATTGCTTGTGAAAGCACCACCAAAAGCGAGAGGATTTACGAAGAATTTCAACCTGGTATCTATAAATATTCAGGATATAATGAGAATGATGATCTCTTTGTCAGTGGAAAATTACGAATCCATTTTGGTGAGGATAGTTCTTTGGTTGGTAGTTGGGAGATGGATGCCGTTGCTGGGAAAACTGATCACCCATACTTTGGTCAGGGAGATTTAGGAGGAGGAATTGATAAAGATACGCTCTGGTGTAATTTACATCCGGGTTGGATGGACCATAATATTATTCTGCGGGGATATTATGAAAATGGTGAAATTACCGGCGAATGGTCTTATATTTCATTTATCGGCTATACTAGCGGCGGAAAATTCAAAGCAACATATTTTAGTGCTGAGGAATAGCATGATGCGAAGTGTTCATATTGTTTTTATAATCTTGATATCAGCGTTCACATCGTGCTTAAACCCAACTAAAAATGGTAATGAGTATACCTTTGGGATTTATTTCCTGAAAAATGACACTCTTTCTTATCATTCGGCCAAACAAATCGGCCTGAAAAATCTACCATTGAAAAACAAACCCCTCATTTCGGATGATGATATTAATTACTATGATCAGGAGAAAGAGGAATTTGTGATGTCATCTGACTTTTGGAATGAAAACAGTAAAGAACTTATAGATTCTCTGAATTTTAAAATAGCTGTTAAGCCAATTGTGTTAAAAATACAAGGGGAGCGATTTTTTTTGGGCTCTTTCATTGGTGTTATCAGTTCATTGGCTTATGCAGGCCCGACTTTAAATATTTGGCCGGTGTATAATTCGGAAATAGTGAAATTAAAATTTTTCTTTTCACCGGAGGATATGCACTATAAAGAATCCATGAAATATCAACGAATGCTGGAAAATTTTAGTTTATGAAAGTTTGTGAGCTGGCAGTTGCCAGACACAATGGTTGATGTTTTTTCATTAATAACAACATGTTAAAAGACCTTTCCATACTAGATTTCGCAAGTCAGATTGTTTGCAGGGAGTAATACAACCTTAGGAAATATTCAATAATTGGTCCCACTAGAATTTATTAAATTAACTAAATGAGGAAAATATGAAAAAATTACTAAGTATTTTATTGCTGGCATCAACTGCTTTTGCCCAATACGGCTACTGGGGACATTACTTACTGGAAAAAGGCTATGAAGAAAATATTAATTTTTTGCAGCCCAATCGCACGTTAACCATAGAAATGGAGGCTATTGGCGAGGAAATGTTGGGATTGTTTCCCGATACATTGGCGAACATGAGTGTTAATCCGGCGTTGCTGGCCGGGATCAGGAATGATCAGTTACAAATTGACTTTGCCAACCAGAAACCGGCTGAACCGGTTTATAATCATTATTATTATCCTTGCTATGATTATGCGTTCAACGCCCGCTTTCTGCCGCCCTATTACCAGGCCATAGAGCGACAGGAAATCAGTCCGCTGCTGCGATTGATTTCCGCTTTCAGGCACAAGACTTTGCCGCTGAATTTCGCCCTGTCTTATGAATTGACCAAGCATACCGGCAATTACTATGAAAATTATACCTATGGCGGTTATCGCTATGGCTGGGATGCTTTTAATGAACAAGTATCTGATGTGGCGGTGAATGCGCCGGAACTCCGTTCTGCCGGCGAAGACACCAAAACTAAACTGGCCCACATGCTGGATTTATATTCGGCCTGGCAAATCTCTGCGGATTTTTCCGCCGGCCTTAAATTGTCTTATTTTTATGATAATATCGACGGTGATTACCGGAGTTTTAACCGGCATAATTCTTATGAAAATGATTATGAAAATTACTATGACAATCATGATTCCCGTGAAAATATGATCGAACAATACGAAATAACCACCGGCATCAATTACACCAAAGAAAAAACTTCTCTTGGCGTCAGTGGTGGCTGGATTTTCGGAGAAGATAATCAGCAACGAACGCGCATGGACACTTCCTGGTATTTTGATGACTATCAGGACCAGCAAAATTTTGATCTGCACTATTATAATGACAATAGTTCCCAACATAATGAAGCATGGAAGCACGACGGTAACACCGGATTTTTATCAATGAATTTCAAGAACAGTATTCAGGAATATAATTTGATGGTTCGCATGGAATATCTGAAAAATAATACGGACATTACCAACTCCGGCCGGTCTCTGGATACCTCATTTTATGAATATGCCACTTATTATTCTGACTATTATTACCGGAAAACGATCTCCGGCACCGATGAAATTCAAAGAGGAACAGGCGACATTGACAGGACTGAGAAAACAATCGGGGTGGCAGTCAATTCCGGTGATGAAACTAAAAATTTTACTATTGGACTCATTTACCAGGAATATGCAAAAGATCAACAAGTGACTGAGAATTCTGTCAGGCACCGATCCAGTCAGCAGATATTGGAATTTCAACATATTACCCGCTGGCAGGAACAGGATGAAGACCTGAACCTGATTTTTAACAGCAGCGAGAAAATTTCCCATTTTAAAATTCCGGTCAGTTTTTTGTTTCAATCGGAGAAAGGGTGGCGGTTTCGCACCACTTTAACCAAGATTATCGGTTCCCGTGAAGCTGATGAACGGATTCTGATCAATTACAAAGATTTTTATTACAAGGATTATGTCACAAACTCGGAAATAACCGACCATAAGAATGAACTCTATCTCGGTACGCCGGAAAAGGAATCCATCGATCGAATCCAATTCCGGGCCTATGTGGAATGTGATTTCAATGAAAATATTATACTGTCGGTACTATTTAATGATATTTTTGTGTCTCGAGGGCAGGAATATCATTACGGGCCTAATGAATCGGAAGTCTTTAATGTTGGCAACTGGAAATTTGGGGTGGCGTTTAAATTTTAGTTTTATTGTAGAATTTTCCATAATCGTTTTTGATTTTACCGGTAGGTGAAATCAATACTTCGGACTGTTTGAAAATGGGGTGAATTTTTTTGGTTCCGACTGCGAAAAAAAATCAAATTTCCTACAGGAAAATTTGATAAGCGAATCGGATATTCGCTCTACATCGGCTCCAACCGTTGATCTGTGATGAAGCGCCAGGGTTCTTCGTTTTTACTGAACTTAAATTGTCAAAGATTCTGTAGAACGATCATCCTGATCGTTTGATATTAGTAGCATGGGCAAAACACCTGTAACTATTTCGCAAGGCATAAGATTCCCTGGCAGTAACCCTTGCGAATGGTTGAAAACCTTCACAATGGGTGTTGGTAGTACTGGTGAACACCATTTCAAAGGTCTTCGACCATTTGAAAGGAGTAGAATTGTTCATGGAAAAATTACATTTATGTAAAAGATATATTTAAAAACTTAGCATTCCAAACCTTTAAATTTAAATAATTTAAAATTAGTTAGTAAACTTACCTATCTAAAATTTAACAAAACATCTCTTTTATAGACGGAGAATAGTAAAATTAATATCACTATCTTAAAAATGTTGTTAAAATAATTTTTTAATTCTTGCTTTTATATTGAATTAATTTTACTATATAGATGTGCACGTTTAAATATATACTAAATGAGGAGGTTCAGCTTATGTCTAATGACAAGGTCAAAGAAAGAGTTAAAAAGGTCATTTCCAGTGTATTAAAAATCAATGAGGAAGAGATCGGTGATGAAGCCAATTTCATTTTTGATCTGGGTGCGGATTCCGCCCAAAGCCTGGAACTTGTCGCCGGGTTTGAGGAAGAATTTGACATCGAAATGGATGAAGACAAGGCGCTGGAGGTCCAGAGTGTTTCCGATGCCGTTAAGTTCATTTCCAGTTACTTGTAAAATGAAAGGTTAGCCAATGTCACCAAAAATTAATTTAATGGAGCATATGGATAAAATATTTTATCCACAATCTGTTGCAGTGGTCGGTGCCAACAAGGTTCCCGGCACCGTTCCTCATGACATCATTCATAACATCCTCAAAGCGGATTTTCAGGGAATCGTCTACCCGGTAAGCCCCCGTGAAAAATTTATAGCGGGTGCCAAATGCTACAAATATATTGTCGATATCGAAGATCCTATTGATCTGGCAATCATCGTTTTTCCAAGTTCCGTCGGTCACATGGCCCTGGAGCAATGTGGTAAAAAGGGTGTAAAATCCGTGATCATCATTTCCGCCGGATACCGCGAAGTGGGCGGAAAGGGGGTCGAACGGGAAAAACAGATTCTTGAAATTGCCGGGAAATATGATATTAATTTTATTGGTCCCAACTGTCTTGGAGTAATCAATACGGACCCGAAATCCATGCTCAATGCCTCTTTTGCACGAAAAATGCCGGAAGCCGGAAGTATCGGATTTTTATCTCAGAGCGGCGCGCTATGTACCGCTGTTCTGGATTACGCTCAGGCCAAGCATATCGGTTTTTCAAAATTCATCAGTTTCGGAAACAAGGCCGATATCGATGAAATTGATCTGTTAAAATATCTGAAAGATGACCCCAAAACCAAAGTCATTCTCATGTACCTGGAAGAGATCAGCAAAGGCCGGAAACTTATGGAAACCGCCCGTGAGATCATTAATGAAACCGGTAAGCCGATTCTGGCGATCAAGTCCGGTCGCACTGATGAAGGTGCTTCGGCGGCAGCCTCCCATACCGGTTCTTTGGCAGGATCCGACCAGGTCACAGATGCCGCTCTGAAGCAGGCCGGCATTATCCGATGTCACAATATCGAAGAAATGTTCAACAAAGCCATTGCCATGGCCTATCAACCGATGCCGAAAAGTAATCATGTCGCGATCATTACCAATGCCGGTGGCCCCGGTGTATTGACCACTGATTCGGCGATTCATGAAGGCCTGGAACTGGCAAAATTTTCTGACCAAACCACAGCGGTTTTTAAAAAGAATCTGCCGAAAACAGCCAATATTAAAAATCCGGTGGATGTTATCGGGGACGCCCGGGCGGATCGATATAAAATTGCCCTGTCTCAGGCTTTAAAGGATGTTAATGTGGATGGCGCTTTTGTAATCCTGACCCCGCAATCCATGACTGATATTGAAACCATTGCCAAAGAAATCGTCAATGTGGCTGAGCAGTATGACAAACCGCTTTATGCCTCTTTCATGGGAGAAGCCGATGTGGCGCCTGGTGTGGATATTCTGCAGCGTAACAAGATTCCTCATTACCAATTACCGGAATCCATGTGTAAATCCTTTGCCACGGCTTTTAATTTTGAAACTCATAAACTCAATGAGATTGACAGATCCGAATTATATGAAGATGTGGACAAGGCAGCGGCCCAGAAAATCCTGAATGAAGCTCTTGAAAAAGGGCGCAAAATTCTTCCGGAAAATGAAGCCGACAAGGTGTTGGAAACCTATAAAATTCCGGTGCCAAAACGGAAATTGGTAAATTCCGCGGAAGAAGCCGGCAAAGCTGCTAAAGAAATCGGGTATCCGGTAGTCCTGAAAATCATGTCAGAGGATATCACGCATAAATTTGACATAAAAGGCGTAGTCATTGACGTGAAAAATGCCAAAGAAGCGAAAGAAGCCTACAAAAGCATTATGACCCATGTTCCCAAAGCCAAACCCAAAGCCAAAATCGACGGTGTTCTGGTGGAAGAAATGATTCCCAAAGGACAGGAAGTGATCCTGGGTGTCAAACGGGACCCGGCTTTTGGTCCCTTTATTATGTATGGGCTGGGTGGTATTTTCGTTGAGGTTTTCAAAGATGTCAGTTTCCGGGTAGCGCCGGTGGACAAAGAGACTGCTACGGAAATGATTGAGGAAACCAAATCCTCACACATCCTGCATGGCGCCCGCGGTATTGAACCGGCTGATATGGATGCCCTTCAGAATACATTGATTCGGCTGGGGCAATTGGCTGTGGATTGCCCGCAAATTAAAGAACTGGATATCAATCCATTGATCGTATTAAAAAAAGGCAAAGGCTGTTTTGTGGCCGATGCCAATATAATGATATAAAATCACAGGAGAATTAAAATGCGTATATTAATTCATGATGACTATGATAAAATGAGTAAATGGGTGGCTTATCATGTGGTAAAAAGGATCAAAGAAGCCGAACCGACAAAAGAGACCCCCTTTGTTTTAGGATTGCCCACAGGCTCTACACCTATTGGAACTTATAAAGAAATCATAAAATTGCATAAAGCCGGTAAAGTTTCCTTTAAAAATGTTGTGACCTTCAATATGGATGAATATGTCAAAATTCCCGAAGACCATCCGGAAAGTTACCATTATTTTATGAAAACCAATCTCTTTGACCATATCGATATTCCAGAGGAAAATATCAATATTCTCAACGGTAATGCTGAAGATCTGGAATCCGAATGCGAAGCCTACGAAGATAAAATTGACAGTTACGGCGGCATTGACCTGTTTCTCGGCGGTATTGGCCCCGATGGCCACATTGCCTTTAATGAACCGGGCTCATCACTCTCGTCGGCAACCCGTATTAAAACCCTGACCTATGATACCATTCTCGCCAATTCCCGCTTTTTTGATAATGATATGAGCAAAGTGCCCAAGACAGCCTTAACTGTCGGCGTGGGTACGGTGATGGATGCGGACGAAGTGATTATTTTGATCAATGGCTACAAAAAAGCCCGCGCATTACAAAAGTGTGTGGAAGAGGGAGTCAACCATATGTGGACGGTTTCCGCCCTGCAATTGCATCCCAATGGCATTATTGTCTGCGATGAAGAATCCACCATGGAATTGAAAGTCGGTACTGTTAAATATTTCAAGGACATCGAAAAAGATTCCCTGAATGATGTACCGGAACTGTAAAAATTAAACACCTTGTGAAGGTCCAAGGAAGATTCACAAGGTGTATCATAATAAGGTGAGATGAGAGGTCGAATATGTGTTACAGAAAACTAACCGATGAGGAAATTCAAATCCTTCAAAATAACAATTGCTGGACACGAAATTGGTCCCGCATTGAAGTGAAAGAGGGTTTCAATCCACATAAATTATACAATGTCGAGTTTTATGGCGACATAAAACTGGGTGTATTTGATCATGATGTTTCCGTTAATGGTGTTATGAAGGACTGCGGCATTAAATATACCAGCCTGCATAATTGTATCATAGACGATAATGTTTATATCAACCGCGTGGCTGACATCAGTAATTACCACATTGAAAACGCAGCGGTTATTGAAAATGTCGGCAGCCTGCATGTTACCGGACGGAATAGTTTCGGCAATGGCGTGGAAATCGAAGTGCTCAATGAAGGTGGTGGTAGAGAACTGCCGATTTTTGAGGAACTCAATGCGCAGTTAGCCTACATGCTGGTCAATTATCAGCACGACCAGAAATTGATCGGCAAATTGAAAGCAATGATCAAAAAATATGTAAAATCCCGCAAAACCGAATGGGGAAGAGTGGGCAAACAAGCCTGCATTCAGCAGGTCAAACGCATGGAAAATGTGATGGTCGGCCCTTTTGCCAAAATATTAGCAACCGATATGATTGTCAATGGCACGATCATGAGTTCACTGGACAGCCATTCCGAAGTAACAAACGCTCGATTGCTGAAGAATTTCATCATGCAGGAAGGCGGTAAAGTGGAAAATGATGCACAGATTGAAGATTGTTTTCTGGGACAGGGTGTGACTATCGGCAAACAATATTCCGCTGAAAATTCCGCCTTTTTTGCTAATAGTGAATGCTTTCATGGGGAAGCCTGTGCGCTCTTTGCCGGTCCTTACACGGTTACTCATCACAAATCATCGCTATTGATTGCCGGGCTTTTTTCTTTTTACAATGCCGGCAGCGGTACGAATCAGAGTAATCATATGTATAAACTTGGGCCGTTACACCAGGGTATCCTGGAACGTGGCTGCAAAACCGGGTCTTTTTCCTATCTGCTCTGGCCTAGTCGGGTCGGCCCTTTTTCTGCGGTAATGGGCAAACATTACAGCCATTTCGATGTCAGTGATTTTCCCTTTTCCTATGTGGAAGAGCAGGAGGGTGAATCCGTACTGACGCCGGCCATGAACCTGATCACTGTGGGAACTCTGCGGGACAGTCAGAAATGGCCAAAACGGGACAAACGGTCCTGCGCCAAAAAACGGGACCTGATCAATTTCGATCTCTTTTCACCTTTTGTCATATCCAAAGTAGTTCGCGCGCAGGATAAACTGACGGAACTCTATGAAAATGCCAATAAGAAAGTGGAGTTTATGAATCTCGATGGTATTAAAGTCAAGCGCCTCCTCATGAGGACGGCTAAAAAATATTATAAAATACCGATCAACATCTTTCTTGGCGAACAGATCATCCGCTATATTAAGCGACACAATGTTGTAAAAGTGGAAGATTTTATGACAACAGGTTTTGATAATAAAATGTCTGTTCATGAAAAATGGGTGGATATGCTGGGATTGATCGCGCCATTGCATCATATTGAAAATCTGATCGCGGATATTAAAAGTGATAATTTTAAAGATACAGATCAGATTATACAGGAATTGTCAGAGATTCATTACAAATATGATGAGTTAACCTGGCGATGGACTGTGGATCTGATGGAAAAACAATTGGCTAAAAAATCTTCGGAATTCACACCCGAAGATTTGCTCAAACTTGTGGCCAATTGGAAAAAGGACAAGATCAAACTCAACAATATGATCCTGCGGGATGCGGATAAGGAATTTGATGTCAACAGTATGAAAGGTTATGGTATTGACGGCGATGCTGATGTTCGCCGGAAAGATTTCGAGGCTGTTCGTGGCACCAAATCATCTAATTCCTTTGTCAGGAGTTTGCTGGAAGACAATCAGAAAACCGAAGAAAAAGCCGACCGGTTAAAGGCCTTTTTTAGTTGAATGATGATATAGAGTATAGCAAGCGGCAGCTGTCGCTTGCTATATCCTGCGAAGCAAGGGATTATAACCCCTTGCTTCCCAATTAAGACAAAACTATTTTCGCTAATCAGTAAAAATCAAAAACAATCCGAAAATTATTTTACAAATCCAGGCAGAGTTGCTCATACTCCTTCGGGCCTGTAGCATTATCTAAATTAGAGACTGAAAGTCCCAACAGACGAATAGGCTTATCGGTAAAGCGCCGTACTTCCAGCAGTTTTCGCGCCAGTACCAGCAGGTCCTCCTCATTATCAATATAAGTTGGCCGGGTAGTGCTATGTGTATTGATCATGAAATCATAATACTTGACTTTCAGAGTGAGAGTTTTACCATAGACATTGGCGCGTTGCATCCGGTTCCAGACATCCTCGGCTATATTTTCGATATGTGAGAGCAGCAGGTCGTCTTTCACAATGTCATCATAAAAGGTTTCCTCGGCGCCAATTGACTTACGAATTCGTGAGGGTTCCACGGGCCGGTTATCAATCCCCCGTACAATATAGTAGTAATAGATGCCGGTTTTACCGAAATACTCGATTAACTCAGGCATGGTTTTTTGTTTCAGATCGGCGCCTGTATAAATTCCCAATCTGTTCATTTTAGCGGCAGTTACTTTGCCGACTCCGAAGAATTTTTTCACCGGTAATTGGTTGATGAATTCTTCCACTTCATCAGGCTTGATCACTTTCATTCCGTCGGGTTTATTGATATCGGAGGCGATTTTGGCCAGGAATTTATTGATGGAGATACCCGCCGAGGCTGTTAGTCCGGTGCGGGTTTTAATTTTGTCACGGATTTCCTGGGCAATGTGTGTAGCGGAGCGCATATTTTTCTTATTTTCAGTAACATCCAGAAAGGCTTCATCCAGTGATAATGGTTCGATCAGGTCCGTATATTCTTTGAAAATCCTATGAATTTGCGCTGAAATTTCCTTGTAGACATGAAATCTGCCCCGGGCGAAGATCAGGTCCGGGCATTTATTTATTGCGACTGCCGATGGCATGGCGGAATGAACGCCATATACCCTTGCTTCATAACTGGCGGCAGCGATCACGCCGCGTTTGCTGGGAGAACCTACCACCAAGGGTTTGTCACGGTATTCCGGAAAATCCCGCTGTTCGACAGATGCGTAAAAAGCATCCATATCGATATGAATGATCTTACGGTTGCTATGGGGTTTTATCATGGTCATTTTAATAAAATAGGAATTTTTTAGAGGGATTGGAAAGAATTTTTTGAGCCTTGAGTTAAGTTCAATTTTCCAGTCATAATCTTTTGATATTCAAAAGTGATCTTGAACTTGACTTAAGGCGGTGTGCGAAGATTGCGGTGTGAAGGAACCACCATAACTCTCGGGCTTAGATTTTTTTTAGGGATACAATTATTTACAAGGAATCGCCCAAAAGTCATGGTTCCTGACAATAAACTTCCGAAGATTTTTAGCGGTTGACCTGAGCAATAATATATTCAATTTTCACGCATTTTTGTTGTTGAATCTTCGGAAGTTATCTCCGCTCCTTTCAAATGGTGATCCTCAATAAAAAAACCTCCGAAGTTTTCCCTGTCCTGTTGTAGCCTAAAAGGCGAAGCAGGAAAAAACTTCGGAGGTTTATATTTTGATAAATATTTTGTTATCTAGAAAATATTCGCGCGGTTATCAACGATCTTCGCGTTGTCCCGTAGCGCCTGAACCCAATTGTTGTAGTAAGTTGTTTTCTTACTGTCCAGCAGTTGTTTTCTCAGGTCTTCCCTGGCGGCTGCGAATTTTTCTTCATCAATCGCAGTCTTTTCCACTAACTTGACAATGACATATTTGCCATTGATGTAGATCGGCTTGGAAACTTCATTGGTTTCCAGCGCCATAACAGCACCGGTCAATTTATCACTGGTGCCCAGGTTTTTCAGGGGTTTGGTCAGGACAGTTGTATCGATTTTTGCGTAATTATATTTCGGTTTTGATTCTTTGATGGTCTCCAGGGTCTTACCTGATTGAACTTCCGCGTAAATATCATTGGCAATGCCGCTTAATTTTTCTTTGCGTTTTTCCTGGACGATTTCATCTTTGATCGTACTTTTTACATCTTCCAGTTCTTTGTAATGTTCTTCATTGATGCCGGCCAATTTAAATATTACGAAAGAATCTTCGGTTGAATACAATTTGGAAATTTCGCCCACTGGTACATCGGAAAAAGCAAAGCGGGAGGCAGCCGGTAAAAATCCCAGTCCCGGCAGATAGCGGGTGTCTTCCTCCAGTTTACCGAAAGTTTGGATTTCCACATCATAACTGTCAGCAGCGGCTTCAAACCCAAATTCATTGGCATCGTAGGCAAACAAATTGGCTGTGGAATTGATCTCATTCTGTGTTTCCGGACCGGTTTTGATTTTCAGTAGGATATGACGTGCTTTGACTTCTTTTTTACCATCTTTTTCTCTGAAATCTTCGACTTTAATGATATGATAACCAAAATTTGTCAGTACCGGGCCAACAATTTCTCCTTCTTCAGCATTAAATGCCGCTTCGGAAAAAGGTTTGACCATACGGCCTTCGCCAAACCAGCCAAGATCACCGCCATTTTCCTGGCCACTTGGGTCTTCGGTGTATTCGGTCGCAACGGTTTTAAAAGACTCGCCACTTTCAATTCTGTCAATCAAATCTTCGGCAAAGTTTTTCGCTGACATAGAATCTTTCCGGGAAGGCTTGATGTCAAAAGTAACATATTTGACTTCCCTGGTTTCTTCCTGCAGAAAATCTTCTTTATTTTCCTTATACCGCTTTTCAATTTCCTGGTCACTTATTTCAATTTCTTCTTTATTGACCGTTGTTATTGGCATACTCAGGGTTTCCAGAGAAAATTTAACATTATTGCGAATGTATTCATTGCGAATTTCCCAGTTGGAAACAGTTGGCAGAGACTGTATGTAAGTCACCATTTTTGTGAGTGGCAGTTGAGCGCGAACCTGATTTTCAAAAGGCAGCCAGTTGATCTGCGGATCATTCAGTGCCTGTATATATTTTTGGTAATCAAATTGTCCGTCTGTCTGGAAAGAGGGATGCTGGCGGAACATTTGCGGCGGATTATTGACCAAAGATTCATAGACCTCTTCATCGGTGGCTGTAAATCCGTATTCATCTGCTTTTTCATCAATTAAAATTTCATTGACAAAAGAATTCCAAACGCGGTCGGAAACCATGTCTCTTGTCTGTGAATCTATCTCACGGCCCTGTTCTCTGATTGTTTGCAGCTGGTATTGTAACGCTTCAGAAAATTGTCTTATTTCTATTTCTGTATCATTTATTTTACCAGTAATGTTCATATTTTTTCTGTCGTTTGAGAAAATATCCAAAACATTTGCACCACCGACCAGTCCACCGATTGTCATACTCAGTACGAATAGTATCAGAACTCCCCATAGGATAATATGTGTCTTTTCTCTAAGTTTTTGCATTACGCCCATAATTCTGTTAATCCTCCTTAATATAAAAACAATTACACGTAATTTAAGTTTGCTAAATATAAACAATTAAATAAATGCAGTCAAACCTTTATTTAATTATTTATTGAAGAGAAAAACTGAAAAATTGTGGTTTATTTGGTGGTGAATTTGGCCGGTTGCGAACCGTAGCGTTTGTAAATTGCAATAGCATTTTTTCGATCTTCAGAGTTGACTACGAACCCGGATTCACTGATGTCCGGAACCTTGCTTTTCTTATTGTAGTAGAGAATGATAATCGAACCGGTCTTTTCGGCATCCAGTTTGAGTGCATGGTTTTCAATGATTTGTGGCGTTTCGCAATCCGTATAAACACAATAAATATTGGAGCGCTGCGCCGGTTCATAACGACTGACAATCTCGAAAGTGTGTTGCGACATATCATCGGCTTTGGGAATTAGTAAAAAGATAATGATCACAAGGACAATAACCGATAAACATCCGATATTGGCTAATCTGCTTTCATTTTTATTCATGGTTAACTTTCTAAGAGTGCCAAGAGCTGATCTTTATCAATCACTTCCACACCCAGTTTTTTTGCTTTGACTAATTTTGACCCGGGACTTTCGCCACATACCAGGTAGTCGGTTTTTCCGGAAATGGCGGAGGAAACCTTTCCGCCTTTATCTTCAATCATTTTTTTCGCTTCCGGGCGTTTCATATTTTCCAGCGTACCTGTAATGACAAAGGTTTTTCCCGCCAGAGTGGAAGACCCGGGCGCTTCAGTTTCCTGAAATTTGATGCCGTAATCCATTAATCGCCTGACAGTTTCCACATTTTCTTCCTGGTCAAAGAAATTATAAATTGATTCCGCGACAATGGGGCCGATTTGGTCAATGGCATTCAGGGTTTCGATATCAGCGTGCATGATATTTTCAAGGGAATGAAATTTCTCTTCTAATAATTTTCCCAGATATTGCCCCACATTAGCGATGCCGAGGGCGTGAAGAAAGCGCGCCAGGGTTGTTTCCTTGCTGTTCTCAATAGCATTCAGCAGGTTTTCAGCTGATTTTTCGCCCTGCCTTTCCAGCGACATAAGCTGGTCTTTGGTTAAAGTGTAAATATCAGCCACATTGCGGAGAATTTTTTTGTTTACCAAAATGTCGGTCAGTCGTTCTCCAAAACCGTCAATATCCATGGCATTTTTACTGACGAAATGCTTGATGCTCCCTTTGAGCCGGGCATTGCAATTGATATTGGCGCATTTATGTTTGGCTTCCCCTTTAATACGCACCACATGGGACCCGCAAACCGGGCATTCTTCAGGAATATGATATTTCTTTTCGTCACCGGTGCGGCGGTCTATGATTGGCTTAACCACCTGGGGAATGACATCTCCTGCCCGCTGAATCACCACCCAGTCCTTCACGCGAATATCTTTCCGATCAATTTCATCCTGGTTGTGAAGTGTTGCGTGCGTAACTGTCACGCCGCCGACATTGACCGGTTTCAGGATTGCTACAGGGGTAATGGCGCCGGTTCTACCGACACTGGCTTGAATTTTTTCTATCTGAGTGATTTCCTGCCGGGCCTTGAATTTACCGGCAATGGCCCAGCGGGGACTGCGGGATTTTACTCCCAGGGCCTGCTGCTGTGCAATGGAATTCACCTTGAAAACAACACCGTCAATATCATAGTCCAGGGATTCTCGTTTTTCTTCCAGTTCCTGTTGAAAGGCGATCATTTCGTTGGCATTTTGACATTTTCTGATCAATGGATTGGTGGGAAAACCCCATTGCGGAAGGGTCTCGATAAATTCCTGGTGTGTATCAAAAGTCTTACCCTGGCAGCGGCCCGGTGCATAGCAAAATATTTTTAAAGGACGTTTGGCGGTAATTTTGGAATTTAACTGGCGCAGTGATCCGGCCGCCGCGTTTCTGGGATTGGCAAAAGGCTGTTTATTATTTTTAACCTGGAATTCATTTAGTTTTTCAAAGCCCTCTTTATCGATAAATACCTCACCCCGGACTTCCAGAATATCAGGGATAATTTCCCCGGTGTCTCTTAATTTTAATGGAATAGCATTGATGGTTCGCAGATTTTGTGTAATATCTTCTCCTGTAATGCCATTACCGCGGGTCGAGCCCTGCACGAAAATACCCTTTTCATAGACCAGTTCAACCGCCAAACCGTCAATTTTCGGTTCCGCAATGAATTCTACTTGTGAGCCTGCCGGCAGATTGCGGTGAACCCGCGCTACAAATTCCCGCAGTTCGCCGTCATTCATGGCATTATCCAGACTCAGCAGTGGAATGGCATGATCCACTAATTTAAATTTATCCAAAGGTTCCGCGCCAACACGCCGGGTCGGTGAATCAGGAGATTGGAATTCTGGATAGTCTGCTTCCAGCTGCTGTAATTCCCGCATCATTTGGTCATACTGGGCATCACTGATCCGGGGATTATCCTTGATATAATAATCAATATTGGCTTGGCGTAATTCCTTGCGTAATTGTTCTATTTTTTGTTTGATTTCTGACATAATGAATTCCTGCAAATTAAAAAGCAGCCACACAGGTGACTGCTTAATATATTAATTTTTAATTACAGGAAAAATTATTTTTCCTCAGCTTCTCTGGCTTTTAATTCCAGATAGGATTTAGTGAAAGGTTCCAGAATGTCGATGGGAATCGGGAAGAGCATTGTGGAATTGTTTTCCACTGCCACTTCACTTAAAGTCTGCAAATAGCGAAGTTGCAGCGCCACCGGTGTATCCTGAATAACAAGAGCTGCTTCGGATAATTTTTTGGAGGCCTGGAATTCACCTTCGGCATTAATGATCTTGGCGCGACGATCACGTTCCGCTTCCGCCTGGCGGGCCATGGCCCGTTGCATTACAGTCGGCAGGTCCACATGCTTGATCTCTACCTGGGCGACTTTTATCCCCCATGGATCAGTATGTTTATCCAGAATATCCTGCAGTTGGGAATTGATCTGTTCACGCTGTGAGAGCAATTCATCCAGTTCCGATTCTCCGAGAATTGACCGCAGTGTTGTCTGGGACAGCTGAGATGTTGCCGAATAAAAATCTTCCACTTCAATGATCGATTTTGCGGGATCAATTACCCGGAAATAAACCACGGCATTGACTTTTACCGACACATTATCTTTGGTAATGATATCCTGCGGCGGTACATCATGAACCATCGTACGCAGCGGAACGCGTATCATTTTATCAATAAAGGGAATGATCAGGATCAGGCCTGGTCCTTTTGTCCCGGCTAACCGGCCCAAACGAAAAATAACACCCCGTTCATATTCTTTCAAAATTTTCACTGCATTTAAGATTAAATACAGTATGATGACTGCTATTGCGATAATTGGAATTTGCATATTTCCTCCCTATACTTTTTTTGATACAATTAATTTCATATTTTCTATTTTATCGACAATAATTTCTTGTCCTGGAGAGATTGTTTCCGAAGAGACAGCGCGCCAGACTTCACCATGGACCATGACCTGCCCGGAGTTTTCCGTCACTTCAGAGATTGTTGTTCCCACCTTTCCTGCCATTCCTTCCTTGCCGGTAGTGGTTTTGGTGCGCATGGTTTTTAGCGCCATTGAAAAAGCAAAGATAAAAAAGGCGGCCGTAAATAAAACAATCGGAATGATCACCTTGAGAGATACCGCGAAAATTTCCTGTGGCGCCTGTGAAACATCAATTAACATCATTGAGCCTAATATCATGAGTACGATTCCTCCAATACTTAATAAGCCAAAACTCGTTATATAAACTTCCAGAATAAAAAAGACCAGCGCAAGAAAAATTAAAACGATCCCGGTATAATTGATTGGCAATATCTGAAAGGAGAAAAAGGCCAGTATCAGGCAGACCGTTCCTACCGCGCCGGGAAATATTGCGCCGGGATTGCGGATTTCAAATACAACTCCCCAAAATCCCAGGATCATTAAAATATAAGCCACATTAGGATCGCTGATCACATCCAATATCCGCCGGTGCAGGCCATATTCTTTTCGTACAATTGTTTGATCCAATGTTTTCAGCGGAGTTCCTTCAATTTCATGTCCTTCTAACTGGGTCAACAGGTCAGTTATATCTTCAGCGATAAATTCAATGACATTATTTTCCAAAGCATCAGTTTCCGTAATGGAAGCGCTGCCGCGAACCGCTTTTTCCGCCCATTCAATATTCCGGTTATGCTGTTTGGCCAGGGACTTGATAAATGCCACCGCGTCATTGGTTACCTTATCCTTTAAAACACCGGCATCAGTGCTGTCTTTTTGAAAATTGAACCCGCCGCCGATATTGACCGGATGTGCCGCCCCGATATTGGTTCCCGGCGCCATAGCTGCAACATTGGCAGCATAAGTAATAAAGACACCGGCTGAGCCGGCCCTGGCACCAGAAGGGGAAATATAGACAACTATCGGTATATCAGAACTCATCATGGTTTTGATAATTTTACGCATGGATGCCATCAGTCCGCCTGGAGTGTCCATTTGAATGATAATGCATTCAACATTTTGCGGCGATACATTGGCTTTGGTAATATTGTGATGCAAATAGGATTCGGCCACCGGATTGATTACGCCATCGATCTTTAGCACATGGATTTCACCGGCTGTTCCGCTATTCAGATAAATCAGAAGAATAATTGCCAAATATTTAAAATATTTCATGCGTCACCATAATAATGATTTGTTAATAAATTATATTAATACTTTATCTACTTGAAGTCAAAGGAAAATAAAAAAAGGCTGACAATTAATCGCCAGCCTTGATAATAAAATCACATTTTCATTAAAAAATCAAAGAAGTGGTAATATTAAGATTCTGTGTATAATATTTTCTGTAAATCGGGTATTCAAAATATTCCCGCTCAAGTGTGTTTTTTCCAAATTCAAATTGGTAACTGAAACCGATAGCGAAATTATTCATTAAAGTGGTGTTTAGACCAATTCCGGTGAGATGAACATTCTTTTCGTCATTTGGCAGATCATAGTAGGGACGTGATATGATTCGATGACCGACAATCAATTGAAAACTATCAAAGATAAAGGTTGACAGACCAACACCATAATCAAAGGTGGTTTTTAGATTATTTCTGATCTCACTGTCAATTCTGTCATCGGTGCTGCTGGTCCCGGTCAGATTTCCATCGTCGTCATAGTAATGATCTTTCAGGTCGGAATGAAAACTCATATTATGCCAGTCCTGCATTTTTACATCGAACAATAGGGCAATATTGCCAAAATTATATTCAAAACCGGTAGATAGGGCGGTTGGTGTTTTTATTTTATATTTAATATAGTCACCATCGGAATAAGAATCCTTTTCACCGTCATCATAGGTCCAGGTTTCGGAATTATCATAATTTTCTTTAACGCTGAGACTAAAAGGTGTCGCCAGGTTTAATCCAAATTTCATTTTACCGCTGACATAAAGTACACCAAGATTAAAATTCAATCCGGAATATTCCGGTTTCACTTCAACTTGTTTATTAATCGTACTGTAAAGAAAATTATCGCTGATATCCCTGTCAATATAACTGTATTCCTGCACCTGTTTGCCATCATAAAAATTAAGTGATGTACCGATAAAAAGGTTCTTTTTAAACTCAACAGCAAATCCCAGGCGGTAGGCATTCATTATACCGGATTTATTATAGGTGTTATCTACGGAAAAAGGCGCATTGTCATAGGTAAAATCACCGGTGGCGTCGGCCTGGTCATAATAGTTGGCGGTATTGGCATAGGAAAATGCCAGCACCATGCTACCCTGGTAGACAGGAAAGGGGTATATCGCACTAATTCCATTGAGTTTTGTATTTGTCAACTGGCTGTCATTGAAATTACTGCTGATCAGATCGTTAGTATTGGCAAACTTTGAATCATGGGACATATTCTTATTACGCAGCGACAAACCGACTAAAGGATTTTTATGCAGGGCCAGGGTCGCCGGATTGGAGGCCAGGCCTGTCATTTCAGAGGAAACAGTTGTTGTATTGTTGCTGAGGGCGCTGTTAGTGCTGCCGATGTTCTGGAAATACCAGAGCGGATCAATACAATCCTGGTAATTTTGTGCAAAAATCAGGGAAACTGAAAACAATAAAAGAATAACTAATCTTTTGCTCATTGTCTATTTCCTTTTTTTACTGTTTGAACTGCTCCTGCTTGATCTTGACGACCGACTTGATGAACTTCTGCTTGAACTGCTACGGGAACTACTGGAACTTCTGGAGCGTATTGAAGTGCTTCGCGAACTTGAGCTACTGGAACTTCTGGTTCGAATGGATGAACTGCTGGAACTGCTTGATCTGGTTGGTCTTTTGTAAGTACTGCTGCGAGTGGAAGAGGAGGATTGATTCGACGGTTTTTTGTAAGTGCTGGACCGTTTACTTGAAGTATTCGGTCTAATATAGGAATTGTTTGTTGATTTTGGTTTTCGGCTGACTTTTCTGGAGGTTGTGTTGGTATTGGTTGTACTATTTCGCCAGCTGCTGTTTGTGGTTCTGGTAGTGTTAGTAGGCGTATTCAGTGAATTCGGGATTGATCTCCGTATGTTAGTTTTGTTGGTTGTGTTGGTATTGTCATTATCATTGGTAAAAACATCATTATTCAATGAATTGCCACTGAATCCTGCATTTTGGTTGGTATTAAATGAATTTTTTTCAGGATATCTTTGTTTTACGCGGGTTGTGCGTTTATCGTTATCATCTTCGGTTTTTACCAGAGCATTACCGCCAATTGAAGACATTCCTGAACCTGTGCTCAGACCGCTGTTGCCGATATTTACTGTCGGGAAATCATTATTGTCGTCCCGGACATTTTGCTGATTGGTTTTGCGGGTTTTGCGGCCATCAATTTGTCCGATGTTTCTGGCTTCTTCACTGCCGGGGTTATCGGAATTATAATATCCGCCACCGCCCCAGGCGTAATGGCTGTAGCGCCATGGATTGTTATAATACCCACCGTAATAGCCATAATAACCAAAGCCACCATAATAATAGTCATATCCGCCATATCCGTAAAATCTGTCGTAAAAGGGATAGCCGTAGGTGTAATAACTATCATAGTAATAAGGATAATAATCATTGTAACCAAAATAGTGCGGACTTATAAAGTGCGGCCATCTGGAATAACTATAGTGTCCCCAGCTATAATTGCGATAGTGCGGACTGTACCATGGATCATCATGAAAATAATTGTAATTATTGATGACCGTTCCGAATTGGTGGTCACTATAGCCGGTTTCCGGATATTGTTCTTCTTCGATATAAACGGTTTCTTGTTTTGCTTCCGGTGAGGAAATCATTGTATAGCAAGAGGTTAAAGTGATCGCCAAAACGAGTGCGAGTAATATTTTTATTTGTTTCATATGACCTCCGTTTGTTATTATTTATTTAAATCTAACATTTGTTTTCACTTTTATCAAGGATATTCGTCGAATTTCTTTCTCTTTGTGATCCGGCTAATACTGTATTGTAAATCTGTTCCCATTTGAGAGGACTTTCATTTTGGAATTTGATCTGAACCTGTTCCCGGTTAGTAATAAAATGCAGTATGCGGTTACCTTCGGTATGCAATTGGGTGATTGCTGAGAGTTCGTATATTCTTTTTTTGTTTCCATGGTATATGAATGTACGGTTGTTAAGGCATAATGTTCCCGAATCCACCTTTTTTATGTGAGGGAAATTTCCGATATATAAAACACTCTTTTGACTTTTAAAAGAATTGCCTGTAATCGGAAAATTAAGAAGCTGCTGATAAAGTGCGGCAAATCGATGGATTTCTGAAGTGTTCGTTTGGGAATTGTACAATTTTACTTTGTGGTCAAGTGTGATTGATCCTGTTGAATGGCAATTACGGCAAATAAATTCCCTGTGGCCCCGTTCCTGAATAGCATCCATTTTTCCGCAAACCGGACAGCGCCAAAACAACGTACTGACACTTTTATTTAAATGCTTTGCTGACAGTAATTGATCGGGATATTTAAATTCGTCCTGGTATAAAATCGTGGTTAATCGTTGCCTGAACTGTTCCTCTGTTTCATCAGGAAAAATAACCAGGGGAGGATGAAATCTTACCTGAAGAATGGCCCGCCGCATACGGTCACCCCAACGGGGCCAGAGCGCGTAGAACCCGGATGTTGAAACCGGAATGATAGGAACATGTATTTTTCTTAGCAATCGAAAAACGCCTTTTGGAAACGGAGATGGTTCTCCGGTCCAACTTCGTTTGCCTTCCGGAAAATAACCAACCGCATATCCCTGCCGGACCAGTTTTAAAAATTTTCTGATACCGGTGGGGTCTTTGGTGAATCGTTTGATAGGAACCGATCCCATGACGTAAAAGAAAAAGCGGTTTATTCTTTTTTTGAAAACTTCCGCTGTGGTGAGAAAGCGAATGTTTCGATGGATTCCGCCGGAAATAAAAAAAGGATCCGGATAGGACATGTGGTTGGCGATGAACAGTGCGCCGCCATAATCGGGAATGTTTTCTGTGCCTTTATAAGATGTGGGACACCAGTATCGGATTAAAAAACGGACTGATAATTGTGCCAGAAGACGACCGAATTTGGGTGATCGAGGCTCAACTTTTCGAATTCGGGGCCATAGTGGAATAACCAAAAATTTATTAACATAAATATTAGAAAATTGTTTCCGTAAACTCTTGATATTGAATGAATAAAAGAACAGGAGAGAACTCGTTAAAAATATAACAAATACTACCGCGCTTGCCAGAAAATAATTATTGATCCACCCCAAAAACAATAATAATAATGCATAGGAATAGATCAAGGGGTGACGCATGTTTAAAAATGCGCCTTCTAAAACAATTCGCTTGGGTCTGATCAGGGGAAAGGGAAAATTTTCAGCAACGTAATAATACAGCAGATAGTTCTTAATAAAAAAGACTAAAATTCCAATTAACAGAAGATAAAGAAGAGGAATAAAAAAGCCGGATATTTCGAAAACCGAGGGCAAATAAGGAGCGATTTTTCCGCATATTTCTAAAAACAGCCAGGGAAAAAGAAAAAATGTGGCTATTATCTTTAATAACTGTATAAGGGTTTTTTTCATATGCATCTGTTTTTATAAATATATTCTCTCATAATATGAGAATCTAAAATCAGTGACCTTTACATACAATGAAAATATTTTTTGATTTTTATAACTCTGAGTTTTCCTTAATTTTGTCCAGTTTAAACAGGGCCGTATGAAAAAAATTTTACTAATTGATAACTATGATTCTTTCACCTACAATCTCTACCAGCAAATGCAAAAGTTATTTAATGGAATTGTCGAGGTTCGTCGAAATGATGCGGTATCCATAAATGACATACAGGTGGGGAAATATTCCGGTGTTGTATTGTCACCCGGCCCCAAAAGTCCGCGCTATGCCGGCATTTCAAAAAAGGTTGTGGAATATTTTTATGATAAATTGCCCTTGCTGGGAATTTGCCTGGGAATGCAATGTATCAATGAAGTCTTTGGCGGGACAACAAAAAAAAGTCCTTTACCGGTGCATGGAAAAAGCGCAAAAATTATACACCGGCAAACCGGTCTTTTTAAACAAGTTGCAAAAGAATTCCATGCTGCCCGGTATCATTCTTTGATTGTTGCCGATGTTCCGGTCTGTCTGGTTATTGATAGCAAGACAGAAGAAGGAATTGTCATGTCAGTTTCCCACAGTGATTATCCGGTGTTCGGAGTGCAATTTCATCCGGAATCTTTTCTGACACACCAGGGGGACATTATTATCAGGGAATTTCTCGGTTATGTATGAAAAATTTTTAAATATAAAAAGTTACAGCATTGGCAAAATAGATTTCAGTCAACCGGAAATCCTTTTTGAAAAACATGCGTCAAAACCCGGCAGCGCATTATTAACCGGCACGGGAGACAAAACCAATTCAGAATTTTCCTTTGTGGCGATAGATCCCAATTTAATTGTTTCTTACAGAAATAATCTGCTCCATGTGAATACAGAAACCGGGAAAATATTAAATGTTTGGGATTGGCTAAAAGGTTTTTTAAACAATACAACTTTTCATAAACTGCCTTTTCCCGCCAATAAAATTGGTTTGGTCGGGTATTTTTCCTATGAAATGTGCCGGGAAATTGAAAGGCTGCCAAAAACTACTATTGATTCTTATCAGGTACCCCTTTTCCGGTTTTTAGCCTACCGCTGTTATTATGTTTTTGATAATTATTCAAAACAAGCCTGGCGGATTGACATCGAATATGGGAAAGAGCATTCTTTTAATGCTGATGTGTCGGATAGTCATGATTATTCCGTCAGCCATATAAAGAACGAACTGTCCCGGGAAAAATATATTAACAGAGTTGAAAAAATACAGGATTACATCAGGCAGGGAGATGTATATGAAGTCAATTTTACCCAGCAAATCAACGGCCGGTTTACCGGGAATGCCTTTGCGCTTTTCAAGCGTATGTATGCTGCTAATCCGGCCCCTTATAGTTGTTTTTTGAATCTGCCGGATTTAAAAATATTATCCATATCTCCGGAAATGTTTCTGCGGGCAAAGGGAAAAACAATCGAAACCCGGCCGATCAAAGGTACAATTAAAAGAGGAAGCAATCCGGTTCAGGATCAGGAGAAAATAAATCGATTACTTGCTTCGGCAAAAGACCAGGCGGAATTATTTATGATTATTGACCTGCTGCGTAATGATCTGGGGAAAGTCTCTGAGATTGGATCGGTATTCGTCAGAAACCCAAAAAAACTGGAAAAGTTTGAAAATGTCTATCATCTGGTGGGTTGTGTTGAATCACAACTTCGTGGGGACATTGACTATATTGATCTGATTAAAGCGGCATTTCCCGGGGGTTCGATCACCGGTTGCCCGAAAATACGGACAATGGAGATAATCGATGAGCTGGAAACTTACTCCCGAAATTTGTATACCGGATCGATACTGATTATGAATCAGATATATTTGAATTCCAGTATTGTAATCAGGACTGCTATCGTGAAAGACGATGAAATATTTTTAAATTCCGGTGGCGCGGTTACGATTGATTCAAAACCTGAGGAAGAATATTTGGAAATGAAAACTAAAATCAATAATATTCTGGCGCTTTTGGAGGGTCATAAATGATAGTCTATCATGATAGCAAATATATTCAGCGGGAAAAAGTACATATTCCGATTTCAGCCCCCGGTTTTCAATATGGCATGGGCTTCTTTACCACCATGAAATACAGCGGGGATGAATTCCATTTTCTGAAGGATCATCTGGAAAGGCTGAATAGATCAGCCGCTTATTTTCAATTACAGATAAAAAAATGTGACATTCAGGAAGTTTTAAAAAACTTGATGGAAGTCAACCGGTTACAGGAATCCCGCATAAAAATTATGGTCTATCTGGACACTGATGATCAAATGAAATATCTCATCATACCACAAAAACTCACTATCAGAAAAAACGCGCCGGACTTGTTGGCAAAACAAACGAATCGTGGCGATAGTCCGTTGTACCGGTTTAAAAGCATGAATTATTTTGAAAATATATACAACAAACGCTTGCTTGACACTTCTGCTTTTGATGATTACTTATTTTATGACAGCGCCGGTCATTTGCTGGAACTCACAACCTCAAACATTCACTTTATTAAAGATGGAAAAATTTATACACCGGACCAGCGGCTGCCAATTTTACCCGGTATTGTCAGAAAAGCACTTATAAAAAACCAGCAGATAACAGTTATTGAGGATTTTATTAATATTGAAGATGTTTCGGGATTTGACTGCTGTTTTATTACTAATTCTGTTAATGGCGTGACGCCTGTTTCCTCAATCACGATCAATAATCATAAATGTATCTATGACAAGTCGATGCTCGGAATATTGCCCGAAGAGATCAGGAATTTATAACGAAAAACAGGAAAATTATGGATTTTATCAATAACTATTTAGGTGAATTAGCCGCACTTGCAACAGCCTTTTGCTGGGCTTTCAATGCGATTTTTTTTGAAAATGCCGGCAAAAAGGTCGGCTCCCTGGCAGTTAATTATTTAAGACTTTTTATGGGGTTGTTTTTTCTTAGTATTTTTACATTGATAACACGGGGTATGATACTCCCTTTTGATGCCAGCGGGCACATTTGGTTTTGGCTCTTTTTATCGGGAATAATTGGGGTTGTCCTGGGCGATCTGTTATTGTTTGAAGCTTTTGTCGTACTGGGAGCCCGCATTTCAATGTTGATCATGTCGTTGGTTCCACCGGTTTCCGCGATTCTTAGTTGGATTTTTCTGCATGAAAGCATGACGATGCTGGAGATCGGCGGCATGATGATTTCCATAACCGGAATTTCAATTGTTATTCTGGAAAGAGGCACCGAAGGCCGGCAGGTGCGCTTCAGCCATCCGGTTTTGGGTGTTTTACTGGCATTAGGTGGTACGATTGGGCAGGCGTCGGGTTTAATTCTCAGTAAATATGGTGTACAGGATTACAATGCTTTCGCAGCCACACAAATTCGGTTGCTGGCCGGAGTTTTCGGATTTACAATCATCTTTTTATTCCGGAATAATTGGCGTAGAATTTTTACCGCCTTCAAAGACCGGCAGGCAATTTCCAACATAGCCGCCGGGTCTTTTATGGGCCCGTTTTTGGGAATTTCCCTAAGTCTGCTGGCCGTACAAAACGCCAAAGTCGGAATAGCTTCTACATTAATTGCACTTTCTCCTTTGGTTATTACGTTGTTTGCGATTACATTTAAGCATGAAAAAATTCATTGGAAAGAAATTTTCGGGGCAATTGTGGCAATTTTAGGCGTTGCTGTATTTTTTATGTAAATTTGAAAATTAATCTCTCTTTGCAAATTGAATGAAATTATTTTAAATTAGACTGAAATTAATAATAAATTAATTAATAATTTTTAAAAAATTTTCGATGAATAAAACTAAAAAATTACTGAGAAATTAAATCTGATGACAAATAATAATATTTAAGCTTGACTATTTTGATTTTTTTTGCAATTTTTAGTAAGATTAAAGATAAAAGGAAATTAACACAGAGGAGTAAAAAATGAACAGATTTCGCATATTGTTGGTAATGAGTATTTCAGTGATTCTTTTTGTATCTTGTGCAAAGGAAGCTGTCAAAGAAGAACCCATGCAGAAAGAAGAACAACAGGTTGAAAAAAAGGAACCAGTGGAACAGAAAGAAGAAAAAGTAGAAGATGCTCTTACTGCAGTTACGGAAGAAGACACCATTGAAATCTTTTACATGGTTAAACCCAATGATTGGTTATCAAAAATCGCCAAAAACGAATATGGCGATAAATCCAAATGGAAACTGATTTATAAGTGGAATAAGAAAAAGATCGGGAATAATCCGAATCTTATTTTCCCTTATCATGAATTTTTGTTAAAAAAGGAGAAGGAAAACGCTAATCCTTTAAAGTACGAATACTATGATTACACCGTGAAAACAAATGAAACACTCTGGTCAATTGCCGGTACAGAATACGACAACAATTATGCATGGATTGTTATTTTGCGGGATAACGCAACAAAATTAGGATCTGATCTGGATAATATTACTCCCGGTACTGTTTTAAAATTAAGAACAAAACTCTATAACTAATAGATTTTAATCAGACATTATAGTAGGGTGGGAATATAAATTCTCACCCTATTTTTTTTTTGGCTAATACCAAAACTCTATTGACAATCGGATCGCGTATTTGTAGTTTTTTAATACTCTTCTTTCTTTAATATTTGATAGGATTAAAAATTATGTTAGCAAAATGGTGGCAGGCACAAGAGGATAATCGCGTTCAATGTCAATTGTGTCCAAGAAATTGTATTATTGCGGAAAATAAAAAAGGTTTTTGTCAAACGCGCCAGAATAAAAAGGGTGAATTACACACTCTTGTGTACGGCTATCCCAGCGCCCTCAATATTGATCCCATTGAAAAAAAGCCATTATTTCATTTTTATCCCGGTTCCAGAGTTTTTTCCATCGGTACCATCGGGTGCAACCTGGAATGCCAGTTTTGCCAGAACTATCAGATCGCCCGGCAAAATTATGTTCGAAAGGACCGTGAATATCTGTCTCCTGCCGAGGTGGTGGATCTGGCTGTTAATAATGAATGTGAATCAATAGCCTTTACCTATAATGAGCCAACGGTTTTTGGCGAATATATTATTGATATCGCAAAAATTGCAAAAGAACAAGACCTGAAAACTGTAATAGTTTCCAATGGCTACATAAACCCTGAACCCTTACAGGAAATATACTCATTAATTGATGCCGCTAACATTGATCTTAAGAGTAGTAGCGGAAATTTTTATTCAGAAATTTGTCACGCTGAGATGGAACCGGTATTGCGAACCATTCAGCAACTGGCAAAAATGGATGTTTTTCTGGAAATCACAAATTTAATTGTATCCGGATACAATGACTCAGAGAATAATGTGACCGGTCTGCTGGACTGGCTTTATGATCATGTTGGTCCGGAAGTTCCACTTCATTTCTCAGCATTTCATCCGGCTTATAAAATGCTGAATGTACCCAGAACGTCAAAACAGGCCCTGGATAACATTCGACAGGTTGCTCTTGACAAAGGATTTCATTATGTCTATGAGGGCAATGTAATGACAACAAAGTATGATAATACCTATTGCCCCGGTTGTGGCGAATTATTGATCGAGAGGCAAATTTTCACTGTTGTCAAAAATAATTTAAAAGAACCGCGCTGTAAATGCGGACAAAAAATTAATATCAAACTTTGACAATTGAATAATGAATGTTGGGCGGGTCAAAATCTATTTTTTTAAAGAAAAGTATTGAAAATTAATTATAGATTTGTAAATTCTATATCGTTATTTGATTTCGAAAATTTAGTATAAAAAGAAAAAAGGAGGGGATGTCGGCCGATACAGTCACATCCGGAAGAGTTTAAATAAAAAATAATGGGAGCTATTAAATGAAAGAAGTAATTAAAACTATTGCAATTGTTATTTTGGTCGGAGTATCAATATTTTTTGCATACAAATTTGGTACTGTGAACGAACGTATGACCGTGCTGAATAGTCAGGATTCCTTACAATCCATTCAGGTTGAATCTTTTGACCATGCGCTTCACGATCTTGAATTAAAATTTATCGGCCGTGGAAAACACATCCAGGAATTCCAAAATTCAGTGGCAGATTTAAATAGAAAACTTGATGAGACTAAACAGGAATTAGCCACTAAAATTGATGATGTGAATTTTTCTCTTGAAGAATTCAAATCCAGTACAAATGCGGAATTAACCGGACTAAAAACTCAACTGCAGGAGACTTCAGACAAACTTTCCAGCGTCAGAAGAGAAACAAACAATGAAATTCTTGACCTGAAACAGATTCTGCGCAGATTGAACAGAAATCTTAACAATATTGAAGACCAGGTTGAATCACTTGAGGAAACCAAAATGGATAAACCTCAGGAAGAAGATTAATCCAGATCAATAATCAATAATATATTTAAAAAAAATCATCCGTTTTTCGGATGATTTTTTTTTATGCTTTTGAAATTTCGAATAAATCTATAATATTATCAGTAATTGGGGAAATTGGATAATTGAGGTAGATATGAAAAAATATTTTATTCTATGCATTGTATGTTTAATAGGTTGCAGCAGCAGCAAACAGGTGATAAAAGAAGACCAGCCTGAAAAGATCATTGAAGATCAACGTAAGCAGCAACCGCCGTCACAAAAAGTCGTTCAGACTGATACTGCTGATAAAACTTCTCCGAAATTTGATATTCCGGAATTTAAGTTTTCCCTTGTGCCCGCTGACACTTTTAACCTAAAATCCAAAAATGAACTCTTGCTGGTAATTATCGGCGAAGGAACAGCTGATATTTCACTTTCCTGGCAGGATAATACCGGGAATTGGAAAACAGTTAAAAAAGGGTCCAAATTAGATAAAGTTTATACGATCAGATATAGCGCTGATTATGTGGAAAAAAATATTGGCACCGGAAGCAAAGTCATTCAGGCGGAAATCATGTATGATCCGGATAAATCCCCTGTTCAATGTCAGCAGAAAATATATATTACCCAGGGAAGACCCTCCCGGGAACCGGTTGCAAAGGAAAAGCAAGTTCGGAATGATTATCAGGAATTGAACATGTATTTTGATGATATATATTTTGATTTGGGTCAATACAAAACACCAAGTAAAAACTTCAATAAAAATTATGTGATAACCCTGGCCAAAGCGATCAAAGCCTTGCAACAGAATGACAATATTTATCTGAATTTACGGGGCTATACCGATCCCACCGGATCTCCTGAAATCAATAATCAAATTTCCAGGAAACGGTGTGAAACTGTCGGCCAGTTGTTGCTGGACCTTGTTCCTGCTGATGAACAGAAAAAAATGGCCACCAGAATTTTCATAATGAATATGGGGGTGGGAGATTTTCTGGCGCCACCGGACAATAAACTGAAAAACCAGTTAAATCGCCGGGTTTCCTTAACACTGGCGGATATCCCCAGAGGAATGTCATTGTTGTATGCTTTGAAGAAGAAGGACAAGGATTTGCCATTGTCGCCAAAAACTGTCGAGAAGTCATATAAATGCGGCCTGAATTATTTTTATGACAAAAAATTCAATGAAGCAAAAACAATTTTTAAAACCATTTATGAAAAGTATCCTAAGCATGCACTGGCTGATAACGCGCAATGGTGGGAAGCTGAAATTTTATATGTGAACAAAGAGTATTCACAAGCAATCAAACTGTATAATCGCGTATTCGGCCTGGGCGACGGAAACAAGGAAGCCTATTCACAATACCGGGTTGGATGTTGTTATAAAGAAATGGGAATGAATGAAAAGGCCATATCGGAATTGCAAAAAGTAAAAAAATTATATCCCAATGCCGATGAAGAATGGGAAAAAGCGCAACGGATGATCAAGAGGATAAATAATCAATAAACAATCCTTTGTTAATTAATAAATGCCTGGTTACCGTTAATACTGATTTTACAATCAATAATTTTTTGAATATTATTAAAGGTATTATTGTCGGAGACAAAATTTCCGGACCTTGAAATATTAGATATTTGTTAACTTATTCGTTTTTATTAAAATGGGTTTATCAAAAAGTTGTTTTCAAATCAGGGTTTGACCGTTAAATTAGAGCTTATGAATAATTCATATCAAAATATAAAATTCGACACCAATGATAACGATCTTTCAGTTGGAATAAATATTTACAAAAAAAGCCTTGCAAATTCAGTATTTACAAGGCTTTTTTTATTAGGTAGTGCCGAAGGGGGGAGTCGAACCCCCACAAGCATAAGCTCGACGGATTTTGAATCCGTTGCGTCTACCAATTCCACCACTTCGGCCTTAAAAAGAACGCCGGTAAATTAAATAATCTGGAATAAAAATCAAATGAAAAATAAATATTTTTAAAAGGGGTGAAAATGAGTGAATTCAATGTTAAAACGATTACGGAGATGTTTAAGAATGCCGTTGACAAATATGCTGATAAGGATATCTACGGATATAAAAGTAACAAGAAATGGGTTCATATCAGTTTTAATGACGCCTGGAATTATGTGAAAAATATCAGTAATGGATTGTATTCCATGGGTTTTGAACAGGGTGACCATGTTGGTATTATTGCTGATAATAGTATCTGGTGGGCGCTTTTTGATTACGGCACCATTTTTAGCCGCGGTATTTTATCAACTATCTATCCGACACTGACCCCCAAGCAAATGAAATGGATTTCCATGCATTCGGAATCTAAATATTTGGTATGCGGCACACGGAAATTAGCTGATAAGGTTCTGTCAATAATCGATCACCTGCATATTGTAAAAAAGGTGATCATGCTGGATAACAGTGACATCGATCATCCGAAGTTCATTACTCTGGATGAATTATTAAAAAAAGGAAAAGGATTTGAAAAGGAAAACCCAACCAAATTCGAAGATGAATATACGAAAATTAAGCCCGACGATGTTGCAACATTGATTTACACCAGCGGTACCACCGGCGAGCCGAAAGGGGTGATGCTGACCCACAAAAATATTTGCAGCAATGTAACTGCGTCAGTTAAAGCCCTGGATTTGTCAGAGAAGGATTCTTTTTTATCCTTTTTGCCTTTAAGTCATAGTTTTGAGCGAACTGCCGGTCATTTTT
>CAYYMT010000023.1:24491-38500 GCA_964472715.1 uncultured bacterium | reverse complement strand
CTTTCCGTTTCAGGCGCTCGACTTCTACTTTTAACCGGGCATCCTGAGGGTCGAGGTTTCTGTCCATGAACTTTACAAGTTTCTGTTCAGCATTTTCCAGTTGACGCTGTACCTGCCAAAACTGATTTTTAATAAAATCCAGGTTTTCCTTTTCTTTATCAGTTGTGATTGTTTCCAGTTCCCGTTGCATTTTTTTGATGGCGCTGTTACAAATCGCCACACTTAAGGAAGGGGATTCTGTTTTAACTGCAAAGGTGATAGTTTGATAATCCTGGTTTTTAGGTGAATTAATATCAACGGATATAATCCCGGATAATTTTTTAATTGCTGATTTTTCTTCAAGTGTGAGATAGTTTGCAGGAACAGAAAAACCGGATGGAATATCGCGGCTTAGGAGGTTTTTAAGAAATTTAATAAATTTTTTGGGCAGGCCGATTGTATATTCTTTTACATAACTTAGGAATGACCGGTCGGATTTTTGTGATTTCAGATACTGAATATAGGATATAGACGAATCCTTTGCAACCGGTATTGACCGGTCTTTTGCAACGGCCAGAAGAAACCGATTACTGCCGGCAATTTCACTGATAACATGCTGGGGGAGGCCGAAATTAATGGTTCTGTCGCCCTGAATTTGTGAATATTCATTGGGCATTATTTCCTGGTCTGATTGTAAACGGATTGAGGTGGGATTAAGGTTTGTATTATCAGAGCGTGAATATTTATGGATGATCTTTGCAGTTGAGACATAATCCCGATCATAGAGTAATATTGATATAAAAGCAAGGAGTAGAGCAATTGCAATAAAAATAAAAAGGATTTTTAAACGTCGAATAAAAGCCAGGAGATTTTCAAGCACATTAATGCTTTTATCTTCTTTTATTTTTTCATAGGTGGTGGTCATTTTATAATTGCCTTAATAATAATATTGCGATCAATGTATTGGTGGCCAGGGTTACTGTCTGACTGATTGTCTGCTTGACATTACCCTCTGTTGCCGTCTCTTCCATTGGTTTCTTAGTGACAAGGATTTCCGATCCGTCCTCAACGATAGGATTACAGAGGAAAAATCCGCAGGAGGGATCACATAAATAAAAGCCCATAAATTTTCTGGATTTTCGAATTTCCCCATTGGGTGCAATCAGGTATATATATTTGGTATCTTCCCTGAGTCCGCCCCGTTTACCGATGTAATGCCAGAGTCGTTTTCCCTGCTGATACTGGACCGCGCCGATGGAGCCGACATTGCCGCTGACCGTGACCTGCTGAGGTTTTCTGGGAATATGGATGTCATCATTATTGCTGAGATAGAGCATTTTGTCATCGTCTTCATACTCCAGTAGTTCTTCCATATTCACCACCAGGCGCTGATTATTGCGCGTTACTTTGGCCCCTTTTAAATAGGCGGTGGGCTTTAATCCGCCGGCTCTTTTGAGTAAATTGAATAATGTTTCATCCTCACTGACCATGGTATAATTGCCAGGGAAATAGACTTCGCCGGTCAATGTCACAGTGGTGGCCTGTTTAAAATCCGGGTCCTGTTTGACGCGCACAATATCACGGTGCTGTAATTGGAAATTGCGGGCGATTTTTAGCGCTTCAAGCCTGTTGTTAATGACATGGGACATTTTTTCAATGGTATAACTTTCCAATAGAGGAATATGAATGTAATCAAATTTATAAAGTGACGGCGTAAAAGTTTTATGCCTGATGGGGCGGTTCAGTTCAACACTTTCGAGAAAGGCGCCCTCACGAAAACCCCCGGCTGCCACAACCAGATCTTCCAGTGACATATCCGAGGTGTAAGGATAGCGTCCGGGATTTTCTACATAGCCGGAAATTGTGACGTGTTTATCACTGATTTTACTGATATCTCTTGGATAAATGGCAATCCGGTCATAGGGCATTAGGAGTTCTGTCCCGATTCCCTTATTGTTCAGCGCCATTTCCAGATTAAAGGCAATGGTTGTGTCATTTATCCCATCTGCTTGTCGGCGGATTAAATCGGCGCGTTCCAGATAAATACCGTCTTTAAAAACGTCATCATACAAACCGCCGGCTTTGAATAACAGATCATTGATGGTCATGTCATCCAGCAGTTCATAAGTTCCCGGGTCTTTGACCGGGCCGGTAATACTGACCTGATAGGTGTCAATGATCTCATTGATATGGAACACACGAAGTATATCGCCTTTTTGCAATTCAATATTATGCCTGGGATCGCCGGCAAAGGCTTTTTCCAGGTTTATTCTAATTAATGACCGGGTCTGATCTTTTTCCAGCCGGTAGATTTCCGCCCTCTTCATATAGGCGTCATCCAGCAGGCCGTCGCCGCCATATTCAATGAGTTTGGTGACGGTTTTGGTCAATTTTTGCAGTTCACGTTTTCCCGGCTTACAGACAGCGCCTTCCAGTTCCACGTAATTTTTAATGGGTTCGGAAATGGATAAAACACAAACTGAGTCGCCATTGGCGATTTCATGGGTTTTCTCGCCTCTTAACATTTGTTTGAAACAAACATCTTCAATACTTTGGACTTCACAATGGTCAGAGCCGCGGATTATGCGGTCTTCCAGGGGTGCGATGCGTTTGATAGTAATGTATTTCAGGTAGGCCTTTGAGGTGATACCGCCCCCAAACCGGATCAGGTCTTTTAAGGTCTCACCGGGTTTCAATTCATAGGTACAGGGCCGCATCACTTCACAGCCGATATAAGCGGTTTTTCCTCTGACAGGCACAAATATTTTATCATTGTCCCGTAATTCGATGTGGGAAATTCTTTTAGCGCCGTCCACCAGGTAATCATACATATCCAAAGTGTCAACTACAACGCCGTCCCGGATAATTTTTATGTTTCTTAAACTACCGGTCGTCTTGATGCCGCCGGTGCTGTAAATGGCATTAAAAGCTGACGGGAGACTTCGGAGAAGATACCCGCCTGGATTGTTGACTTCTCCCAAAACAAAAATTTTAATCGGTTTGATCCGGGTTACTGTCAGGTCCATGAACATTGAAGGCGATTCACCGGCCAATCCCTGGTAACGGCTGGACAGCCAGTTTTTTAATTGGGCCCGGGCTTCTTTCAGTCGCATATTGGCAATGGTAAACTGGCCGACTTTGGGAACAAATATCCGCCCTTCTTTATCCACTTCCAATTCATATTGAAATTCCGTTGCGCCCCAGGCAATGAGTCTAATTTGATCCTGGGGATTGATAATATAGCCGTCATTGACCGGGCCAAATTCGGAAGGTTTAAAGGATTCCGGAATCTGGTCAAAAATATCATAGCCAAAGTAACAATCTTCTTCTTCCGGGATGGGTGGCGGTTCGGGGCGGTCTTCGACAACCCGGGTTGCATTTTTAGATGAATCACCGTCACAGGAAATTTCAATGGTGGTATTTTGATTGACCTCATTGAGACGCAGCCATTCATTCAGAGTTGACAGGGGAATGCCATTTTGACGCGCCTGTTCTTCGGCATAGTTGGGATCGGAAAGGTCGATACCCGCTCTTTTGGAATTCTCCAACAACTGCTGTAATGTTAAGCCCAGTCGTGCTTCATCGTATAAGGCTCTAGTACCGGATTCTTGTGCCAGACCAAAACTTATTAGTAAAAAGATTAAAGTTATTAGTTTAATTCTATCCATTTAACTCTATTTCTCCAGAAAAATCCGGGGTGTAATTAAAATAAACTGGGATGCGAAAGTTCTTCGTGAGTTTTTTCAAATGCATCCCTTGTCCGCATTCGGTTAAAAACTATTTTTTTGTAGGCGTTTAATATCAATTGAAAATGTATCTCTTTATAATCATAGTAGGCACAATTTTTCTTTTTTCTCAAGGGTGGTTTAATAAGTCCCATTTTTCTGAAACCATTTATTTTTGAGGCGCTTATAAAATCCCTGTAGGAATATTCCTCTGATTCTTCAGATAACAGCTTGTTAACTTTTTCGATAACTTCGCCGATTTTCATTGTTTACAGACTCCTTTTTTTGTAGTTTAAAACAAAAGGAAGACAATGTCAATAAATTCATGAAATAATTTATGAAATAATTTATGATGTTTTTTATGAATTATTTCAGAGGGTATTCATATTACATGAACTCAGTCATAGTTTTTTATCCTGACCAAGCTTAAAAATATTATCAGAAATAAAAATTTCCCAGTGAGGAATTGGAACAGATTGTTACTTGGCTTTGCGTAAATTTGCCAGGGGATTTAATTTGAATTTTCGCCAGTTTCTTGTCGTGGGTAAAATTATATTGGAAACAAACCGCACATCTTCTACTGAATAAAAGGCGCCGGGATTGTATTTTTTTATATTTTGGACAATGACCGGCAGGTTGGCTCTTTTAATGATAGTGAACAGGACGCTGACCCGTTCATATCCATCATTCGCTTCAAGAATGGTTATGCCGTAATCAGATTTCTTAAAAAAATCAATAAGTTCAGTAGCTTCGTGTCGTGTGATAATTCTAAGGACAACCATGCCCAGAGCAATTTTGTGATCCATGATTATGCCAACATAATTACCCAGTGCAAATCCTAATGCATAAGCAATATAGTTAAACACATTTGTCAGGTTTTGCATCACCTGACCGATAGCGATCAACCAAATTAACACTTCAAAAAATCCCAGAACCGGCGCCAGTATTTTAGCCCCTTTAGACACCAGGATAATTCTTAAAGTACCGAGTGAAACGTCAATGATACGGGATAAACATATCAGAAGCGGGACAATTAAGTACATAAACAGGGGGGATTGCATAAATTCATTCATTTTTTTCTCTGACCAAAAAATTCTGGCAAAAATCAGCAGGTTTACAGACACTCTTTTCGAAAAGCGCTGCCGCCGAGAAATTCACGAACCAAAGAAGTGTCCGGAATGGCTTCCGCGTCTATGGGAAGGAAAAAGGACAGAATATCCAGCAACCGTTCCGCTTCCGGGTAACTGGGATGTTCAAAGGGAACCTGCATCAGTACTTTTTCAGCATAGTTTTTCAGCGCATTCATTTCATATACCAGGGCGGAATTATACATAATGTCAGAAAACTGCTGAAATTTAAAAATATACTTTTTTTCACCCTCAACGACCTTTTTCCACATGGCGATGGTGTCGGCGGCGGTGTAGCCCCGGTATTTGTAATCCCTGACAATTCTGCGGATGAGCCGCATATCATGGGTGGCAATGCGGTTTTTGCGGTCAAAATTCAGGTGGGTCAGGGCGCTGATATAGATTTTAAATTTGACACTGTCGTCGATGTCCGGGGTCAGCCCGGGATTAATGCCGTGGATACCTTCAAATAACAGAATTGTATTGTCATCAACTTTTAATTTGACACCGCTGTCTTCTTTTTTGCCGGTAATAAAATTGTACCTGGGCAGAGCGATTTCATGGCCATTGAGAAGTAATTTAAGGTGTTGATTGAGTAAATTCAGGTCTATGGCGCCCAGAATTTCAAAGTCCAGGTTCTCTCCTTGTTCGATGCGCAGTTCGTCCCGGTCCTTAAAATAATTATCCAGTGAGAGGGTAATGGCATTCAGTCCCAGCACTTTTAATTGAATTGCCAGTTTGTTGGCAAAGGTCGTTTTTCCTGATGAAGAGGGGCCGGCAATGAAAACCAGCCGTTTTTCCGCGCCAAAAATCTGGTCGGCAATGTAGGACATCTTTTTGTCCTGCAGGGATTCCGATATTTTGATGATTTCAGCGATGTTGTGGGCGACAATATGCGCATTAATGTCACTGATGGTGGACAGATTCAGAATATCGCCCCAGTGGACAAATTCCTGAAAAACATCATAGAGCTTTTCCTGGTTGGTAAACTCCTGGATTTTGTCCGGCGCGCCCTCGATCGGGCATCTCAAAATAAATCCTTCGGAATAGGGCAGAATGTCAAAAACTTTCAGTAGGTTAGTGCTCGGCGCCAGGGGTGCCTGCTCCCAGTATTTTCGATCTTCGATCTGGTAAAGAGTGACATAATTTTGTGAACAATAGCGAAGCAGGTGCGCTGTGTCATCCCGGTCCACAGATTGAAAATAACGAATCGCGGCTATTTTATCTGATAAAACCGGTGTGATTGGAAGGGCGTTTTTCACATAGTTTTGAAATTCAAGCTTGATTTTTTTGATAACCTCACTGGTGGCTTTTTGATTGGTGAATTTGCAATAAACACCATCCGCCATACTGTGAAGAACCATCAGGTCGATGTCGTGAAATTTTTTGTTACAGATGTGTGACAGGAGAAAAATTGCCGTATTGATATAGGTTCGCCGCGAGGAATCATGAAACTCCGGAAAAGTACTAATGTTTGAATCCTCAGTCACAACATCGTTTAATGAGCAAAATTTATGGTTTTTTACAGCAATATAGGGTTGATAAGAACCAGCGGGGAGATTTCTTTGAAGTATATCAATAATTTTTTCACCCGGTTTACCAAAAATAACGGTCTCATTGTTTAGAGTCAGCCTGATTTTACTCATTGAATAATCCTTGTTTTTTTATACCAGTGGAACGAATCGAACCGGCAAGATTGCCTCTTTTTTGATTTTTCCACCCTCTTTGGAAATTAACAACAACTCCTGGGAACTGTGAACTTTGCCAACCGGAATGATCATTTTCCCTTCATCAGCCAGTTGGATGATGAGTTGGGAGGGTAAGTCACGGCTGCCCGCCGCCACAATTATCCTGTCAAATTTCGCATGTTCAGGCAGGCCTTCCCGCCCGTTACGATTGTATATTTCAACATTATCGATACCGGCTTTTCTGAGATTCTTTTTAGCTTTTTTTATCAGCTCGGGAATAACCTCGATGGAGTAAACAAAATTTGCCAGTTGGGCCAAAATCGCGGTCTGATAGCCGCAGCCGGTGCCGATTTCCAGAACCTTTGAGTCCTTTTTCAGGTCTAATTTTTCGGTCATAAAGGCAACAATATAGGGCTGGGAAATAGTTTGTGCATGGCCGATGGTTACCGGTTGGTCGGCATAGGCCATATGTTGATATTTTTCCGGGACAAAAAGTTTACGGTCGGTTTTCTGAAATGCCTCAATGACTTTTTGCGAAGTGATGTCCCGGGCCTTGAGCTGTTTTTCGATCATTTCCTGATTGGAATCAGGGTGCGATTGAATTGACGATAATACTTTATTAATATTCTTCATAATCTAAATTATTGTGTTGTCCGGAATTACTGTATGCTTTGGAATCACTACAATGCCGTCTCTGATATAGTAGGAGTCTTCCTCGGCTTCCTGAATTTTCTTTTCATTGATAATTTTGACATTATTGCCGACCCGGACATTTTTATCAACGATGGCATTTTCAATCAGACAATTTTCACCGATTCCCAGTGGAATTGCTTCGCGCTCTTCAGGCCTTTCATAGTAATCATAGCCCATAATGATGGCATCGCGAAGAGTAGTGCCGGCGCCGATTTTACTTCTCAATCCGATGACAGCGTGCTCGACGATCGTGTTGGTTAAAGAACAGCCGTCGCTGATGAGGGCATTATTAATTTTACAATCTTTAAATTTGGAGCCGGGTAGAAACCGGGGGCGTGTATAAAAAGGAGAATCCTGATTATAAAAATTAAATGGCGGATTCATATCAGCCATCTCCAGATTGGCTTCATAAAAAGCGCCGATGGTTCCGATGTCACGCCAATACCGACTAAATTTGTAGGCAAAAACATTGTGATCATCAAGAATTTTGGGAATAATATGATGGCCAAAATCTTCCCGCTGGATTTCATAAAGGTTTTGAAGTAGTTTTTCCGTGTTATAGAAATAAATTCCCATGGAGGCCAGAAAAGGTGTTTCCTCCGGCAATCCCGGTGATTTAACATCATCGAACATGGCTTCTTTCGGCTTTTCGACAAACCTGAGGACACGTCCCTCTTCATCGGTTTGAATGATACCGAAATCCGAGGCACTTTCGGGGCCAACCGGTTGAACACAAAGTGAGACGTCGGCTTTTTTTTCAATATGAAATTCGGCAAATTTTCGATAATCCATACGATAGAGATGGTCGCCGGATAAGATCAATGTGTATTCTGTATTGGCATTGGAAATAAAGTGTGAATTCTGGCGCACGGCATCGGCTGTTCCCTGGTACCAGTCTTTATTGGCATTGGTCTGCTGGGCCGCTAAAATTTCTACATAACCATTGGTGAAAGGGCCGAACTGATAGGTGTCATTGACATGGCGGTGAAGTGAGTGATTGTTGAACTGGGTCAAAAGGTAAATTTTATTAATGCCGCTATTGAGAGAATTACTGATGGGAATATCGATCAGCCGGAATTTTCCGGCAATGGGAACGGCCGGTTTGGCGCGGTATCGGGTTAATGGATAAAGCCTGGTTCCTTTTCCGCCGCCTAAAATTACACTCAATACGTCACTCATTTTTTCTTTCATTGTCTTCCCTTTTTATTTTTTATTATTCTGGTCAAACCAAGTCAGGCCATAATATTTTGATCTGTAAAATTGTCAAAATAAATCCCAATCCAAATCCGGCAATGACCTGCGAAACAGTATGGGCTTTTAATTTTACCCTGCTATATACTAATAACGGCAATAAAGTTGAAAAATAAAAATATCTTTTGGATAAAAGCATACCAAAGGTGGCAATCGGTATTCCAAAGGAAAGACCATGCACGCTGATTTTCCAATACCGGGTGATCAGCGTTGCCAGGCCTGTATTGATTGTGTAGATCAGCATGATGGTGACGAGATTTTCCGGGGCTCGCAATAATACCAGCAGGAAGGAGGTAATCAGGAATAAAATTGTACCCTTAATAAAGGGCTTTTGTCGTTTGGGCCGGCTGGGTATATCAATGTTTTCTATTTCGCCCTTTTGTTTCATCCTTAAGACATAGTATAATGGAATGATGCAGGTTGTCATAATTACCATAAAAAGATAGAGGTAGGAAAATTTGCTGGACGGGTTGGACTGTATAAATAAGATCGTGAAAGTCAGGGGGGACAAGATCAATGGGTGAATCGTGTTTGAGATTGATTTTGCAAAAATATTTTTATTTATCGTTGTCATACTTGGTTCCTGTTTCAAATCTGTTTTTAATATATAAACATAATAAAAATTAGTTCAATATGAAATGATATAGTTTTTATTTTAGTGGAATTTATAAGGAAATAAAGGAATACAAAAAAAGGCTGCCTTTTCAGACAGCCTTTGTGATGCTACGGGGAATCGAACCCCGATTGCAGGGATGAAAACCCTGTGGCCTAACCGTTAGCCGATAGCACCATTAAAATCTTTGGGTGAGTGACGGGATTTGAACCCGCGACCACTTGGGCCACAACCAAGCGCTCTACCACCTGAGCTACACCCACCATTACCTGGTTAGCCCTGTTGCAGGTCTTACCGTCGTATGCTCAAAAAGCGGGCTAAATTTATGGCGCTTTTTTTTTTATGGCAAGCAAAAAATTAATTATTTTTTATTTGTCTGGGAAAATTATTGTCAATAAGTTGAGAACTATGATAAGAATTATAAGAAAAAAGACCCGGAAAATTAAAGCCGGTAATTTATATATCGGTGGTGACGCGCCGGTTACAGTGCAGTCAATGACAACTGCCAATACGGAAGATCTGAATAAACTGCTGCCGGAAATCAATGCTTTGCAACAAGCCGGTTGCCAGATTATTCGCATCACAATTCCCAATGTCAATGCCGCGAAAAAAATTCCCGCCATTAAGCGGCATTCAACCGTTCCTCTGGTGGCGGATATTCATTTCAATTATCAACTGGCCCTGATGGCCATTGACGGCGGTATTGACAAAGTCCGTATCAACCCCGGTAATATCGGCGATTCTGAAAAGGTCCGGAAGGTTCTGCAAAAAGCCAAAGTGGCGGGGGTTCCGATTCGAATTGGTGTGAATTCCGGTTCCCTGGAACAGGACCTGCTGGAAAAATACGGTCATCCGACTCCTGCGGCAATGCTGGAAAGCGCTGAGCGCCACATCAAAATATGCCGGGATAATGATTTTCATGATATCGCGGTTTCCTTAAAATCCAGCAATACCTATTTAATGATCCGGGCCAACCGTCTTTTTTCTGAAAAATACGATTATCCGTTGCATCTCGGGGTCACGGAAGCGGGGCCGGTGCGGCAGGGGACCATTAAATCGTCAGTGGGTATCGGGACTTTGCTCGCTGAAGGTATCGGTGATACGATTCGTGTTTCACTTACCGGTGACCCGGTGGAAGAAGTCCGGGTCGGATTCGCTATTTTAAAATCACTGGATCTGATTGATACGGGAATTAATATCGTATCCTGCCCCACTTGCGGGCGCACACAGACCAATGTCGCTGAAATCGCAGAAGCAATTGAAAGAGAGACCGGGCAAATGAAGAAAAAAGCGACTATAGCCGTCATGGGTTGTATTGTCAACGGCCCCGGTGAAGCCCGGGAAGCAGACATCGGTGTGGCCTGCGGCAAAAACAATGGTGTGATCTTTAAAAAAGGGGAGGTCATTGACAAAGTTCCGGAAAGTGAGATTTTACCGCGCCTGTTAAAAGAATTAGAGGATTTATGAAAACCTTTCTGCGCATTCTAGAATATGCTATACCTTATAAGAAAACTTTGATTTTGGCATTTTTAGCCTCTTTATTCTATGTTGTGACAAATGTTGCTTCCCTTTGGCTGACCGCCTCTTTTGCAAAATTTTTATTTCCCCAGGAAAAAGCCGTCAATATCGTGCAGGACCTGGAAGCGGCGGCAACTGCCGGTGACGCCGGGCTTAACGAGAAAATTAAATACTGGACTTCGACATTCATATCCACAGGCACCAAACTGGAGACGCTGAAACGCCTTTGTGTGCTGATTTTCCTGATGTTTGGTTTGAAAAATATTTTTCTTTATTTGCGGGGGATATCCTTCGGCTACATTCAATCCAAAGCCATTACCGATCTGCGCAATAAGGTCTACGAGCATCTCAGCCTGCTGTCAATGAATTTTTTTGATCGCCGGAAACCGGGAGAAATATCCTCCATCCTGATCTTTGATATTCGTAATGTACGGGAAACCCTGGGCGTGAGTTTCAACCGGCTGCTGGTGGAACCGATCAATATTTTTACCTTTTTGTTTGCGCTATTTGTGATCAATTGGCGGCTGACCATTGCGGCCTTGCTGATCATTCCGGTTTCAGCCTATTTGATGCAGGTGATCGGGAAGAGCATTCGCCGCAAATCCATTCGCACTTCCCGGCAGATGGCGGGGATATCATCGATCATTAATGAAACGGTTCACGGCATTCGTATTGTCAAGGCCTTTGCCATGGAAAAGTTTGAACTGGAGAAATATTTTAAAGAAACGCAAAAGTATTTTCGCTTAATATACCGACGGGTCAAACTGCGCCGGCTATCATCGCCGATCAATGAAACTTTCGCCGTGGGAATCGGGGTCATTCTCCTATATTTTGGCGGAAAAAGTGTGATCAATGGCAATGGCATGACAGCGGAAGATTTTCTCCGCTATGTTTTCCTGATATTCGCGATGATGGACCCGATCCGGAAATTAAACAAGGTCAACCTTAAAATTCAGCAGGGGATTGCAGCCGGTGAGCGCGTCTTTACCATTCTTGATGAGAACATTGAAGTTAAAGAAACGGACAATCCCACTGTGATTGAAAAATTTGATAATGCCATCAAATATGAAAATTTATGGTTTAAATACGAAACTTCCCTGGACTATGTACTGAAGAATATTAATCTGACAGTTAATAAAGGGGAGATCGTAGCTTTTGTCGGCCACAGCGGCGCCGGAAAAACCACCTTGGTAGACATGCTGCCGCGGTTTTATGATCCCATTAAAGGAAGGGTAACTATTGACGGTGAGGATATCAGTGGATTTTCCCTGAAATCCCTGCGCCGGATGATGGGGATTGTCACCCAGGACACGATTCTTTTCAATGATACTATCCGCAACAATATCGCCTATGGAATTAGCGATTTTGATGAAGACCGGTTGCTGCGGGCGGCCCGGGCTGCCAATGCCCTGGAATTCATTGAAGAATTGCCGGAAGAATTCGAAACCAATGTGGGGGAAAACGGTTCCCGCCTGTCCGGTGGGCAACGCCAGCGGATTGCCATTGCCCGCGCTATTTTTAAAAATCCTTCAATACTGATTCTGGATGAAGCAACCTCCGCCCTGGATTCCGAAAGTGAAGCCAAAGTGCAGCAAGCCATCGAGCACCTGATGAAAAACCGCACCAGTTTTGTAATCGCTCACCGATTGAGTACGATCCAAAATGCTGATAAAATTGTAGTCATGGATAATGGGGAAATTGTGGAAACCGGCACCCACTCGGAATTGCTGGGTACCAATGGTATGTATAAAAAATTATATGATACGCAATTTGCTGATTAATAATATTGGAGGATTAGGATGCATAAATCTGTTGAATTCTGGAACAGGATGTCGGGTAAGTATGATGCCGGTGTCCATAAAAAATATCGCGAGAGTTACCGCAAAACTATTGATAAATCGCTGAAATATATGAAAAAGAGTGATATCTGCCTCGATTTTGCCTGTGGAACGGGAATCACCACCATTGAACTGGCGCCAAAGGTAAAGCAGGTTTCCGCCATTGATATATCGGAAAAAATGATTGTGCTCGCCCGGGAAAAAGCCAAAAAGAGCGGGATCGAAAATATTGACTTTAAGGTAGCGGATTTGTTTGATAGTGAATTGATCGACCACTCCTATGATGTGATCATGGCCTTTAATATTCTCTATTTTGTGGAAAGCATACCGGCTGTACTGGCGCGCATCAGTGACCTGCTGAAAGATGACGGCTATTTTATTTCTGTCACAGACTGCCTGGGCGAAAGCAAACGCCTGATGACCAAAATGCAACACTGGTTGAGTAAATTCGGTGTAATACCGCAAATGAAGATGTTGACGACAACCGATTTGTTACACTATTTTAAAATCTGTGGTTTCAAGATACTGGAAAAAGAAAATCTCTATACCTCTCCGCCGAATTATTTTATTGTGGCCGTGAAATAATATGAATTTCTACTGACATAATCAACTGGTTCCGAGGGTGTATAATAAAATAGAGGTGGTTCGGTTGCCTTCCCAAATGCAATTTGGGAACGAGTGAAAGCCACACCGTTCAATGTGGTTTCAATTTTGGAGTGAACCAACCGTGTTGGTTCAGGCATTAACACGGTTAATGCACTCCAAAAAGTGACATCGGTTTGATGATTGGGGAACGCGGATTTTCAATCCGCAATTATATGAAAATGTTTTATTTATTGAATACAATTCCGCGATCCTGTATGATTGATATAATTTTTGTCACTAGTTCCCAAATTGAATTTGGGAACTTTATCCGGAAATTTTGAATTACCACAATTTTTTTAGGAGACACAAAAACCAAATGAAAAAATTACTAACCACCCAACTACTCCTGCTCATGATCCTCATTATCTCATGCCAGGAAAAACCACAAGTCGACCTTGATACTATTGAAAATATCCCAATCCCGTCTGCCCTGCCGGACGAAGCGCCGGAGGACTGGCTGCTGGCCCACATCGATGTGGAAACCACCGGCCTGGTACCGGGCTATCATGAAATGATCGATATTGGCATTGCCATGACCGATCTGGATGGGGAGATCATCGACACATTGTTTCTGCGCATTCAGCCGGAGCACCCGGAACGGCTCTCACCGGGGGCTTTTGAAGTGAATGCCTTTAATGCGGAAAAGTGGCGGGAACTGGGCGCGCTGTCCACTGAAGCGGCGGTTGACAGCATTGTGTCCTTTCACCACCGTGTTGCCGCCGGCAGGCATGTATTATTCGTCGCCTACAATAGTCATTTTGATTCCGCCTTTCTTGACCATCTGTTCAGAGCAGCCAACCGGACATGGCGGGAACTTTATTACTATTTCGTGTTGGACATTCCTTCTATGGCGTGGGGATTGGGGTTAAGAGACCTCACCAGTGATCAGTTGATGGCGCGGTATAATATTGAGGATGAACCTCATGTGGCGG
>CAYYMT010000023.1:0-24391 GCA_964472715.1 uncultured bacterium | reverse complement strand
AATTTACCGGCTTACCGGGCAGCAAGTTTCCGAAACACAAATGCAACACTGGCTCAAAAAAGAAGAGGATGCTGGTTTCAAAGAAATGGGAGATGAGGAATTAGCCACTTTTTTAAACGGACTGATTATTGAACGACGCGGCCGCAAAGAGGGCCCTCAGCCGGTAGCGGAAAAAGAATTGACCAACAATATTTTATTTAAAAAATTGAAAATCGCTTTCAATCTGAAAGATTTTGATATATTGGAAATGTTGAAACTGGCGGACCAGGAAATCAGCAAACATGAATTGAGCGCCTTTTTTCGTAAGCCCGGACATAAGAATTATCGTATTTGTAATGATCAGATTTTCAGGAAGTTTTTGACCGGGTTGCAGATGAAAATTTCTCCTTCGGGATGAGGTCTCGCATTAACACGGTTAATGCACTCCAAAAGGGTGAACCGCGGATTTCTAATCCGCAATTGTAAGGACGATTTGCAAAATCACTGTCATTGGATAAAAGTAAAAAATGGTTTGGGACACGGATTAACAGGAATAACACGGATAAAAATATTTAATTATTCCTTTAGCCAGAATTATTCATAAATTTTCAGGTTAATCCCGATAGTTCCCGGTACAATATCCGGCCTTTGACGGAAGGAAACGTATCGACGTGGAGTGGGCATTGTTCATAATACAGATTAAGACATTACAAAAATTGTGGAATATAATTCTGCGATCCTGTTGTTTTTCCTGTTTCTCTTGATGTTTTTGAATCAATTCGCAACAATCCCGAAGGGATGTAACAATAATAACCATGGGTGCCAGCCCATGGACAGTAAACCCCTCCCAAACAAAGAACTCTGAAAGAGTTCAACAAATATTGTCTTTAAAATCTCTTTGTGATCATACTTTAATATCAATATTTTATAGAGTCGTGATCAAATTAAAAAAAGCCACACCGTATCAGATGTGGCTTCTGTTTATATTAGACAGGCACCGACGCGGTCGGTGTACTCCATATTTATTTATCTTCGATCAGGACATCGGCGGTCATCTGTTCCGGAATATTGATATCAAGCAGGTTGAGAACCGTGGGCGCGATATCTGATAATTTGCCGTCTTTGATCTTTTTCTTGTCAGCATCTTTGGCCACATAGATCAGTTCCACCGGGTTGAGCGTATGGCTGGTCTGTACCATTCCGGTGTCGTAGTTTACCATCTGTTCAGCATTTCCGTGGTCCGCTGTGATCAGAACATGGGCGTCCAGTTCCAATAATCTGTCCACCACTTTGCCAACACATTCATCGACAACTTCAATAGCTTTTTTAGCGGCCTCAAAATTTCCGGTATGTCCCACCATGTCGCCGTTGGCGTAATTGATGACAATGACATCATAGGGATTATTTTCCAGGCGTTTTAGCAGTTCGTCAGTAACTTTGTAGGCTTCCATTTCCGGATGCGATGCAAAAGCGGAGGGATCAATTTCGCTTTTGATTTCCACCTGGTCTTCATTTTTGTAGGGGGTGGTTTTTTTACCATTGAAAAAGCTGGTTACATGACGGAATTTTTGTGTTTCGGCAATTCGCAATTGCTTCTTACCATTGTCAGCCAGCACTTCACCCAGTAATTTGTCCATTGACCCGCCGGAAGACATTGAGCCCAGCAGGTAGTCATTGAATTCATCATAATACTGTGTAAAACCGGCGTAGGTAATATCAGGCCGGCGATTGAGTTTACCGGGATAATTTTCTTCCACAAAAGCCTTGGTCAGCTGGATCGCGCGGTCCTGACGATAATTGGTGTGCACCACCGAGTCGCCATCGGCAACACCTTTGTAATCACCGATCACATGGGGAACGATATACTCATCCACCATTTCCGTATTATCCGGTGTTTTGTCATTGGCGTAGGAGCGTTCCACGGCTTCTTCAATTGTTTCGGCTTTGCGTCCTACCGCGTCAACGATACAATTGTAGGCTTGGTCTGTAACATGCCACTTTTCACCCCGGTCCATACCATAGAAGCGGCCCATGGCGGTTCCGATTTTACAGTCGCCGATTTCCACCATGACTTCGTGTAGTTTATTGATGAAAACTTCACAGCTGCGCGGCGGTGTATCACGGCCATCCAAAAAGGGGTGGATTACCATTTTTCCGGCGGGAAAGGCCTGGCGCGCTTCATGCATCATGGTAAAGAGATGGCGCATATGGGCATGAACTCCTTCATCCTGCAAGAGTCCCATAAAGTGAATTGTGGAATCATTTTTTTTCCAGTTGTCAATTACTTCCTGCCATTTTTCTGACTTGAACAGTGAGCCGTCTCTGATACCGTCGTCGATTCGTTTTAATTCCTGGACGACGATCCGTCCGGCGCCCATATTCAGGTGTCCCACTTCACTGGAGCCCTGAAACCCTTCCGGCAGTCCCACCGCCTCGCCGGAAGTTTCCAGCTTAGACCATGGATATTTTTCCTTTAAGGAGTCGATTACCTTTGTATCAGCAGCGGCCACCGCATTGTCTTTTTTATTGTCATTAATGCCCCAACCGTCTCGAATTATTACACATACTGGTCGCATTGTTTATCCTTTCTGTTTTTGTTCGTCATGTTTTTATCAAAACCAAGTAATATAATGGTTATCAATGTATAAATAAATAAAAAAACCGTAAACATCAATTGATAATTTTCATGCGCCTCTCTTTCTTTTTTACTTCCTTTGACATTTGTCGGTTTTATATTAAATTTTTTTGAAATAAATCATTAGGTTTACCTGCAATTGCAAATAATGGAATAATTTTTATGAAAAAATCCATCTGTCTGATATTTTTTTACGTTACATTAATACTGAATCCCTCAAGTCTGCTTTCACAATCAAAAAACACCGCGGTTGTGTGGGTCTTTTTGAATCGGCAATACCTGGAAAAACGAACAGGAAACCAACTGGTTTATGCCGAAAAAACCCGGCAGAGATTATCGAGAATCGGCTGGGAAAAGGATGTCTCGGATTATCAGCCTCCTCAAGGCATTGAAGATGCGATTATGCAAAATACTATCAATATGAGAAGCTATTCCCGTTCGCTCTGCGCTTACAGCGCCCGCATTGATGAAACCCAAGGTTCCGCTTTGCTGCAACTTCCCTTCGTCGATCGCCTGGAGCCGGTTGGTATTCGCCGGCGTGACCGGGAGCCGACAGAAAGTTCGGCGCCAATCCAATATCTGTCGAAACCGGCGGGGTTCTACGGAGAATCGGAAGAGCAACTGGCGCAACTCAATGTCATTCGCGTTCATGAACTGGGAATCACGGGCCGTGGCGTTCGTATGGGGATTGTGGACACGGGCTTTCGAACTGACCATCAGGTCTTTAATTATTTACTGGAAAATGACCGGCTGATCGCGCAGTATGATTTTATCAATGATGATGACAATGTGCAGGATGAAAACGCCGCTGATTCCCTTGGCGGCATTCAGCATTCCCATGGTACGGCAGCCTTGAGTTGTATCGCCGGGTATGTACCGGAAATGTTGATTGGCAGCGCCTATGATGTGGAAGTATTACTGGCAAAAACCGAAGTGCTGAAATCGGAGACCAGAATTGAAGAAGATTATTATGTGGCGGCCCTGGAATGGATGGAAGCGGAAGGGGCGGAGATCATTTCGTCGTCACTGGGATATCGCGACTTTGATAATTTTGAATATACTTACGAAGACCTCGATGGCGAAACAGGAGTAACAACGATCGCCGCCAACTGGCTTTATGAACGCGGAGTATTGCTGGTTACGGCAGCCGGAAATGACGCCACGCGCTTTAGTGACGGCGGCCTGATCACACCTGCAGACGCCTTTGGCGCTCTCACTGTTGGCGCGGTGGACAAAAATGGCGAGATCGCCTATTTCAGTTCCCACGGGCCGACCTTTGACGGCCGTATTAAACCCGAAGTATGCGCGCGGGGCTATCGCACCTGGGTCGCCAATTCTTATGAGCCGACGACTTATCGCTATAGTAACGGCACCTCCTTTTCGACGCCGCTGATCGCCGGTTGTTGCGCTTTGCTATTGCAGAAATATCCGCATTGGACACCGGAACTGATCATCAAAAATCTAAAAGCCTTTGCTAACCGCAATGACGCGCCGGACAATCGCTATGGCTGGGGCATTCCGGATATTTATAAAACCCTGACAGAAACTCAGGATACAATTCCAAAGAAGATTGCGGTGCGAACCAAAGCGATTACAATCGCCTCCAATCCGGTGCGCAATGTTGCTGAATTTTATTTTCGCTGGACGAATCCCAATACAGGCCGGGGCAATGGCTATGAAATTGAGGTTTTCAATATTGCCGGCATGAAGGTTTTTTCTCAACAATTGAGAGAAAAAAATATCGGCGAGGTGGAAGAAGTGGTCTGGAATTTGCGAAATTTACAAGGAAAAAAAGTCAGTTCCGGTGTATATTTAGTGCGGATCAGGGGAAAAAAGATGAATAAATCGGGAAAATTTACAATTTTGAAATAAATATCTTATTTTTGACAACCTTTTGAAATTATTTCTATCATATAAGGGAAAAAAATGAATGAGAATGAAAAGGTTCTAATTAAGAAAGCACAAGATGGTGATAATATGGCCTTTCAGGAGATTATGAAAACCCATGGTCAGAAAATGCTGGGACTTGCTTACAAGTTTACCAAAAACCATCAGGATGCCGAAGACCTCTACCAGGAAACCTTTTTGAAGATCTACAAGAATCTGAGCTCTTTTCGGTTTGAAAGTGAATTTACCACCTGGGCCTACCGTATTCTGGCGAATCTTGCTTACAATTCTTTCAGGAAAAAGAAAAACCAGCAAACCGTGGATATGGAAGATGGTGAGCGGGATATGTGGGAAACCATACCCGGCGACGATCAGGACCAGGCGGAAAATGAAGTTTACAATGAATCCCTGCGGGAACAGATTCACTACGCTATTTCACAATTGTCCCCGAAGCAGAAAACAGTGTTCATTATGAAACACTATGAAGGGAAAAAGATCAAAGATATTGCAGCGATCCTCGGGTCAACCGAAGGGACTGTCAAGAAATATTTATTCAGAGCAACACAAAAAATGCGTCAAACGCTCGTGAATGCTTGAGGAGTTTTACTATGAAACACGAAAAAAAATATGAAGAAATGCTGATGCTTTACAATTTTGGCGAATTGTCCGAAATGGAGACCAAAATTTTTCAGAGCCATTTGAAAAAATGTCCAAAATGCCGGCAGGAGCTGGCGGAATTGCAGCAGATGAACAGCATTCTTACCAATGAACCGGAAGAAATGCCTTCCATGGAACTGGTCAACCGCGCCAACGCGAAAGTTATGGAACAGCTAAATACCACAGCTTCCAAAGAAAGCGCCTGGGAAAGCATCAGAACTATGTTCATTGAAATTGCTGAAACCTTTGCCCAACTTTTTGCTCAGCCTAAATATCAATTGTCCGGGATGGCGGCTACGCTGCTGATCGGAATACTGGTTGGCAAAGTCTGGTTGAGTTCCGGCCTGAAAAACAATCCCGATATGATGATCCACCTGCTCTCCAACAACACTGAAATATCAACGGAACAATATCAGAAATTTCAGAATTCTCTGGCCAGCGCCATGCTGAATTCCGGCAACGTTGAAGTGCAGGATTTTAATTTTAATGAAAATGATTCCGAAGATGGCATTATGGCGGTCAGTTACAAACTGAAAAATAATTTTGAAGCCCGGGGCGGACTGGATGACCCGGTTGTCCGCAAGACACTCCTCTATGCGGCCCGGCAGGATGAAAATCCATCGACACGATTACGGGCGATCAATCTGCTTTCCAACGTGGGTATCAATGATCAGATTGAAGAGACTTTCTCCGCTGTGCTGATCCATGACGCCGATGAAAGTGTGCGCCTAAAAACAGCAGAAATACTGAGTAATCACAATTTGTCCGAACAGACCCTGGAATCCTTTAAGTCTGTTGCTTTAAAAGATACCAGCAGTGAAATGCGGTTAAAAGCCATTGAAGTGCTCAGGAAACAGGATGCTGAAAACCTGGAAACAGTGCTGGCGGTAATGGCTAGTCGCGACCGCAATCCCAAAGTACAGGAAGTCGCCAAAGAAACCCTGGAAAAATTATCGGAAGATAACTAAGTGTGAGTGAATGATGGCCAGGTTTAATCATAAATATCTGTTACCCTTACTTTTATTCGCTGCCCTGGCATGGGCGGATGATTTTGTGGTAGAAAAAGAATCAAACGGTGTTTATGAGGTCTATTTTGAAAAAAATTATCAGTTGGGCGATGAACTTGAACTTTATGTTGATGATTACGAAGGCGATATCATTATCAGCGGGCGCTACGGAAACAGCATGAGTATTCGTGAAAACTGCCGCATTAATACCTATTCCGAACAGGACGCCCGGTCAAAATATTATCAATCCAAAGTGGGCTTCATCCTGAATGAAAACAGGCTGGAAATCAATGGCAACCGCCGCTCCAGTAAGATCAATAGTACTTTGGAACTGATTGTTCCGGATTTCACAAAAATCCGGCTGAATGCCAGAAGCTCAGCTGTCAGTATCAAAGGCGTTGATGGCGACATGAATTTCATGGCCCGGGATTGCGACATTGACCTGACGAATGTCAGCAGTAAAGTGAAGATCAATTGTAAAAGCAGTGAAATCGTTATCCTTAACTGTACGATGATTGGTAATTTAAATCTCAGCCGTGGATATTTGAGTATAAATGGACTGGAGTCGGAGTATTTTAATGCCACTCTCTTCGGTGCCGGCCTGGATGCCGACGGACTGGATTCCCGGGTGGTTTTCAAAGCCACCGGCGGGGATATTCTAATTGAGGAATCCCGCAATGATGCAAAACTATATGCTTCCGGCGGTGATATTGTAGTGGAAAAAATTTATGGAAATATTGCCTGCAATACCAAAGGCGGCAGCATAACAATTGAAGAAGTTCAGGGACTGTGCAAAGTTGATTGTATTGCCGGTGATGTAATCATTGACAAAGCCATGGATAATTTGAATATAAATGCAGTAAAATCTGACATTGAAATTAAGGAAGCCGCGCGGTCGGTTTACATCGAATCATCGAATGCTGATATTGAATTGGGAAAAAGAGTTTTGGAAAAGGACGATAAAATCCTGATCAAAAACAGGGTCGGTGATATTACGCTGTATCTGGATGAAGATATAAATGCCGAACTGGTTGCCAGAATTGAATATCATGATGACTTTGACTGGGATATCGATTCGGACTTTGAATTAGACAGACTGAAAACCGAACGCTCCGGCCGCAAAGGCTATATATCTAAAAAAGGCTGGTTGAATAACGGTGGCGGAACAATTATTCTGCACAATAAAAGTGGTGATATATATATCTATGAAAATTAATTTTATCAGAGGTTTTTTATGAAAAAAGCAAAATTATTAGCAGTAATACTTACAGGCCTGATGGCTGTAAGTTATGGGGATGACAGTGGGGATTATGAACGTTATGATATTCCTTTTAAAGGTGAAGAAAAACTGATCGTGGATCTGGATTTTGCCTTTGGGTCACTGAATATTCGCCCATCTGATAATAATGAATATATCATGCGGGCCGGCATGAATTATTCCAGTGAAGCACTCAAACCGTCTATTGTCTATGAAATATCCGGGTCAAAAGGAAAGCTGGAATTGGGTACTAAAAATACTAATCATGATTATTCACTGAAAGAATTCAATAAAATGAAGAAAGACGCCAATGAAAATGACTGGCGACTTGAATTTATTAAAAATATCCCGACGACTTATTCAATTGAGTTCGGAGCCGGCGACGGTAATTTTGATTTTTCCGGAATGCGGATCGAAAATATGGATTTTGAACTGGCCATGGGTGATGTTGAGCTTTACTTCAATGAACCCAATCACAGCCGTATGAAAAAAATGAATGTGGAAACCGGTCTGGGAAGTTTTGAAGCCCGTGGCCTGGGGAATGCCAATATATCTGATTTTTCCCTGGAGTGCGGCCTGGGATCATCCTACCTGGTTTTTGACGGTGATTTTAAAGGCACCGTTCGTGCGGAAGTTTCCGTTGGCCTGGGATCTGTGGATATTGAAATTCCCCGGAATGTGGCGGTTGAGATACAGAGTGAATCCTCTTTTCTGTCATCGGTAGATTTTGATGATTTCGAACAGATCGAAAAAGGACTTTACCGAAGCGCCAACTGGCGAACCAATACAAGCGGCCGCATCATAATTGAAATCGCCGTGGGTATGGGCTCCGCCAGTGTGGAGTGGATCCGTTAAGATTACTAAACCATCCTTTATTCAAAAAGCAAATTATAGGGACGGCTGATCAGGTCCGATATTTCCTGCAAACTAATATACCGGGATTTGCGATAATGCTCCGTGCCATTGAAATAGATCAAAATCGTAGGCACCGAAAAAATGGAGTATCGCGCACTCAATTCCGGATTTTCCTGCCCATTGATTTCCAGAAATTTTACCCGGCTGAATTTCTCTTGTAATAAATTTTTGATTTTGGGCTTCAATGCTTTGCAAACATTGCATTCCGGTGTGGTAAAATAGACCACCACGGCCGGATTATTTTGAATCATTTCAGCGATCATTATTCTGACTACTCCGCCGGCGGTTCAAAACAGGCGCGGCAGCGGGCTTCATATGAATCCTTGGCACCCAGCACAACAAGTTCCTGGGATTGAGTAATACGCTGAGTGTAGTTGGCGGGATTGCCGCAGCGCATACAGATTGCCAGCGCCTTGGTGATATATTCCGCTTCGATCAGCAGATTGGGAATGGGTTGAAAAGGCTCGCCCCGGTAATTTTTATCCAGGCCGGCCACTACCACCCGTTTGCCGGCCTTGGCCAGTATTTTACAGACCCTGACCAGATCGCCTTTGAGGAATTGCGCTTCGTCGATCCCCAGCACCTGGCAATCTTTGGCGATATCAAGAATTTCCTCGGCATGTTCCACAGCAGTGGATGATATTTTTTGCTGATTGTGGGAAACAATGTGATCATCACTATACCTGATATCCAACAAGGGTTTGATGATCTCAACTTTTTGATTGGCGATTTGAGCTCTCCTGAGGCGACGGATCAATTCTTCTGTCTTTCCGGAAAACATTGAGCCGCAAATAACTTCGATCCATCCGGTTGGCTTACCGGTAGCTACGACGACTTCCTGTAAACCCAGCGGCATTCCTGTTGCTGTTCCGTTCATTTCTTTTATTCCTTTTTTAAAAGTTGTAATAATGATTCCACTTTGGTGGTAATGAGGTCGATGGCAACGCTGTTTTTTCCTCCCTCCGGAATGATGACATCGGCATGGGATTTTGTCGGCTCGATAAATTGCTCATGCATGGGACGCACAGTCATATAGTACTGTTCGATTACCGATTCCATGCTGCGGCCGCGTTTTTTGACATCCCGTTTCAGCCGGCGGGTGAAGCGAATGTCGGCGTCGGTTTGCACAAACATTTTAATGTCCATCATGTCGCGCAACTCCGGATCATAGAGCGCTAAAATCCCTTCCAACACAATGATTTTGTGGCCGGTTTCGTGAACGGTTTCATTGCTGCGGGTATGCGTGATATAATCATAAACCGGTATATCCACCTGGCCGCCCGCCAAAAGTGTTTTCAACTGTGATTTCAGCAGTCCAAAATCATAGGAATCCGGGTGGTCAAAATTTCGCCGGTTACGCAAATCCCGGGGAATATTCGCCAGGTCATAATAGTAGGAATCCATTTCAATAACAATGACCTGCTTCGGATCAAAATTTTTGACAATATTCCTGGCCAGTTTGGTTTTTCCGGAGCCGGTACCGCCGGCAATCCCGATCAATATTGATTTTTTCATTTGTCCCTCTTCAATTGCGATTCATCAAAGGGTTTTGGTAATAATTCAGCGCTTGTATAGACCAGCACCTTGCCTTTGTTATCAATTGAATAAATATCAATATCGCCACAAATATCCCAAATGACCTGACGGCAGGCGCCACAGGGAGCCGCGCCGACATTGGAATAAATGGCCATGGCTTTAAATTTTTTTTCACCTTGTACAACCGCTGAAGCAATGGCATTTCGCTCCGCGCAAATTGTCAGCCCGTAGGAACTGGACTCTACATTACAACCGTGGTAAGTTTTACCCGCCTCAGTCAGAAGTGCGGCACCCACCGGAAAATCTGAATAAGGAGCATAGGCATTTTTAGCAGCCTGTACCGCCTGATTGCATAGGTCTTTGATTATTTGTTTGTCCATTTTTTCACCCGTATTTTATATATTCGAATGTAATTGTCTGTGTTGTTTAATCAACTATGAAAAATTCGACTTCTTTTTCACTACGGTTACCAGCCTTATCGGTTACTGACATTGTCAATGAGTGACGTCCTTTGGCCAATGGCGTTTCCGGTTCATAGGTCAGAGTTTTGTGGATTGGATGCCATTCGGCAATTACCGGTTTTCCATTAAATAACATTTTAATCCCCTCATCTCCGGCAATGCCTGATATTTTATCATCAATATCAGCGGACAACCGGCGGACTGAGCTTTGTTTATAATATTTTCCGGTTCGCGGATAAACAGAAGTGATTACCGGTGGAATATTATCCCGCACCAAAGCATACTGGCCAAAAGAACCGATATTAGTGCTGATTGTTTTCCGGATAGTGTCCCGTTTGGCGCCGGCGAACCGGGTGCGGCCCCGGAAAACAGAATAGACCCCCACCTGTTTGATATTAGCCACTGTACTGTCATATTGAACAGTGAGTTTCGCGCTGTTTTTTAGCACCTTGTTCGTGGGATCGATTGTGATGACATCGGAAATGAATAATTCATTGTTTTCAGGTCTGGGCGTTATGTCCCAACTGAACATTAAAGTATCATACAGCAAATCCGATCCAAAACTGATGGTGAAATCATTTTTTTGAAAGATTTTTTCATCACCGGCGAAAAGAAGTTTTTTTGATGGTTTTTTACGTAATAAGGTATCATCGCCATTTTTGACTTCCACGGCAAAAACATTGTGCCATTGACGAAAAGAATTCGCAGCGGTAACATATTCTGTCGGAGTAACCGGCAAAAGGGGAATACTTCTGAAATTCATTGGACTCTGTAAATAGAGAGATGGAAAGTCAACAGGAGCAGAATCAAAATTGAGTCGCGTAATATAATTTTTGGCATCGTGGTAATGATGTAAATTCACTCTGTTTTGCGGATGAATTTTTTCGGGATTAAAAAAGGTGTATAGTTCCTGCCCGGTAGTATTGGAAATTCCGGTTATTTTCAGGATCATCCCTGCTTTTTTGGGGGTTGAAAAGTGATAGGTGGAGTCGGTCCGGGAAAAATTAGTTAATTCCGTCGATTCGACCAATGTCCCCGCTTCAGTGACCCAGGATAGTTGGATGGTTTTATAAAGGGCGCTGCTGGTGTCGCGTTTGATCGTAAAATTGAAATTGCTTGTATCTTCATTGACCGAACAGATGGCGGGAATTTTCATCGATTCTTTTAACAACCTGAAACTGACCGTTGATCTGTTTCTGTTAAAATCAAAAACCTCAAGGCGAATATCTGCGGACTTCTGCCCCGGTGTAATTATTCCGTTGGAATTGCCACGATGAAAGGGGATTGCGGACTTTTCATCATATTGCCACATTCGAATAAAGCGGCCTTTTCCTTCTGCCATGAGTTGATAATTGCGGTCGATTTCAATCAAACCCGTATTGGAATAACTGAATTTTTCCACCTTCTGTTCAAAGATCAGGGAATCGTCCATAAACAGACGCATGTTGGCCGGCCCGTATTTATTCCATAACCCCCGGACAACATCATAGGTGGAAATTTCGATTGCACAGTTCGACGTGACGATAATGGGCGAATTGATGCGGTAACTGCCGCTCTTGACCAAAACCGGTTGGGCAATAAAGGTTTCAGGCAGGTTATTGATCAGGGTCGTGGGACTTGCCGGGACAACCGCGATCCGGTTAATTTTTGGCGGTGTCTTGTCAGCCATTTGTAATCCTTTAAATCTTAGGGGATCAACCGGATTATGATTGGCGTCGCGAATTTCAAAATGCAAATGGGGATGGCGGGTTCCGGTGGTGCCGGTATAGGCAATCACATCACCTTTATTGACCCGTAATTCATCTTTTTCGAAATATTTATTAAGGGTATAACGTCCGTTTTTTTGCTGTTCTTCTTTGACAATAGCGGCTAATTCCGGTGCAAATCCGTCGAGGTGGCCGTATACAGCGATGTTGCCGTCATCCAGCTTCAGATAAACCGCTTTGCCGTATCCGTAGGGCTTGGTGATCACCCGGGAGATATATCCAGATTCAATGGCATAGCAGGGATAACCATTACGGTTATTGGTTTTTATGTCAATTCCGGCGTGAAAATGCCCGGCGCGGTATTCGCCAAAGGTTGCAGAGAGTTTTGTACTGGAATTTGTCGGCCATAAATAATCTTGTGAAAATAAAAAACAGGGAAGTAAAGAGATAAGAATGAGTAGAAAGGATTTTTGTGTCATAAGAATATTGGGTTTTAAAATTATTAATTAGCCTGAAAATCTAATACATCCATGGCTATCATTCAATTTTATTTTACTGAAATTTTTAAAATCCGTTGATCTGTGGACAATTTCCCCAAAGGTATGTGTAACAGATGCACAAGTTCATTGGTTTTTATATAGTTTATCGACGTGAAGATATGAATGGCATATTAATTGTCTAAACCATAAGCGTTGTTTGAAAAGTTATGAGAAGTGAACGGAATTTACTTTAACCAAATACCCCATTTCACACTATTTACTGCCCCAATTACATATCGGAAGATGTTTCTGCCAGGAAGTCATCTTCCGATTTTTTTTATTTATCCACTTATTTTAAATTTATAACAATTATTAAACAATTCGTTTGATAGTCAGATAAATCCCAAAAAAAGAGGATATCATGTTCAATAGTTGGTATTATATAAATGAATTGGCAAAACAACTGAACACCCAATTGTCCGGGTGCATCTTACAGCCTCCCTTTACTTATAAAAAAAATGAACTTTATATTCCATTTTCCGGCAATCACAGGTTTGCCTGCCTGCACCTGGTGATCAAACCGCCGGTACCCTATTTTATGCCTGAAGAGAATGTGCCGAAACAACGGCAGGTTGTAAAAATACTGAACAAAGCCGGTGGCTGTGTAATTGATTCGGTGAAAATCCATAAAAATGACCGGCAGATTTTATTTACTTTTAATCATGGTCAGGGATTTATGCTGGTGCAGGCCTATGGAAATAATGGCAATGTTTTTTTGCTGGATGGTAATTTTTTATTGATCGACAGTTATAAAAGCCGCCGTAATATTGAAATTCCTGAACAGGATAATTTTGTTGACCAGGCTGCAATATCCATGGATTTTAACTGGGAAAATTACCTGGCCCTGCATAAGGATAAAAAAATGTTTCAATTTTTGAAAATCCTGCCCTTGAAATTGTTTTCCGCTAATCTTCGCAAAGAAATCTGTTTTCGCGCTGGGATCGATGAAAAAGAACTGGTCTATAATCTCAATTCAGAAAAAACAGATGAATTGAAAAGTGTCCTGAAGAATCTGATTGGAAAATTGACGAATCCCGGTTATTATTTTTACAATAGCGAACCGCCTGTACTTTCGCTGCTGGAAATGAAGCATTTGCCGGAAAAGCCGCGGATTGTTGACGATTTTTTTGATTTGGTGCGCATATATGTCAGCCGTTCTTTTCGGGAGATTAATTTTTATGATCGTAAAAAGGAACTGACTACAAAGATCAGAAAATATTTTGAATATGTTGAAAAGCGCCTCGCCAAAAGCCAAAAAAGCCTTCAGGAAATGCCGGCGAGTGACAGCTATCGCCAAAAAGGAGAATTGCTGCTGGCCAATGTCCACCAGGTGAAAAAGGGTGCAAAATCCGTGAACCTGCCATCCTTTACTGATCCGGAACAGTTGATCAGCATATCCCTGGACCCCAAATTATCACCCTCTCAAAATGCCGACCAATTATTCAAAAAAGCCTACAAAACCAAAAAGTCCAGAGAGGAGTTGACGGCACAAATTGAAAATTACAGCCATGAAAGAGAATTGGTAAAAAGACTGATAGGCACCCTGGATAAGGCGGCTGATATGGGTGATCTGGATGAAATCGAGGAGCAATTGCCCGGTCAGATTCTTCATCAGGCAGGCAATGAAGAGGACAATGTTCGCCGTCCTTACAAAAAATTCATCTACAATAACTGGCAGATTCTTGTTGGAAAGTCTGCGAAGGACAATGATGAACTCACCTTTAAAGTGGCGGCCAAAATGGATTTCTGGCTTCATGCTTCCAAAGTTCCAGGCTCCCATGTAATTGTTCGCAATCCGGAGAAAAAGGAAACCCTGCCGGGACAGGTGCTGACCTATGCCGCCGGAGTGGCGGCCCATTATTCGCGGCTCAAACACTCCAAAGTAGTTCCCGTCAATATTACTAAGAAGAAATATGTCTGGAAACGGAAGAAAATGGCGCCGGGCCAGGTCTTTATCAAATTTGAAAAAACAGTTATGGCGGAACCGCTGAGCCCCACCGGGAAATAACCCGCAGGCTTTGCTAAAAGATTTGTCGTGATTAAAAATAATTGTTTTTTTGGGTTCTTTTTTTAAGCAAATTCCTTTAGAAAAGCCTTATGCGGATTTATTTCTTAATTTTATCAAGACTTGCCTGCAGCATTTCATCAAACATATGGTCCAGATGAGATTTTTTTACTTTCCACTGGCCGCCAATTTTTAATGCCGGCAGTTTATTTTGCTGCAGCAGTTTGTATGCGGTTTGTTCCTTGATATTCAAATATCTTGCTGTTTCTTTCAGTCCCATTATTGAGTTTTCCATTTCATGCCTCCAATCGGGTTATTGGTTTTAAAATTATTGTATTAATGATAGTACCACCTGTGGCGCTGTATTAGCCTGGGTTAATGCGGATACTGAGGTTTGCTGCAGTATCTGGTTCTTGACAACTTCCATTTGTTCTTTTGCAAAGTCCGCGTCTTCTATGGTGCTGCGCACAGCCTCGGTATTGGTCTGCTGGGTAGAGAGTGCGTTCACCTTGGACGTCAGTCTTACTTTATACTCACCAACGGTTTGAATGGCATTGGCCAGTGTGTCAATAGCTGATGAAGCCTCGGAAATCGCTGTTTTGGCATTGGCCTGGGTTGTTAGATCCATGGCATCGATTGACAAAGCAGCGGAATCGGCATTTAGTAGTGCCACCGACAGTTCATCGTCAAAGGCTTCCCCGGTATGGAATTCACCGGAGTAATTGCCGTCGATCAGATTCCGGTCGTTAAAAGTCGTGTCATCTACGATTTCATCAATTTCCTGAATCAGCGCCTTTACCTGGTTGTCCAGGGCTGATCGCTGCGAATCATTCAGAGAATAGTCGGCCGCCTGGGTTGCTTTTTCCTTGATCGTCTGGATGATGTCCATAATATTTTGGTAGCCGCCTTCGGCAATGTTCATAATACTGCTGGCGTTTTTAGTATTTTGTAAAGCCACGTTCAGGCCGCGTTTGCGTTTTTCCAGTGTTCTGGCCAGGGCGTAACCGGCGGGATCTTCAGCCGCCGAATTGATTCGCTTCCCGGTGGATAACCGGTATTGGTGATTACTGAGTCTGTCATTTACATCTACCAGTGACGCACGGGTTCGCATCGCCTGAGTATTGGTGTAAATTTGCATTAAATCGCTCATAACTAACACCTCCTTGGTTTAGTAATGCTGTATGGGTTCTGTTTTTCTTTTGACATCGATGTTTCTAAAATTTAAATCGGATTGTTTTCGATAAACTTTAGTAAAAAACGATAAAAAGGATGGTTTATCGGGAAGAAAAAATATTAAATATCAGAATGCATAATTTTTTAATTCATTATATTACAAAAAAATATTGGATTGGATAATTCCGTAAATTTGAACAATAAATATGATTTTATTGGGGCCGCAATTTATATTGGGAAATAAATATGTTTATATTCTTAAATGAATCCTTTATATTTTTTATAATCGGAAGAGGTTAAAATGGAGCAGAAACATAATATTTTTCAACAGGGCAATGATTTTCTGGTAACAAAATACCCGATTATCTGTGGCGCCATGAGCTATATCAGTACGCCGGAACTTGTGGCGTCAGTCAATGAAAATGGCGGATTCGGATGCCTGGCAGGGGGTAATATGTCAGCCCGGGAACTGGAAAATCAAATTGATAAAACCCGGAAATTGACGGATAAAAATTTTGGGGTCAGTCTGCTGACGATCTCACCGCAGTATCATGAGCAACTATATTTATGCCAGTGGGAAAAAGTCCCCTACATCATCTTTGCCGGAAGTTTTCCCAAGAAAAATGAAATCAAAATGATGAAAGAAAGCGGCGCTAAAGTCATTTGTTATGCATCCACCGTTTCCATTGCCAGGCGTATGATCCGGTATGGCATTGACGCCCTGATCATTGAAGGCGATGAGGCTGGCGGCTATGTGGGGCGAAAGGGCTTAAATATTTTATTGCAGGAGATATTGTTTGCTGATTTTGATGTTCCGGTGTTTGTTGCCGGGGGACTGTTTACCGGTAAGCTGGCCGCCCATATGCTGATGATGGGCGCGGCGGGTGTTATCCTGGGGTCCCGGTTTGCCGCGGCCAAAGAGAGTGGCGCTCATGAAAATTTTAAGCAGAAATTTCTGCGGGCCAACTCCCGTGATGCGGTTGTGGTTCCGCAATTTGACAGCAAATTGAAAGTGGTTCCCATCCGTACCATTCGCAACAAAACCCTGGAGAATTTTAATAAACTGAAGAAAAAGCTGACTAAAAAATTAAAAAAGGAAAAAATCAGTCATACCCGGGCCCAAAAATTTGTTGGTATTTACTGGATCCATGCCCTGCGCGATGCCGCTTTAAAAGGGGATGTGGAAAAAGGAGCGTTGATGGCGGGACAGACAGTAGGTCTGATTACAGAAGAGCAAACTGTTAGTGAAATTATCACAGAACTGGTAAAGGATATTCATGCCGAGATTGAACGCATGAAAAGGATTTTATAAAAAAAAGGGAGAGAAAATGTTTAGAAAATTATTTGTACTGTTATTTGTTGTAAGTAGTCTTTTGGCAGCTGACAAAAGCGATTGGCACGGCGGCTATCCCGATGGCTGTACCTCGATCATGGTAGGGAAAAAAGCCTCCTCAGACGGCTCGGTGATGACATCCCATACCTGTGACAGCCACCGTACCCGCGCCTGGTTTGACATTACACCGGCGAAGAAGCATGGCAAAAATGCCATGGATGAAATGTTTAAGCGCGGGAAAGATGACTCATACGCAATGCCGACTTACAAATATACTAAGGTTGGTGAAATTCCTGAAGTAAACAAAACTTACGGATATATCAATACCGCCTATCCCTGTATGAATGAATATCAGTTGGCCATTGGCGAATCCACGTTTGGGGGCCGGGAATCGCTCTGCGCGCCGGAAGCCGGACTGATCGATTGTCAGCAACTGGTGCGACTGATGGTGGAGCGCTGTAAATCCGCCCGGGAAGCGATACAAATGGCTGATGAATTAACCAGTAAGTATGGCTACAATGATTATGGCGAAACCCTGACTATCGCGGATAAAAATGAAGTCTGGATGTTTGAAATTGTCGGGCCCGGTAAGGGACGGGTCGGCGCTATTTGGGCGGCCCAGCGGATTCCTGACGATCATGTTTCCGTAACTGCCAATGGCAGCCGTTTGCGGGAAATCGATCTTGAGGACAAAGACTATTTTATGGCGTCAGACAATCTGCACAAGGTGGCGATAGACAGTGGCTGGTGGAATCCTGCCGAAGAGGATTTTGAGTTCTGCTATGCTTATTCGCCGGAAAGCCGGGTTTCCCTGGCGACCCGTCGTCGTGAATGGCGGGCGTTATCATTGCTGGCCCCCTCGCTGGACCTTCATCCCGAATCAGAAAATTATCCGATTTCAGTTAAACCCGATTCCCTGGTGACACTGGCAAAAATGACGTCGGTTTTTCGCGATTATTACCAGGATACGCCTTATGATTTGAGTGCCAAACTGACCCAGGTTGACGACGAAGGCAATACGATTATTTCGCCTTTTGCCAATCCTTTTATGCCCTATGATATGAATAAATTGTTTCGTATCAATGGCGGCTGGGGCTGGCGCGGTGAACGACAGATCGCCCGTTGGTACACCATGTATGCTACCATTACACAATCCCGTGATTTTCTGCCCGATGAAATCGGCGGCGTTACCTGGATTGCTTTTGACAATGTAGCCACTTCCGCCTATATTCCGGTCTGGTGTTCTGTCACTGATGTGTCAAAACCTTACAAAACTTCGGGCCGGGAAAATGGCTATACCCGGGAGTCAGCCTGGTGGGGATTCAACCGCCTGTCCACATTGACCTCACAGCGCTTTCGTGATATTTATCCCTGGGTATTAAGTGAAATGGACTCTGTTCAAATGGAATTATATGCTGATCAGGAATCTGTTGAAAAAGAAGCTCTGAAATTACTAAACAGATCGCCTAAAAAAGCGCGTAAATATTTAACGGAATATTCTATCAAGCAGCAGATGATGTTAAATGAAAAAGCCTGGAAAATGGGGGATGAGATCTGGACAAAGTGGGATGAGAAGTTTTAGCCGGTGATCTGTAATCGGTGATCTGTAATTGGTAAAACTGAATACTGATTACCGATTACCGATTACTGATTACAGTTTTATCTCAAGTTCATCAATTTTGCGATAGAGTGACGAAAGTCCGATATTCAGGGCTTTCGCACATTTATTTTTGTCATTGCCTTCACGACGCATTATCGACATAATGTGCTGACGTTCAAAATTACGCACCGATTCTTTCAGATCGTCCGGATAATTGAGTGTTAACTCCGTGCATGTATGGGGTGGCAGTTCCGCAATCGTGACATATTCGGTTTCACAAAGTAATACCGCACGTTCGATTATATTTTCCAGTTCCCGGACTTCCCCTTTCCATTCATAATTCATCAGGATTTTCATGGTCTCGTTATCAACACCGAGGACATTGCGGTTCAGTTCCTTGTTGTATTTATGAATGAAATGGTCCACCAGCATGGGAATATCTTCACGGCGTTCTTTTAGCGACGGCAATTTGATTTCAATAATATTCAGTCGATAGTAAAGGTCTTCACGGAAATTGCCATTTTCAATTTCCTGGGTCAGGTTCCGGTTAGTCGCTGATAAAATGCGGGTGTTGATTTTTATGGAATTAGGACTGCCGATGGGTTTGATCTCTTTGCCTTCGATGGCGCGCAGAAGTTTGACCTGAATATGAAGAGGGATTTCCCCCACTTCATCAAGGAAAAGGGTACCGCCATTGGAGGCTTTGAAGACCCCGTCTTTGTCCATTGTGGCGCCGGTAAAACTGCCTTTTTTAATACCGAACAATTCGCTCTCAAAAAGATTTTCCGGAATGGCGCCGCAATTGATGGGTACAAAGGGCTTGTCTTTGCGCGGGCTGTTATTGTGAATCGAACGGGCGACCACCTCTTTTCCCGTCCCGCTTTTTCCGGTTATCAAAACATTGGAGGTGGAATTCGCAACCTTGTCAACCATCTTGAATACTTTTTGCATAGCCGGGCTGGAGCCGATCATTTTGTTTTGCTGAAATTTGGAATGGACTTCCTGGCGCAAATAATGATTTTCCAGCAGTAATGTCTGGAATTTTTTGATTTTTTTGATTCTGATACGCAGGGTTTCGGGATCAATGGGTTTGACAAAATAATCAATGGCGCCCTGACGCAGGGCTTCCACCGCGCTTTCCGTAGAAGCTGTATCAGACAAAATTATTGAAAGGGTTTTGGGGCTGATTTTACAGATTTTTTCGAGAACATTAAGACCTGACCATTTTTTCAGATTAACATTCAGAATGAGAATGTCAAAATTGTATTTCTGAACCATTTCGAGGGCTTTTTCACCATCGGTGGCCAGTTTACATTGAAAACCAATATCATTGAGAGTCTGAGCGATTATTTCTCTGGTCTCTTTGTCAGGTTCTGCAATCAAAATATTGCTGTTCATTACAAAATCCTTTTTTAATTCTCAAAAGCAGTAAAAATGTGACTTCACAATTCACATAAGATAAAGGTAATGAAAAAAAATCTTTCTAAAAATGAAAAAAACGAGGAAATATTTGTTTATTAATTTTAAGAAAGTTTGGAAAGCGGCTTATTTTATCCTGTGACTTAATCTTTGTTAACAAGGTTTTTGGTTTATTAATTTAGTAAAATTTAAGAATTTTACTAAATTAATTTATGTGTTGTTTGTGGGTTTTACCAGTTACAAATTACCAATTACCATTCCACCACTTTGCAGATTGAAAATTAAATGATTAACTTTGACAAAAAGAGAATAAAATGCCTAAAGTATGTGAATTTGATGGAATTAGAATCTATATTTATTTCATATTAGGCGAGCACTTATTGCCTCATTTCCATGTTAGATACGCAGGAGAAAGGGCTTCGTTTTCTATTGAAGAATTTGATCTTTTAGAAGGTAAATTAAGTCCGGCAATTTTAAGAAAAGTGCGTGATTTTCATAGGATTCATGCCAGAGATTTAATGTCAAATTGGGAATTACTTGAAAAAGGGAAAGCCCCATTTTCTATAAATTATAAGAAATAAGGAGATTTACAATGCCAGTTGATATCAAATATGCACATTATATAAAGGATTTAAAATTATATCTTGAATTTGATAATGGTGTCTCGGGTACAATCGATTTTCAAGGTCTTCTGAACAAAGGAAAACTAAAACAGTTACAAAACATTGATACATTTAAAACCTTTACAATAAGTGAAGATTCCGGCACTATTGTATGGGAAGATCTTAATATAGATTTAGATCCATGTGAGTTATACAAAATAATGCAAAAACAACTACAGATTACATTACAACATGCTTAGTTTAGTAATCAGGCCCCGTAAATTGCCAATCATCAGAAAAGGACAGCGACTGGTTATTTTACTTACGGATTGAAAATCTGCGCTCCCTTCAAATTACCAATTACCACTAAAAGTTTGTGAAAAAAATAACTTGACATTGATTCTTTAACAGTTTAATATATGTTAAAATGTTAAAGCGAGAAGTAGTGTGAAAAAAGAAACAGTAGATGTTAAAAAAATTAAAGCACGGTTTGAGAATAATGAACTGGTCTGCGAAAAGATCATTGACCTTTTCGCTCTCCTTTCCAATAAGATTCGCTTTCGGATTGTCTGCCTGCTCATGGAAGGAGATTTCTGTGTCTCTGAAATCGTTGATATTATCCAAATCGGAAAAATTTCCAATATATCCCAGCAACTGAAACTTCTTACCATGTCCGGTATCGTAGAAAAACGCCGTGACAAAAAAAATATCTATTATCACCTGGTGCATGAAGAACTGCAACATATTATGAATTTTTTACATGATAATTATTTAAATACGGAGACAAATTGTGAAGAAAATTGTGATCCTCGGAGCGGGAACGGCCGGAACCATGATGGCCAACCATCTCGCCAGAAAAATTGACAAGAAAAACTGGGAAATTACGATCATTGATGAAAATGAAACCCATTATTATCAGCCCGGTTTTTTGTTTATTCCTTTCGGCCTGTATTCTGAAAAAGATGTAGTTAAGAAAAAAACCCGGTTTATTCCCAAAAATGTTACCTTCCGGCAATCAGGAATTGAGACCATTAACCCCGGTAAAAACAAGGTCAATCTTACTGACGGGACCAGCGTTGATTACAATATTCTGATCATTGCTACCGGTACGAAGGTCGTTCCCGGCGAAGTGGATGGCCTGGCTGACGAAGGGCTCTGGCAAAAAGATGCTTTTGATTTTTATACCCTGGAAGGTGCGGTTGCGTTGTATGAGCGGCTGAAAACCTTTAAAGGCGGGAAGTTCGTCCTGAATATTGCCGAGATGCCGATCAAGTGCCCGGTGGCGCCTCTGGAATTTGTATTCCTGGCGGACCACTTTTTTACCAAAAAAGGGATTCGGGATGATGTGGAAATTATCTATACCACACCGCTTTCCGGCGCTTTTACCAAACAGCGAACTGCTGAAGTGATGGGACATTTGCTGGATGAAAAAAATATCAAACTGGTTTCGGATTTTAATATCGAAGAAGTTGACGGCAATGCCAAAAAGATCATTTCTTTCGATGAAATAGAAGTTGATTTTGACCTCTTGTTGTCAGTACCTACCAATATGGGGGATGAGGTCATCGAGCGGTCGGATATGGGGGATGAACTAAATTTTGTGCCCACGAACAAGCATTCCCTACAATCCAGAGACCATGAAAATATTTTTGTGATTGGTGATGCCACGGACCTGCCCAGTTCAAAAGCCGGTTCCGTCGCCCACTTTGAGTCAGATGTATTGACGGAAAATATCATGAACTTTATCAATAACAAACCGCTTAAACCGGATTTTGACGGCCATGCCAATTGCTTTATTGAATCAGGGTTCGGCAAGGGATTCCTGATCGATTTTAATTATGATGTGGAACCGGCGGAAGGGAAATTCCCATTTCCGGTAGTGGGACCCTTTGCATTGCTAAAAGAATCGGTATTGAATCACTGGGGCAAACTGGCTTTTCGCTGGATCTATTGGCATATACTGTTGAAAGGACTGCCAATGCCGGGAATTCCGACACAGATGAAGACCTGGGGAAAAAAACTATAATATATTTTTTATGCAGATAACCTATTAGAATCATAGGTGTTAATACCAAGTTTAAATAAAAAAAGGAGAACAAAATGGCTGAAAAAACTTACGCTGGAAAAACAGTAACCGTTAATGATGAAGGCTACTTTGAAGATCATACACAGTGGACTCAGGATATGGCTGCTGAAATTGCCAAAGAACTGGACATTGAATTGTCTGCCGACCATCAGAAGGTGATTGATTTTTTAAGAAAAGACTATGCTGAAAAGGGTAAGATCCCGACCATGCGCAGAATGAAGAAAGTTGGCGGTATTCCCACCAAAGAGTTTTACAAACTATTTCCCGACGGACCCTTAAAAAAAGCGTGTAAAATTGCCGGTTTGCCTAAACCTGCCAGTTGTGTATAATTATAACCAGGAGGAATTATGTCAGATAAACTCAAAAAAGTTTCCATCATTTGTTCCAAAGGATCGCTGGAAGGCATTTATCCGGCTTTGATCATGGCCTTTGGCGCCCGGATGGAAGGCATCGAAGTGGACCTTTTCTTTACATTTTTTGGCATGGATGCCATTACCAAGAAAAAAATGAATAAAATCAAAGTGGCAACAGTCGGTAATCCGGCCATGGGAATACCGACTCTCGTAGGTGCCATTCCCGGAATGTCAGCAATGGCCACCAAAATGATGAAAAAACAAATGGAAGAGCTGGACATCCCGCCGATTGATGAATATATTGAGATGATATCCGACGCAGGCGGCGGTATCTATGCCTGCAAAGCCAGCGTGGATATGTTTAAATTGAAAGGGGACGATTTCTGTGAAGAGGTTGACGGTATTTTGACTGTTGGTGAGTTTTATGAACGATCAGCCGGTGCACAGATTATTTTCACCTGATCGAAATAATCTCTAAAAAATATTGGGAAAGACTGTTGGAAAAATGAAAGTGCATACACTCAAAAAAGGCTATGATATCAAAATATCAGATGAGTCATCCCGGGATATAATCAAAGCAGATTATCCCGGCAAAATAGCTGTCAAACCGGTTGATTTCACCGGCCTCAAACCCAAACCTGATGTTCAGGTGGGCGATCACGTCAAAGCCGGCGACAGTCTCGCCCATCACAAATATCACCCGGCCATCAAACTAACAGCGCCACTAAGTGGTGAAGTGGTAGAAATTAAACGCGGGTACAGGCGAATCATTGAGCGTATTGTCATCCAAACCGATGAACAAAATGTTAACCGGGAATTTGAAATTTCCGGTACTCCCGATCGCGGGAAAATCCTGGAAACGCTAATGAAATCAGGGCTATTCCTCTACCTGAAACAACGTCCTTTTAATAGTATTCCTGACCCTGACACAATTCCCCGGGATATTTTTATTTCGGGAGTGAATACCTATCCCATGGCGCCGGACATCGATCTGTTACTGCAGGGGAATGAAGAATATTTTCAGCAGGGCTTGTCACTCCTGTCGCAATTGACTTCCGGTAAAGTGCATTTATCAACGACACCTGACGAAAAATCCTTGTTTGAGAATTATTCCGATGTGGATATTCATTTGTTTGACGGGCCTCATCCCGCCGGCAATGTGGGCGTGCAAATCCATCATATCGCGCCAATTATAAACCGGGAAGATATGGTATGGACCTGTCATATTCAGGGTGTCATT
>CAYYMT010000022.1:0-38765 GCA_964472715.1 uncultured bacterium | reverse complement strand
AATAAAGGCTGGTGCGATAAACTGTACGCCCTGGCAAAACTGGGCCTGCTAAAAGATGAAACCATTGACCTGCCGGAAAATGCCACCTACAAAGACCTGATGAGCAAAATGGTTTATTCTGATGATTGCGATAATCTCACGTTGAAAACTCACGAATACCTTGGGAAGTACAGCAAACCCGAAGTACTGGAAGGATTGAAATGGCTGGGTCTGTTTGATGATAAAAAACTTCCCGACACTCGAAATCTACTCGATATAATGACTGCTACTTTCCTGGAAAAAATGGAATATCAACCCGGCGAACGGGATATGATCGTTCTTTTTCATGATTTTATCGCGAAACTTCCTGATGGGAAAAAGCGCATTACCTCGACACTGATCGATTATGGAATTGAAAATGGCGATACCTCCATGGCGCGAACTGTTGGATTACCGGCGGCCATTGGCGCTGAATTGATCCTCAAGGGAGAAATTAATCTGAAAGGCGTCCAGATACCGGTGAAGAAGGAAATCTACTTACCGGTGCTGAAAAAACTGGAAGATCTGAATATTAAATGTGTGGAAAAGGAACATCCTGTAAAATCCTGAAATTTAGAGGACAATTCGAATTGTCCTCGACATTTTTTTACAAAGCGCGGGATTAATTCCCTACCCGGTTTCTCAGCCAATCATGGTATTGACTGATAGCTGTTTTTGACATTCCGCCATGGCCTTTTTCACCAATCACAAAAGTGACATCAAAATTTTTGTCTGTCATTTTATCTACTAATTTTTCTGTCAGTTCAAAAGGACAGTTCAAATCTTCCCGGCCATGATAAATAAAGATTGGCACCTTGTTGAATTTTTTGAGATTCTGCTCCTCAAAAAAATTCAACTCATCGCTTCCGCCCCATTTCTGTGCCAGATTCGGATGCCCCGATAAAACAGCAATCGCCGAAAACAATTCCGGGTGCTCAAAATAAGTGCGGTAGACACCGTAACCTCCCATGGAAAATCCGCTTAAAATTATTGCGGATTCATTAATATTAAAAACATCTGTCACATCCTCAACCGCTTCCATAATATCGGTTTGGGATTCTTTTGTGGCGTAACAATTGGAAGTTCCCCGGCCATTGGGCGCAAGAATGATAAAGCCCTGTTTAATATTAGTAATCGTATGAGCCAGAACCCGGTCATCATTTCCACTGCCATGGAGATAAACAAGTAATGGATATTCCTTATTCGGTGAATAATCATCGGGAACATAAACCGAGTACGGCCGGAGTGTGGAATCAATTTTTGATAAAAAACTGCGGCGATAAGTTCCGGTCTGTTCAATTATTGGATTTTCCCCGGCTTCCAGTTTTTTGATATTTTCCTCAATATCAGTGATTTTACTTCGGATTGAATAAGAATTTTCATAGGGTTTCAAATCCTGTATTTCTTTAGCCAGATTTTCAATATAGAACATCATGGTATAGTAGGTCCCTGCTGACAATTCAGATTTCAGTGTCCGGACTTTTGCCCGTAATTCATCAGGTTGAACTGCCGGAAAAACAGATACAAACTGGTCACTTATTTTTGATCCGTTTTCTTTCACTTCCAGCCGGTATCCGCCGGGTATTAACGCCTGATCAATTACTATTTCAGTCTTATTAAAGCCCGTTTTATAATTGATTTTTTCTCTTTGGAAACCAACCACTTCATTTTCTCCGGAAAAAATTTTAGCAGTGTATTCTATTGTTGTATCTGCCCGGGTCCATTTACTGATTTTCAAACTCAAAGGTCCGCCAACCTGTACATGACCGGGAGTCACCATAACAGCAGTTTCTGTCGTTTTCCCGGGGTTATGAAACGCCATTAATTCATATTTTCGCAAGGACTGCTCACTCTGCATCTTTTCATCCATTGTGATGAAATAATAATTTTTATCACTCTGTCCGATAGCTTTGACAAAACATAAATTCACTCCAATCTCACCAAACCAGGGGTGATAGGGTTTGACAACCTGCCAGGGAATTAATAATTCATAGGTGAGTTGACCACTTTTTTCAGTAGTAACAAACATCACTTCTTCCGGTAATCGCTGCATACTCAGATCAACATTATAATACCAGACCATTTTGTGACTCCAGTCCTTCTGAGGAGAAAAACCAAGGACATAAAATTCATCAGTGGGCTGATTATCCGGTTGCGGTTTGCCGATCATCAGGTGAAAGCCATCCCCATTCTGATAAGCCCGGTCCCGTTTGACCATTTTATCGGCATCAACCTCAATATACAAATAAAGACCGGATTCCGAATAAGCCATTCTGTAGCGCGCCGGTACATCCGGATTCTCCTCACGGGTTTTGTAAATATCCGGGAATTCTTTGAGTGAATGCCGGGCTATAGTTTCATCCAGCACACCATCTATTTTCGGCATTTCATGTAAATATGGAACATCAACCTGCCCGAAACCCAACCCAATTAAACACATTAGTAAAATAAACAATCTTTTCATCATAATCTCCCCTGTCATAGTACACTTACTGATTGTTTCATCTTCTGATGGAATATACGGAAAATTGTTGTCAGAGAATTGCTTAAATTATTCAAAACTTAAATATTTCCCTGTTACTTTCATCGCTTACTAAAATATTTCTTGATTTTTGTCTCAATTATACCAATATTAACCCTATCAAAATAGTAGGTTTTAAAAAAGGAAAATTATGACTAATAAAACAACCATAAATGTCAAAAAATTATATACCCTTGCTTTTGGCCTGGCGATTCTGACCATTGTTTACAATGTTGTGGAAGGCTTAGTGGCAACCTATTTCGGTTTTCAAGACGAAACACTGGCCTTGTTCGGCTTTGGCATCGATAGTTTCATAGAAGTGATCTCCGGCCTGGGAATCGCCCACATGATCATCCGTATCAAAGGTAATCCGGGCAGCAGCCGGGACAAATTTGAAAAAACAGCATTAAAAATTACCGGTGTCGCTTTTTATTTGTTAGTGATCGGTTTGGTAACAACCGGTATCCACAATATTATTACCGGCCACAAACCCGTAACCACCTTCTGGGGTATTATTATTTCCTCGATCTCTATTCTCACCATGGGTTTTTTGGTAATAGCTAAGAAATCTGTAGGAAGAAAATTGAATTCCCGCCCCATCATTTCCGACGCCAATTGTACAAAAGTCTGTCTCTATATGTCGATCATTTTATTGGCCAGCAGCGGTATTTATGCATTGTTCAATATTCCTTACATCGATGCTATCGGAACCCTGGGCCTGGCCTATTTTTCTTTTAAAGAGGGACGAGAGTGTTTTGAATTGGCGAAGAGTGATAAACTTTGTGGGTGCGATGGGTGTTATTGATAATTACTGAAAATTGGTAAATTAACTTGCTACCAAAAATATATTTTCCCATAAATATATACACTTTCATTCATTTATTATACTGATAACCTTATTATTTCTAAAATAACACTTGATATTATAAGGTCTTTTAAGATAATTTAGATTGTCTATAGGGATTACTCTGGCAAATAATTAAGGAATCTATAATGGCACTTAGTTGGAATGAAATCAAAGACAGGGCACTCAGATTTTCAAGGAAATGGAAAGACGAAACTTGTGAGAGGGCTGTTGATCTCTGCTACTGTCCACAAGCCTTCAAATCGGAAACAGCCCGAATTGAGTTTTTATTCGATCTTTATAATCAATATACCAATGCAATGTTTTATGAAGATAAGAAAAATAAAAATAAAGAAATAAAGTTATTTGAGTAAAAGTTTGGCAAAAAGACCAAAATACAGAATGTATGTCGATGAGGTAGGAAATCCTGATTTAGAAAGTTCTGATAATTTTAATCATCGGTTTTTAAGCCTTACTGGTGTAATCATGGACCTGGATTATGTAAAAGAAACTTTCCACCCTGAATTAGAAAACCTAAAAACAAAATATTTTAATTCTCATCCTGATGAACCAATTATTTTTCATCGCAAAGAATTGTTGGGCTGTAAACCACCTTTTTCTGCATTAAGAGATGCTAAACTTAGAAAGCAGTTTGATAGAGAATTACTAAAACTTATGGGTAATTGGGATTATACAGTTATCACTGTCTGTATTGATAAAAAGAAACATAATGAAACTTATTCTCAATGGAAATATCATCCATACCACTATTGTATGGAACTATTATTAGAGAGATACTTCTTCTATTTGGAAAACATATCAAGTATTGGTGATGTTTTAGCTGAATCCAGAGGAGGCAAAGAAGACCGGAAATTAAAAAAATCCTTTTCAAGATTATGGAATACAGGAACGTCATATATCGAAGCATCAATGATACAAAATGTATTGTCCAGCAAACAATTAAAAAAAAGCCAAAGAGTAATAATATCAGTGGATTACAACTGTGCGATTTATTGGCCCATCCAAGTAGAAATGAAATATTAAGTAAAAATGGATTCAAAGAAATAACCATAAAGCCCTTTGGTGCAAAAATAATAAAAATTTTAAAAAGTAAATATTATAAAGACGGGAATCGAATTTTTGGTAAAAAGTTCATATAAAAAAAGGGCTGTTAAGCCCTCGATGTCTTTGACATCCACCTCCAGAATTCTGGATTGATATATTATATTGATTAAAAGCATTTAAGTCAAGCTTTTTTTCAGGCATATTATAAATCAAATTTTGCTACGATATGATAAAAATCCTCAAAAGAATTCTCATTTTATCAGTCCATAATATCTCCCAACACAAGCTTTTGATATTTCCCCAAAATAGAATAAATTTGGGACAATTTTTAATGAATCAGATGGGAAGAGAATTTGGAGACCATAAACAAACGAATCAGTGAAAGCTACAATATATTGATCACCAGCCATGTGCGGCCGGACGGTGACGCCCTGGGATCGGAAGCAGCGGTTTATCATTTACTCAAACGCATCAAAAAAAATCCCAAAATATACAATTCCTCACCATTACCCTGGGAATATAATTTTTTGAATGAAGAAAATATTTTTCATCAATATGATGCAGAGAGGGACAAAGAATCCCTGCAGGAATTTGATCTGGCGGTAGTGCTGGATGTGGGTTCCTTTTCACGGCTGGGAGAACTGGGCGAAGACCTGAAAAACAGCGGTATACCGGTGATATGCATGGACCATCATCCCATTCGCAGTCATGAATTTGAATATGAATTGGTAGATACTCAGGCGGCGGCTACCTGCAGTTTGATCTATGAACTGATTATGGAAACCAATCCCCATTTAATGAACCTTGATATTGCCAACGCCATCTGGGTTGGCATCATGACTGACACCGGCTCCTTTCGCTTTGAAAACACCACGCCCAAGACCATGAAAATTGCCGCCCGGTTACTGGATTTCGGTGTAACACCGGGAGCTTTGTACAGGCATATTTATGAGAACAAACTGCCGGAACAGATGCTGCTGCTGGGTATGGTATTGCAAAATGTAAACTATGCCTGTGACGGTAAATTGGCCTGGTTTTTTATTACACAGGAAATGGCTGAAAAAGCCGGCGCTAAAATCGAAGAAGTGGACGGGTATACGGATTTTGTAAGAACTACCCACGGAGTTGAGATCGCGATAATGTTTTTGGAACGGGAAAAGAAGAATATTCGCCTGAACTTTCGCTCCAAGGGCAATGTGGTGATCAATGAAATCGCAAAAAATCATGATGGCGGCGGACACAAATTTGCAGCCGGCGCAACAATCCATAAAACTATTGAAGAAGCAGAAGAAATAATCATTCCTGAAGCCAGGCAGGAAATCGATGACTGGTTGGCCGGCAAAGGAATATACCAAGAGAGAAAATGAAAATAGAACTGGCAAAAAATATCGGTTTTTGCGGCGGTGTGGCCGGTGCGATCAAAAAAGCCGAAGAAGCAGCTAAAAAATATGGCGAAGTGCAAATGCTTGGCGATATCGTCCATAATGATATCGTGGTCAAACAATTGGAAAAATTAGGTGTTCATGTTATAGAAGACCTGGACAAAATTGATAAATCCAAACCGCTTTTGCTGCGCGCTCATGGCACTCCCCAGCAGTTAGAACAGAAATTGCGGGAACAAAATTATTTTATTATCGATGCAACTTGTCCTTTGGTCAAGGAAATCCATAAAGAAGCGATTGCCCTGGAAAAGGAAGGGCGCCGGGTTATAATTATCGGCGATCATGGTCATGATGAAGTCCTTGGCATCCAGTCAAGGCTAAGCGATTCCATGGTCATCAGCAATGCTAATGAGGCAGAAGAAATTCCCCCCATAAAAAGTGCGGGCGTGGTGATACAATCGACACAATTTCTTCGGGAAGCAGGACGGATTATGGCGGAATTAACCCTGAAATGTGATGATATTCATTTCGTTAATACCATCTGTAATCCTACCCGGCAGCGACAGAAGCAAGTCAAAGAACTGGCCCAGAACAATCAGCTGGTTTTGATCGTCGGCTCCAAAACCTCCGCCAACACCAAACGCCTGGCAGAAATTTCAGAATCCATCAACTATAATACAATCCCTGTCGAAACCGAGAATGAACTGGAACAAAAATGGTTTGAGAATGTTACGTCAGTAGGGATCAGTGGTGGCGCTTCAACGCCTGACTATGTGATCGAATCGATTAAAAAAAGAGTACAAAAAATCTCTGAAAATTTATTAAATTAAGTTAAGATATAAATGGAGAAATAACATGGGAAAAAGTAATTTTGAAGTAAAAGTTGGCCTGGCAGAAATGCTTAAAGGTGGCGTTATTATGGACGTAACCAATCTTGAACAGGCCAAAATCGCAGAAGAAGCCGGTGCTGTTGCTGTAATGGCCCTGGAAAGAATTCCGGCGGACATCCGTGCACACGGTGGTATCGCCCGTATGTCCAACCCCAAAATGATCAAAGAAATACAAGAAGCCGTATCCATTCCGGTGATGGCAAAATGCCGTATCGGCCACTTTGCCGAAGCCCAGATACTGCAATCCATGGAAATAGATTTTATTGACGAAAGTGAAGTTTTGACACCGGCTGATGAAGCAAATCACGTATGGAAGCATGATTTTAAAGTGCCTTTCGTCTGTGGTTGCCGGAATCTTGGTGAAGCTTTGCGCCGAATCGGCGAAGGCGCCGCCATGATCCGCACCAAAGGGGAAGCCGGAACCGGAAATATTGTTGAAGCGGTGACTCACATGCGTACGGTTATGTCTGATATTCGCCTCTTAACAACCTTAAAAAAAGATGAACTGATGTCTTTTGCTAAAAAAATGGGCGCTCCCTTCGCACTGGTTCAGGAAGTTGCGGAAACCGGAAAACTGCCGGTGCCCAATTTTGCTGCCGGCGGCATCGCCACACCTGCTGATGCTTCCTTAATGATGCAATTAGGCGCCGAATCTGTATTTGTGGGTTCCGGAATATTCAAATCCGATGATCCTGATATCCGCGCCAAAGCCATTGTGGAAGCGACTACCTATTATGATGATCCTAAAAAACTTGCCGAAATATCCGCTAAACTTCAGGATGCCATGAAAGGCCTGGACATGGATGAAATTCCCGAAGAACAGCGATTGGCTAAACGAGGATGGTAACCACCATAAATGACAGTCAAAAATTCTGATATAACCGTTGGAATTTTAGGATTGCAGGGAGCCTTTCATAAGCATCAAAAAATGCTGGAAAGGCTTTCTGTTAATACCATAAAAATTCGCTACCCCGAAGAGATTCAGAAATGTAACGGAATAATTTTGCCCGGCGGAGAGTCCACCACTATGACCAAACTTTTGGAAAACATGGAAATGTTTGAGCCTCTGCGCAATTATAAAGGACCGGTTTTCGGTACCTGTGCGGGTGCAATTTTGCTTTCCACTGATTGTCATGATAAACGGGTCAAACATCTTAAAAAAATTCCCATGCAAACCCGACGCAACGCTTTCGGACGACAAATTGAATCCTTTGTGACGAATATTGAAGTTAAGGGTTTTGACAGCCCTTATCCCGGCGTTTTTATTCGCGCCCCGCAATTTGTGGATTTGGATAAAAATATAGAAATTATTGGCACACTGGGCGAAAAGCCGGTGGTTTTAAAATATGAAAATATTCTGGTAACCAGTTTCCACCCGGAATTAACAGAGGACACACGCATCCATGAATATTTTCTCGATATGATCAGATAGGAATAATATGGAGACGCAAGCGACAAACTACAAAGTTTTACACCAAGTCAATTCCCCCGCGGACCTGAAAAAATTATCAATTCACGATTTAAAAATTTACTGTGATGAATTACGCCGGTACATCATCGAAACGGTCAATAAAACCGGTGGCCATTTGGCGCCCAGCCTGGGAACCATAGAATTGACAGTTGCGCTTCATTATGTCTACGATACACCAAAAGATAAATTGGTCTGGGACGTAGGCCACCAGGCTTACGGCCACAAAGTCATTACAGGCCGACGTGATCGATTAAATACCATTCGGCAATATGGTGGTATCAGCGGTTTTTGTAAACGGAAAGAAAGCGAATACGACGCTTATGGCGCCGGCCATGCTTCCACCTCGATATCAGCCGCTGCCGGATTTGCCGCTGTGCGCAATCTGGAAAAATCCAACAATAAAATTGTGGCGATCATTGGCGACGGATCTTTTACCGGCGGACTGGCCTATGAAGGACTCAACAATATTACTGAAATCGGCGGCCAGTTCCTGATGATCATCAATGATAATGAAATGTCCATATCCCCAAATGTAGGCGCCATGTCCAACTACTTCACAAAAATCGTACGCAATCCGCAATATCTTTATTATAAAAACAGAATATGGAACACCCTGGAAAAATTACCCAAAGGCGGCAATTTTTTCAGAAGGATGGGCCAGTATATTCTCCGGCCTATCAAAAAGCTGTTGGCCCCCAGCGTACTTTTTGAAGAATTCGGATTTCGCTATTACGGGCCGGTCAATGGACACAATTTACGCAAACTCATTTCCGTATTTAAAGACCTCAAAGAACTGAATTATCCTGTGCTGCTGCATGTGCAAACCATCAAAGGCAAAGGTCTGAAAATTGCTGAAGAAGACCCCACCAAATACCACGGCATCAGCCCGAAAAAGAAGCAGTTGGATACACTGGGCAAAAAAATTCCGGACCAGGCTTTTTTGCACGCTTTTGGAAAAATCGCTATCGAAATCGCCGATAAATATCCCAAAGCCAACTTTATTACCGCCGCCATGCAAACAGGAACCGGTTTAACTGAATATGCGCGGAAATATCCTGATCGATATTTTGATGTTGGCATCGCAGAAGGTCATGCGGTGACCTTTGCAGCAGGGATGGCAGCCGAAGGATATCGCCCGGTGGTGGCTATTTACTCGACTTTTTTACAACGGGCTTATGACCATGTCATTCACGATGTGGCTCTGCAAAACCTTCCGGTAATTTTCGCGCTGGACCGGGCCGGCGTAGTTGGCCCTGACGGCCCGACCCATCATGGCGTTTATGACCTCAGTTATCTCAATACTGTGCCAAATCTCATCGTTGCTGCGCCACGGGATGGTAATGAACTGCGCAATCTCTTATTCACCGCTATGGATCAGGACAAACAGCCCTTTGCTGTCCGCTATCCCAAAGAAAAATGTCATGAATTTCAGGAAAGCAAACAACCGGAATTACTCAAAATCGGCAAATGGGAACGGATTCAGGAAGGGAAAAAAGTGGCGGTCATTTCCACCGGTACAATGACCAATACACTAATCAATATTTTACCCACACTGGCGGAAGAAAAAATTACCCCCTCACTCTACCATGCTGTTTTTGTCAAACCCATGGACACGGAACTATTATTGAAAATTGGTAAAAAGTACAAAAAAATAATTACAGTGGAAGAAAATACAATTGTCGGTGGCCTGGGCAGTAAAATCTCTCAATTTATCGATGATCATGATTTCAAAGCCAGGGTTTACAATTTTGCCATTCCCGATGAATTTGTAACCCAGGGAACACGCGGGCAATTGCTCAATGAAGTGGGACTGAGCGAAGAAAAATTAATTGACCGAATACGCGAAATTTGGTAAAATCCTTTATTCAATTTTATCTGAGCAACTTGGTTCTTAATTAGCTAAATCATTACAAAATTACGTCACTATTAAAACATTAACCGATTGGCCTATTATTTGAATTCTTCAATAATGTGATCTATATTACATATTAAACGTAATTAATATCACATATTTAGGTATTGTTAAATAAATGCGAGGTATTGAATGCAAACCAAACAACTTATATTTCTCCTGATAACTTCATTGCTGCTGATTTTTCAATGCAGCGTGGAAGTTCCCAGTGAATCGGACATGCCCAGCTGGGAAGTACAACTAAATATACCCATGGGGGAAAAAACCTTTTATATTGAAGATATTCTTGATGACTCGACTTTTTCAGGTTATGGCCTGGATAATGGGGATTCGGTTTTAGCCTTTGAAGATAATTCCCTGGAAATCGAAAAAACCGTGGTCGGCGATAGTTTGAAGATCGCAGATATTTCCGAAAGTTTTCGCCAGTCCGTAGATGAAGTCACGGTGGATGACACTGAAAAAGATTTTGTCATGGCAATGGACCGGGTAACCATTGATCCCTTCAGCAAAAATTTTTCCAATAACATCGGGCTGATAACATTAAATAACAATGAACCCATCCAATCCGACCCGGTTCAGTTAGATGAAATCATCGATTTTTCAATGGTCAATGAAGATGACCAGGTGGAAATTCCACAGGCGACCGCTTTACCCGTTGTTCACCGGTCGATTGAGTTTGACCAGTTTGATGACGCGCAGATTCAATCGGGTTTTATTGACTTACAGATATTTAATGACCTGACTATTGAACTGGGAGCACCTGTCACTATCACACTGCTGAATTCAGATTCATCAGTGATTGAAAATGATCAGGGTCAAATTGCTGCCGCAAACTTTGCTGACCCCATTCCTTCCGGAACCAATTCTCCCGTTGAATCCGTGGCACTCAACAATCATCACATTCCCCGGGAGGTTATTGTACGGGTAGAAGGAGTTGTGTGCAGCAGCGGTTCACAGATGGTAACCAATAACCAAACCAACCGCAATTCCTCATTTTTTGTAGAAATGAGTACACGGGACATGGTCGTCACCAGCGCAACAGCAATTATTCCGGAACAGGTGTTTGACACCACCACAGTCGTGGAATTACCGGATTCCGAACATGAAATTGAAAACGCCATCATTGATAAAGGGAATTTGGCCATTAACCTGGTCAATCGAATGGATGTGGAGTCAGTGGTCATTTTGAGTATTCCTTCTCTTTCTCATTCCGGCAGCGACTTTTTTGAATCCATTACCATCCTTCCCAATGAAGAAAAAAATGTCACTTTTGAATTGAATAATTATACCATTTATCCCACAGACAATAAAATTGACATCACAGCTGAAATACAAACCGCCAGCACCGATCCCAATAAGGTTGAGATAGACGAATCCGACGGCATGGATTTCTATGCTGAATTTTACGGCGAAAATCCCGGGGATAATATTGCTTTTCAAGAATTTACCGGCAGTGTCAGCCAGGAGCCGATTGTCGAAAGCGGCGAAATCTCCATTGATTCCGGGACACGAATCACTTCCGCTGAAATTTCACAGGGATTCCTGAACATTACAATTAACAATAATGTCATTCCATCGATCGATAAAAACCTGATGCTTGATCTGACCATTCACAATCTGAAAAATCCCGATGGCCAATCACTGACCCTGGGGCCTGTCGCCCTTCAGCCCGGCGCCAATCAACTGAATATCAATCAGAATAATAACAGCCTGACCAATTACCGGCTGGAACCGGTTGAAAGTTTTACCGGCAATCAACTTATTACCTATGATGCGGAGATATCTGTTCCGGAGGGAGCGATCGGCACTTATTTACTTTATGAGGATTTTGAGACCAATATTTCCCTCACAGGCCTGCAATTTTCCGAAATCACCGGATACTTTGACCAGGAGCCGATAATCACAAAGGATTCCGTCGCTTTACCTGATGACCATATTATTCATGAAGCCTATTTTAAAGATGGAATGCTCTACTTATCAGCAAATAATGAAATGGGACTGAAAGCCAATGTTGATATAAAAATTGATGAGTTAATTCATGTAGAAACCGGTGATAAACTGGCTATTGAAATGATCCTGGAAGAGAATGAAACCGTAACCACTATTGAAATACCCTTGTCCGATTACAAACTCTACAATGAAGATGGCGGCCAATACCTTCATTATGAATCCAATGTGACAATTCCTTCCGATGATGAAATGACCTTGAATACCAACCAGTCCGTCGAAACAAAGATAAGCATAGAAAATATGGCTTTTCAAAACATCTCGGGCATACTGGACACAGTCAGTGTGGAAATTGATAATGAAGAGCAGGAATTTGAGGACTTTCCCGAAGAACTAAAAAATATTAATCTGGAAAATGTTGAACTGGAAATTATCTTTAATACCAATATCGGCGCCAAAATCAAAATGTTCATACACCTGACTTCCTATAATGAAGATGGGGAGACAGCCGCCCTGGAAATCAATCACCTGATCGACCCCGATGATGAAAGTACCAAAACCTTATTGATCAGCGATGCGGAAAACCTGATGAATATAGCGCCAAACCGCTTTACATTTTCCGGTAAAGTCGAACTCTATGGTGAAGGGAATATCACTTCCGATCAATATATCGGCGGTAATATAAATGTCAGAGTTCCATTCATCCTGACTATCGATGAAAATACCGAAATAGATATTGACAAGGAAAAATTCGAACAGGACCTTCCCGATGAACTGTCCGGAATGCAGATCAACACGCTGATCAATAATTCCTTTGATATCGGCGGCCGGATGATCACTCTGATTTCCAAAGACAGCACAGACCTTAATGAGGATTCACAATTTGCACCCGATACCCTGGTCAATTTCAGGTTTGAAAAAAATCAGCAGTTCGATGCAGTTTTTGATATTCAGGATTATTTAATTGAGATACTTCGTGATTCCTGTTACATGAAGCATATTATTCACCTGGACCCCACCGCCCCCAATGAACAAATTAAATTCTTCATGACCGATAGTTTAAAATTACTGATGCATGGCAATATCAAAGCCCTGGTGGATTTAAAAGATGATGAGGAGGTGGAATAATGAAACGGTTAATGATATTTTTCGGAATACTTTTGCTGACTGCGGCACCGCTTTTTGCCCGGAATAATCTAAATGCCAGATCAATCGCGCACCTCAATTCCTATGCAATCAACGCCCGCGGCTGGGAAGCCATTGGCAATAATCCGGCGACTCTGGGTTATTATCATCAGCCATTATCCATCAATTTTGGACTTCTGCCATTGGTGTCAGTTCCCTCACTGGAACTTGGGAATTCATCGCTTTCGATGAGCCTGTTGAACAAGGAGTTTTTTATCGGTGAACAATTATCCGAATCCAATAAAAAAGCCCTGCTTGATGCGATTCCGGCTGACGGCCTGGAGGGCTATCTACGGCTGAATCAAAATATACTGACACTTGGCAAAGGACATTTTGCCTTTGGCCTGGGCGTAGAAACCTATGCCGGTGTCAATCTGCCCAAAAGTATTATCGAACTGGGGTTGGTTGGCAATGAATTTGACAGATCCATTGATTTTGACGATACCCAGGTGGAAGCATTGGGGTTTGTCCGTTTTTCTATGAATTACGGACGGGAACTCAGACATGAAGTTATCCAAAATACCGTAAAGCGCCTCTACTGGGGTGCCGGCGTGGATATTCTGTTCGGCGGGGTTTACGAACGAATTGATAAGATGGCCGGTGAAATTACAACCTATACCGATCATATTACAATCAAAGGTGACGCCGAAGCCAAAGCCGGCGCCGGCGGCATGGGATTTGGCCTGGATTTTGGCGTTGCCGCGGATATTAATGATAAGGTTTCAGCCGGCATCCATTTCCAGAATCTGATCAGTCATATCAACTGGGGTACAATGAATATTGATCTTGAGGATGGCGAAAGTACCATGAAAGCGGAATACTCCTATTCAATTGATTTAATGAGCAGCCAGTTTTTTGACGAAAATGTAGACTCTCTGCTGGAAGATGGCATTAATAAAGATACCACCTACGCCATAAAAAGTTTTGGCACGTCAATTCCGGGCGGCTACAATATTAACGGAACCTATAAATTCAGTGATAACCTTAAATTCAGTTCTGCAATTTATGGCCATTTCACCAATGATTTTGGTTTGACCCGGGTTCCGAATGTTTCCGTCAGTGTTAATTATTCACCGGTAAAATGGTGGCCAGTAATTCTCGGTATTGGTACGGTTCGCCAGAATGATTTTGCCTGGAGTTTCGGTACCGGACTGAATTTCAACAAATACCATCTTGACTTTGGTTTGATGCAATACGGCGGTATGTTCAATTTTTCCAAAGGCTTTTTTATTGCCCTGGACCAAAGTTTTTATTTTTAATCCAACTTCATATAAATATTAATATTAAAGGCGGCACTTTTTCTTTGTCGCCTCTTTTTTCATAAAAACCCTCTCTATCCCTCTTTTCTTTTGTAACCTGTTTTCATAAGTTCTATCATATTTTATTACATCATTCAGGAGGAAACCATGAAGAAACCAGTTCTTTTACCATTTATAATCATAATAAGCCTTTTCGTTATAGGCTGCTCGAAAAGTTACAATAACAAATCAGTAGAAATTGAAGAAAAAATTACCACGAAAGGTTCCGGTGTTGGTGATGAATTATTGTTCAAATTCATTCCCGGCGAATATCACAATCATCCGACTTTTGTCATCTGGGTGGAAGATATGAAAGGCAATTATCTGCATCCCCTTTATGTTACCCGGTCGGTATCCAGCGGAATCTGGGGACATGGCGAATTATCTCCCGGCAAATGGCAGGACAAACCCGGTAAAGCGGTTCGAACCGCGGCTCTGCCCTACTGGTTTCATAAGCGGGGTGACGGCACAATGCCGGCCATTCCCGATACAGAATATTCCCTTCCCGATGCAATCACAAGCGCCACTCCGGAAGCGGGTTTTTATCTGAAAACCAATTCCGGCATCAAAGGCGATGAGCCCTACCGCATTTTGATGGAAATCAACCAAACCTGGGATTGGAATGATTACTGGCACAATAATAAATATCCCGGCGATATGGATTACAAAACCTCCTCTCAACCGGCTCTGGTCTATGCGGTGACCATCTATCCAAATTCGAAAATGAAAGAATATTATCTGAATCCTGTCGGCCATAGCCATTACTCCGGTAAAAACGGTTTATTGTACACTGACCTGAGCACTTTTACAACGGCGCTGGAGATTTTTGATGAAATAAAAGTAACCCTTAAATAGGTGAGATTATGCAAAGTTTAGGAAAATATATATTATTGTTTCTATTGATAACAACAACACTTTTTGCCCAAACCGCGCGGATCAGCGGACGGGTGATTGATGCTGATACCAATCAGCCCCTGGCTTTTGTGAATGTCATTGTGCTGAATACGGAAATCGGCGCTGCCACTGATCTGGATGGCAATTTTATTATTACCGGGCTGGAACCGGGATTTTACCGCTTAATGGCATCATTCATCGGTTATGAAATCGGCTATTCCGATGAGATTGAAGTGAACAGTAGTAAAAATGCTTTTGTTACCATTGAATTGCAGCAGAAGAATATTGAGTTGGGAACCGTGACAGTGCGGGCCTCGACTTTTGAAAAAATCGAAGAGAGTCCTGTTTCCGTGCAGCAGATACAGGTCTCTGATATCGAAAAAAATCCCGGCGCTAATCGCGACATCTCCAAAGTGATTCAATCCTTCCCCGGCGTTGGCGGATCCGTTGCCTACCGCAATGATGTCATCGTTCGCGGCGGCGGCCCGGCCGAGAGTGTTTTTTATCTGGATGGTATCGAGATTCCCAATCTGAATCACTTTGCCACCCAGGGCGCGTCCGGCGGGCCTGTGGGCATTATTAATCCGGATTTCATTCAGTCGGTGGATTATTATTCCGGCGCTTTTCCGGCTAATCGCGGCGGCGCCCTCAGCGGTGTGTTCAATTTTAAACAAAAGAGCGGTAATCGTGAAGAGACCAATCGACGGGCTGTGATCGGCGCTTCGGAACTGGCCCTGACAATGGACGGTCCGCTGGGAGAAAAGACCACCTATCTGGCCTCTGTACGCCGTTCCTATCTGGAATTTTTGTTTTCCGCCCTGGGCCTTCCTTTTTTGCCGACTTTCAATGATTACCAGATCAAAACAGAAACTCAATTCGATACAAAAAATAAACTGACAATCGTGTCGTTGGGCGCTTTGGACAAGAATCGCCTGAATCTGGACATTGATAACCCAACCGAAGATCAACAGTATATCCTTAATTATTTACCCGAATCAGACCAATGGAATTACATGATCGGCGCCAATTATACACATTTTAAAGGAAAAAGTTTTCAGAATTACATAGTCTCCCGCAATATGCTGAATAATGAATCCTTTAAATTCCCGGACAATGATGAAGACCTGAATAAAACCCAGGATTACAAGTCCCAGGAAATCGAAAATAAATTCCGCTTTGAAAACACCCTGCGTTATAAAGATTACAAAGTCACAATGGGAGCCGGACTCCAGTACGCGAAATATAACAATGAAACTTATCAGCAACTATTTGTCAATGGCTCAACTTTCGATAAGAATTATGATTCTGAACTGGACATGTTCAAGTATTCCGGTTTCGCCCAGGTCAGTAAACCGGTTTTAAATCAGCGCCTTGACCTCTCCTTTGGCATTCGTACGGATTTCAATAATTATTCCGCCTCCATGTCCAATCCCATTGATCAGCTGTCACCCCGGTTTTCCGCATCCTATGCTCTGACAAAAAAATGGAATGTCAATTTCAATACCGGCCGTTACTATCAGTTGCCGGCTTATACCACACTGGGATACCGGGACAATAACGGCGCTTTGGTAAACAGGCAAAATGATTTGAAATATATTGGGGTTAACCATTATATCGCCGGTTTTGAATATCTGCCCTATGTGGATTCCCGCATTACTGTGGAGGGATTTTATAAGCAGTATTCACAATATCCATTCTCGGTACTTGATTCTATTTCCATTGCCAATAAAGGTGGTGATTTCGGTGTCATTGGTGATGAAGAAGTGACCTCCACCAGTGAAGGCCGGGCGTATGGATTTGAAATTTCAGGACGTATCAATCTTCCCAGCCGGTTGAACCTGATTTTTGCCTATACCTATGTGCGCAGTGAGTTTGAAGATTATACAGGTGATTTGGTTCCCAGCAGTTGGGATTCCCGTCACATATTTACCGGCACGATGACAAAAGGCTTAAAAAATGGCTGGCAGGTGGGCGGTAAATTGCGCTACCTCGGCGGTTTGCCCTATACCCCCTATGATATGAATAAAACCGCTCTTGTCTCAGCCTGGAACACCCAGGGCCGTCCTTTTTGGGATTACAGCCGCTATAATGCCGAACGACTGGAGCCTTTTGTTCAATTGGACTTACGGGTTGATAAACAATTTAATTTCCAAAACTTTGCCCTCTTATTATATCTGGATGTGCAAAATGCCCTGAATTATCAGTCCAAAGAGCAGGATATAGTCGTTGTCGATACTGATGAAAATGGCAAACGGATCATTGAAAACCCGGAAGCGCCACCAGCCGATCAAAGATACAAATTAAGACGCGTGGAAAGCACCGCCGGTACAGTCTTGCCGACGATTGGTGTTATTTTGGATTTTTAATTAATCTAAGAGGTACAGTTTGATCTGAAGTGGAAATAGAACGGAATTCCGGAATCATCCTGTTGGGAAAAAAGGTTTAGGTTGAGGCTGAGGTTAAGTCGCTTTTTCGCTTCACTCCTTCACAATATCCGCTTCGGATCCTGCTATTGCGAAATCTTGGTAATCGGGATGGCCTGCCCGCCCACCCGGAGCATGTGGCCAATCTCAATCGATGGGAGAAACCAATCCAATCGGAAAGCATCAATCCTGATGTCATTTCAAATAGACCATTTTACGAATATTAATCAACCGGTCATCGACTCTTAGTCTGTAAAAATAGATGCCGCTGGAAAGGTTATCGTCCGGAAGATAGGAAATATTATAAACCCCGGGTTGTTGTTGCTTATTAATAATTTCTTCACATTTTTGTCCCGCCAAATTGAACACAGAAAGTTTTACCTGTCCGGCTTTTGCTAAGTGATAGCATATTTTTGTTTCGCCATTAAAGGGATTTGGAAAATTTTGATGCAACACAAACTTCTGAACCACTTCGTTTTGACCCGTTATTTCTGTGGATATATTACTGTGCCCCGGACTGCCGTAGGGGGCGGAAGCCGTCCAGTTTTCAGCTGATAGATTATCCAGCCCGGGTGATTTCAGGATCAGGGTGGCGCCGCTGCCATTGGGCGCTTCCGGCCAGGGTGAACTGCTGGTATATTTTACAGAATCCACCAATTCTCCGGCCAGGTCATAGAGCCTGACAATTTCCTCTTGACGATTCAGGCCAAAATCGAAATCCCCGGCAATATTTTCAATCGCCGGATAAAAATTTTTAAAATCCTCGCTGTTTTCGGCTAAAATCAGATAAGATTCCGGGGCCATGATTGTACCATCGGGTATAACAAACCAATTGTCCTCCTGAGCATCCATGAACTGCCAGTTGCTGACATCAATAGTTGCATCGGAATTATTATAAAGTTCCACCCAGTCACCGGTATCAAAATCCGCCGCTGATTTATAATTAATTTCATTGATCACGACAGGAACTTCTTCAGGAGTATAAGGAGAAAAACGACAAGAAAGAGTATGATTATCGGTAAGTCTCAGGTCTGTTATTTCTTTTTCATTGCTGATAACATCACCCTCCCACTTTTCAAAGCGGTATCCCGGCTTTGGCACGGCCACAAGATCAATCGGGATGGTCTTAAAATAATTACCCCGCCACTCCGGCTCACTTATATTAATGTGATTCAATTTTATACTCCCCCCATCGGCCGGCTCAACTTTTAAATTGATCGTGGCTGTTCCCCCCAGATCCAAAGTCGAATTAAGATGCGCAAAACAGTAGCCGGCCCGGTAGATGCCAAACTGCTTCATAACTGCCAGATTACTTTGCCATTTATTGACGGAACCAATAGCAGGCCAGCGATTTATATGGGCTTCCATTTCCATGGCAATTACGGCGGTGGCCTCGTCCAGACTAAAAACAACATTCTCCGGATCAAAACGAGTGTTTAAAAAGTCACAAAAATAATTGACAAACTTCCGCTTGAAAAAGTGATTTTCCATAAATTTACGCAACAGGAGTGTCGACCAGGGCGGATTGGGCCAACCCGGTCCATTGCTTGCCAGGGCAAATGCCAGTGTATTGTGTTTGTATCGTTTCCGCTCATTATATCCAAAATTACTATACAGTCCAAATCCAAAATCCGTATCATAAAGCATCCAGCGCCATTTTCCGGTATTTGATTTTTCTTTCCAGTATTTAATATTGTTGCCCGGCCAGTCAGTATTATCAAAATATATTTCAGCAACATAGTATTCTATAAAATTTTCTATATCAATTTTTGCTTTTACAAATTCATAATTATTCGAATTCTGCATATCATTATTTTCTATAAAATCATACAACTCCCACCACTCTTCAGCATCGCCATGATTGGCCTTGCCATGAGATTCCAGCAGATCAATATTGTCCGGGTCCACATTATGGTGTGATGCCACATAATGCTCATTCAATTTTTCCCGAATGTTATGAATTCCCCAATAGGCCCCGTTTAAATAAACCACTGCCGGACGATAGCCCTGAACATCGATGTGGGTGCCTTCGACCAGGCCTTGCATGAAGCCGTCCCTCAGCATTGTATAATCAAAATCATTTGCCGAACTCCGCAGCACCATATTTTCAAATTCGTCAATATCCAGATCGGGATAAAGTTGGTGATTGATTTTACCGTCGCCATATTTACCACGGGCGAAAATCGCCAGGGATTTCATTGGCAATGCGCGACTGTATCCGCCAAAAATCTTAACACCGGCATCCATCGCAAACGCCCGTTCCCGGTCAATTTCAAAAAATTCAATATGCACTTCCCGTTCCCAATCTTCCCAGAAATTCGCCCCAAAATATGGATATTCAGATTCATAGGAATCCCCCAACACATAAATCCCGCTGTCATTATCCCAAAAATTTTTCGGATCCGAGGAAATCGATATTACCGGCAAGTCATGGTGGGTATCGATCAAATAGGTATCTGTTGTAATTTTCCCCGGCTGAGAATCTGCAGTGATGATACAGGCTTTTAAAACTGTTGTGGCGGTCAATTCGATCGGCCCGTTATATTGTGTAGAATTCACAGAAGGAGAAGATCCGTCAGTGGTGTAATAAATCCTGAAGTCGCCGGTATCGGCTGCCATCTCAACCATAACCGACATATCATAAAATCCTCCCGGGTTATTGAAAGTAACCTCCGGTATCAGCATGTCATACCCTTTGGTGGTATTGAACTTCCCCGGTGTCGGTTGGTAAAAATATGCCCAATCTTCAATATCATCAGATTTTCTTCCATAGGAAACGTCTGTTGGGATATTCAACCATTCCACCTGATCCTGAATTTGTCCTGTAGAATCACTTAAAATTAAAATTTCCCCGTCAGTATTGAGTTTAAAATTCGTATGCAAAACAGCGGGCGGCAAGTTCAACTCGGCCGGCGAAACCAGTGATTCCGGCTGATTTTCCGATACAACTATCAAATAGGGGATGAAAGAAAAATCCGTTGATGTGGCGCTGGTATTATGAACTTCCACAGCCAGCACGTTTTTGCCCGGAACCAATATATCTTTAAAATTTTCGACAGTAAATTTTTCCGGCGTCAGACCCCGGTAAATTTTTGCTTCATGATCCGGCGATGCCATTTCATCAAATTGCGGTGGTGTTCCGGTCAGATTGGCCCGCGCGAATTCCCGTCCGTTCATATACGCAACAAACCCGTCATCATAATCCAGCATGAGAAAAAGATCTTCTATATCGTCAGTATTATCCAAATGAAACACACAGCGGGCATATACTGAAGGCGTACCCTTGGGAATCTTTGTTTCATCATCGTCATCGCCATAGCCGATACCGGTCTGTCCATCAGACCAATGATCATCTTTGTAGCCCACCGTGTTCCAGGTAAAGGGTGGTTGCTCATCCCCCAGTCTGTATTTCCATATATCCCCTTGTTTAATAATGGCATTGTTAAAATGCGCCTGATCTTTGCCGGAAGCGAAAACAAGCAAAAATTCGGCGGGTTCCAGTATCAGTTCGGGGAAATGCCATTGGAACAGATCATCTTTGTCATCGCTCAGATGAAAATTCTTTAAATTAACCTCATGGTCAGACCGGTTGTAAAGTTCAATCCAGTCACTATTATCTCCGTCTTCATCAGTAATGGAGGTGGAATTGGAAGTCAGGATTTCATTGATAATAACCGATTGCGGAAATGCCACAGCGGCACATAATAGTAAAAAAAACTGCGCTAGAATAAAATTTTTCATGGCATTAGAATTTTTCTTCATCAAACAAAAGATTGGCGTAATTGATTCCTGGAACGGCTTTTAATTGCTGCAAAAAAGTCGTGGAATCACTCTTTTTATTAAGGTGGACATAGTAGGAAATTTCCAAAACATCCCGGGTGCCCAGGGATTTAACATTGATCAGTTCGTAATTTTTACAAAATTTTTCCAGTACTGCAAGGTAAGGTTTTTCCTCTTCCCCGTTGCCGGAATAGGCAAACTGCACTAGTATTTCTTTCCGGGCCGGATAGACAAAGGTAAATTTCGCCAGAACCAGATAGACAAGGCCAATGATAAGCGCACTGCCGAGGGCCAGAAAATGGAGTTCAACACCGGCCGCCATTCCCACCGCCAGAGCAAAAAAGATAAACACAATATCGACGATATCTTTGACTGCCGTACGAAATCTGATAATTGACATCGCTCCCACCAGACCAAAGGCCCGGGCCAGGTTATTGCCGATAGTCATAATGATAATACAGGTGATCATGGAAAGTATGATCAAAGAATTAAGATAATTAATTGAGTAATTGGGGCCTTTGCCGGCTAACCGGTATATCAGGGAAATGACCATTCCGGCCAAAAAAGCAACTGCCAGATTAAATAGCAACTGGGCCGGATTCGGTGGTGTGACCAGCAAATTTGAGAATTCATTAGCCATTTTCTGTCAGTACCTCGTTTATTACCTGTTCGTTATTAAAACTATTTTGAAAAAATTCTATCGACGGATGACGAAATAACATGCCGATCTCATCAATATGCTTGTCTACACAAATGCAGTATTTTGAGACCGCCTGCCGCACCAGGCCGAATTCCTTAATGATCTGTTTCAGCCAAAAGGGGTAGCCAAAATCAAATTTAATTTCCAGCACAAAATAGTGTGACAAGGCGAATTTTTTTTTATGCTCGGAAGATAGGCCATTGATGTCAGTGGTGACTTTACTGCGAATATTTTTATCGAAGGTGATCCTCAGATTGGAATTAAACTTCGAAACAAAAGGTTCACGATCATAAACAATCAGGATCACCGGCACCAGGTATTGCCGGTACAAATAATAGAGAAAAACATCCGCGTCATGAACCGCTTTTGGAAAAGATGGTAGCCCGGCAACCAGTTCTGCTGTTTGGCGGGTTGCCAACAGCTCATGTAAATTTTTGAAATGAACCGGCGCGCGGTTTTTACTTACGATCTCATTATTTTTTCTCTTCACTTCCAGAAAAATGATTGCGTCCCGGTCCACCTGTTCATATCCGCGAATCCTGAATTTTTTGCGAACCTCCACGCCGGCATCCTTTTCATGATAATAATTCATCTTGCCGGTATCAAAATATATACTGCGGACTTTATATTCCTGCTTATCATTCATAGCGGCGTACTTGTCTAATTCTACAAACGGGGCGATCGCTCTTCTCAGCGCATCGATCTTATCGATTTCCACCAGATATTTATACTCTTTGCGAACCTGCATCAGTTAATCTCTATTTGTTTAATTTTTGTTAACATCAGTTTTATAATCTGTTTACGTCCGGTCAGTATATTACATTTGACAAAAGCATTGACGGGTATTTCCGTATCCGTAATCCTGCAACAGGCAAAAATGATCTGTTTGCCGGATACGCTCTGGGCAGAGGGCTGAAGAGAAAAAATACGGCCTTTGCTTGTTATAGACAATTCAGGTGAATTTATTTCGACAACCTGTCCGGGCTGTATTTTGGAAACTTCCGATAGTTCTACCGGAATTAAAACAATTTTTTCATCACTGTAAAGGGTCAGCAGTGTATCGGAAGATACATTTTGTACCACCCTTCCGCTAAAAGGGGCTGTTATCGATTGTTTATGCTTTTTCCCCTCCAGCAAAGCCAGTTCCTGTTGCAATCCCTCTATCCGGTGCTTTACAATTTTAATATTTTCTGGCTTTGCACCCGACTGAACTGTTTGCAGATTGGCTGTGGCTATCCCGAGTTCAGCCTCATATATGTCCAGTAAATTGATTGCCAGTTCAAATTCCTGCCGGGAAACAAGGTTGGATTCCCGTAACTTGCGCATTCTTTCCACAATCACCTGCTGTTCGGAAAATTTTATTTGTTTCAAATTAACCATTTTTTTCGCTTCTTCAATGACCGATGCCTTTTCTCCGGCAGTCAGGGATTTTAAGGTTGCTTTTTCTTCCCTTATCTGATTGGTTAAGCGGGTGATTTCATAATCCAGACGGTCCGAAGAAATCCGGCCGATCAGTTCCTGTTTGGAAAGCCTGTTCCCGGTCATGAGAGAACTGTCGAGGCTGAATTGCATAAAGCCTCCCCGTTCGAAAAAATAGCTGATGGTTTGATTTGAACCGGGATTACCCCGCTGCATAATTTGAAGTTCAATACTGTCCGGGAGTTTGCGTATAATCCGTAATTGTTCTGCCGCAAGGATTTTTCCGGTGGTTTTAATTGTGATATTAATTTTCAGGAAAAGGGCTGAGATTGCCAGCAAACATAAAACTATTATCAAAAAAATCGTATATAAAGTAACTCTTTTATTCATGTGATAATATGATAAACCTTTTGCTTAAATCAAAATCAGAAATATAATTGAATCCCACATTTCGAAGTATTTAAAAAAATATTCCTTAACCCTTTATTAATCTATTTTTGCGGCGGCAAAAGCATCTCCTGCCGTAACCGGTCATAATCACCATTATAGGTTTTGGTAATAGGGTTTCCCCCACGGGTCAACCCGTCAAAGGTTCCCTGATCAACCAGGTTCCACAAGGCATATTTGGCTTTACCGTCCACAGTAAAGAGTCCGAAATGAGATTCACTGCCCAGTTCCCCACCCTTCCAGGGTTCATCAAAAGCTTCGAAATAGAAACAGGAAATGTTATTGGCTGCGCTCCATTGACGGATGGCATCATAATAAATTTTCATTTTGATTTCATCAGTGGCGCCGGAACCGGGCGTGGTATAAAGATCATTATCTTTGGTAGCCCAGCCGGTTTCACCGATATGAATGGGTTTTATGATATCGATTTCTTTGAGATAGTTTTGCACCAATTCGTATTGATCAACAGCATATTCAAAAGCGGCATTCATGCTCTTCCGTACCTTTTCCTCCGGACTCAGGTTCCGGTCTGAAGAATCAGTTTGCCAAAATTCGGGATTGTAGTGGGTGTCATGGAAGGGATAAGTATGCATGGAAATAAAATCCACCTCTTTGATCAGTTGCACCAGATCATCATTGCGATAGCTTTCCTCAGCTCCCCAGGGCGCGAAATTATCCGATGATGTCAGCAGCACATTCCGTGGCAACAAATAGCCATTAACAGCCTTTTCTTTGGCAATTTTGGCATAGCGCACCCATTTGAGGATAACATCAGCGCTGACCCAGTGGGCCTGCCAGGTGACCATGGCTTCATTGCCCACCGCAATGATCTTGACAATGTCGGGATAAGTGGCTGCCAGTTCAATGGCTTTATCCATTTCCAGTTGATTAAAATCTTCATCCTCAACAGTATGATCAACGGCTTCCGTATAAGCGCCTTCACACTGGATCCATGCTCCCAGCATGACATACATTTCAAAATCAGGATCAGCCTTTTTGAGTTGATGTATCGCCTTAAGTAATCGTGGCGCATGGGCGTATTCCTGAGTGTCATAGGTACGGATTAATTTAATATTCATGGCTGCTAAGATTTTCATATCTTCTTTTAGTTCGGCTACGGTGGGGCAATAATCATCCTGGTCCGGAAATCCTTTGCCACGGGTTTCTTTCCTGTAACCGGAGTAGGAAAGCGCCGGAATAGTTTCATTACCCAGCAACAACTCGCCATTTTCCAGCACATAATTATGCGCCGGATCGGTTTGTATATCATTGACCCAATGGCTCTCCAAATGATTTTTCTGTATCAATTGATCCGGTACCGACAAATTTTTTTCTTTTTGTCCGCAATTAATAATCAACATCAATAATAAAAATATCAGACCAATTCTACTGATTGATTTCATCTTATCCCCCAAATTTATTTATTAGCAACATAAAGGTGAATTTTAAGGATTTCACCCGTCCGCCCGAATATCTTTTTTGCAATCCTATTCACCAGAACCGCTTCTGTAAATGTTTCTGTTTCACCATTTTCCCAGACCACGATGAGTTCATCTTTGCTCTCCTGATGATAAATAACAGGGGTTTGGGCAATAGTAAATCCCAGTGTACCGGGTTTGAGATTTATGGCTTTTTTCATACTGCGAACATCATAATAAATAAATTCTTCTGGCTCACTTAAAAATTCCATCTCCCGCAATAATTTAGGATCAAAACGAATTTCACCCCTACTGACCCGTACACCCAATTCGTTAAAACGGGAGATAAAATCCTCTTTTACCTGTCCGGTCAGACCCGGTTGCTGAACACCGATATAGGAGGGTGTGTGGGAATAGGCATCAGTGGGAAAAGCGCCGTAAAGTTCCGGAGATTTTTCCATACCGATACCGGCCCGGATGTCATAATAGATCGTTTTCAGGTTCTCAACCAATTGTTCATCGGAATGGTCACGAATTGCCCAATAATAAGTATCTCCGGTTACCAGCAGTAATTTCGAGACCATATGCCAGTAGGTGGAGCCCAGCCCTTCATATTTAAAGAAAGTGCCGGAGCGTCCGGTAAAGGCTTTATGGTTGAACATTGATTCAAAAATATTGAGGATTTGTGATCTGTCAGCCGTGGTAATTTCATACTCTTCGGTCAAATTATCCAGCGCTTTTTCCAATTCCCGGCCATTACGAAAATCACCATTAAAGTGCAGGTGGCCGTGAACATCCTCAAGAACAATTCGCCGGTCATTATTTTTTTGCATTTTTTGGATCACCGAAGATTCTTTCGCCTGTTTTGCCGGAATATTATTTTTTTCGGTAAAGCGGGCCAGGTCCCGGTCAGGATATAGCAAATAGGTATTTTGGTCTTCACGATAAAGATCGCTATTTCGAAGGGCTTTCAGAACGCTGACAGATTCTTCCACAGAGAGATAGCCGGAACTCAATACAGCCACCTGTCCTTCCAGCATCTTATAGAGATATTCGATGGCAATCTTGTCATCTTTGACAGACATTAGATTATAGGCATGGTATAAGCCGTCATCGCGTTTGTTGGCGTCAATAGTGTGGTCCAAAAATTTCAGCGCTGTTATAAATAAACCGGTAATTTGTGATGTTTCGATGTTTTGAACAGTTTTGGAAAAACCTGCTGAATAGACCTGCTGACGATATTTTTCCGCCGCCATTTCAAGTTTATCCAGTATCTTTTTACGGTCTGTATCGGAAATTCTGTTCTTCAGCAGTTGTTGTGATTCCGATAAGGTCTGCAGTATCTCCAGCAGCCAAACGGAGACTTCCCCGGATATTGGAATGGATTCAGTATCCAGTGAATTAAATAAATCCAGACAAAATTCCAGATGTTTCCGCAGGTAATAGAGTGTTACCATGGAAACGCCATATCCCACCAGGGCATTATTGGCGTCATTCCATTCCGGCCGCTGAGTATTCATCCAGATACCGGCTTCAGGAATAAAATTGGATAATTTTGCCAAAATGGGCACCAGTATTTTTTCTGACAGATTCACCTGGTAGATATGCTCATTCGCATCCATGACAAGTTTGCCGTCATTGCCCACTTTTTCAACCCGCTGACCGATTGCCGCATTTAATTCAGAGACGAAATCCACGGTGTTATGCGGGTCCCTGAGAATTTCTGCATAGTTCCTGATTCTGTAGGGAACATTGGCATAGGTGAAAATCGGTTTAAGCAGGAGTTTCTGTAATTTTCCCGGATGATATTGATGGGAGAGTTCCAGTAGTTTCAGAAGGTAAACAATCTGGTGGTCGCCCCAATAACCGATGTATGACCAGGGATCGTCCGGATCAGCCACTTCCCAGTCAAAGCCCTCTTTTGTGACACGGTAGGGATTATAGCCATCCACAGTTGAGGCATTGACAAATTTGGTGATCATGCTTTCGATAAATTCGGGATAGGATAATGCCAGGGCTTCCCAATTCTGAAATATATCCCGCCAATTCCCCTGGTAATTCAAACTATCATCGCCATTTTCATCTTTTACTTCTATAGAAAATTTGTTCCAGGGCCGGCTGGGATCACCGTGACGCCGGCTAAAGGTCAGGGGTAAATATTCATAGCAGAGTTTCAACAGACCCGGATGATCCGACACTTCCGCCTTATCCACAAGGTCCCCGTAGGTGAGTGTTTCCGGCAAGGCGTTTATAAATTCAGCATTTTTTTCAAATATCCCAGCATTGGCCTTGCGAATAAAATCTGCAAAATCCGCTTTTTTAATAGTATAATTATCATAAAAAATACCGCCGCGCATAATATTAAACAGGGTATTGGAAAAATGCCGGGCTGTACTGAGTTGATCATGGGTTTTTTGTAATCCATCGGCGGAAGCCACCAGTCGGACCAACTTTTCAGTAGCCTGTTTGATATCCTGTTCCAGATCATCGACCAGTTTGCTGGAGGATTTCAACTGTTGGCTGATCTGCGCGACATCAGCGGCATCCTGGTTAATTTCTGCGACTATTATCCAATTTTTTTCCTCTTTTTTAGACAACAAAAACCGGCTGTTAATAAAATAAGCGCCGCGGGCGGCCCGCACATCGGTTTTTTGATTGATTTCTTCACCCTCACGAAAGGATTCTAATTGCCGGGAGGAGATCAATATTTTATCCGCTTCGAGACCGGCGGACCAGACAGTGGTGGCTTGCAGGGACTCGCTGGGTTCGGCCTTGTCAACCGGGATTGAACTGAGGGAATAGATACCCAGATTGATATCGGGAATCAATTCATTCTTCTTGTAGCCATCCGCCAGGGTAGAATATTCATTTTGAAAGCGCTGCTGAATGCCATAAGGTAAAATATTTTGGATACCGTCCAGTAATTCCACTTTCACAGAATTTTTATTATTGTTGATTAGTTTTGAATGTTTCACAAAACCAAATTTTTCACTGGTTGTCCAACTGTACTGAAATGTTACTTTCAGGTTTTTATTGATCTCTTCAAAGATCAATCTGTTCCCATAAATATTCTTGTAACAATTACGGACAATATCATAAACGCCGGTATATTTACCGGCAAAAGGCTCCCACAGATACTTCCGTTCATTCATCCGGATGAAAATAATTGTTTTGCTGCCGGTAATATCGGCATAATCACAAATTTTATCATCTGTATAATATGGAAAGAGCGCATTATCGGGATTTCTGCGACCGGCGCTCAGAGGGCCATTGGACCAGATAAACATCCAGTGATCAGTGGGACTTACCAGACTCATGAAAAAAGGCTCCATTTTGTCATAATTGGAAATTTTATAATATTTTTCATCATCGATGGTAACAAATTCACCGCTGACAGTTTTACTGGTTATTTTGAGTTCGTTTTTTCCTAAATATATTTTTGATTTCTGTGCCATATTAATCCTGATTTTTTACATAGAATGGAATATTTGCATGGGCGCCATTACCGGCCGGGTCATAAACGTAGACAAAGAGACGAAATGGCCCCGGTTCCTGTGGTGCGGAAAAGCTGAGTTCATTTCCCGATTCAGTCATTATTCCAATAGTGGCCCGGGGTGGTTTTTGCTCTTCATCACCGCCGGTTCGTTTATCCTGGGTCTCATGAAGGATCTCCCACCGAACCCGTAAATCTTTGTTTTCCGGGTCTCTGGCCCAGACTTTGGCTGTGTGCATTGAATTTTTTGTCAATGTAATGCTCATATGCGCGTTCAATCCGTCAATTCGCAGAGAATCCAGAATTGGTGCCCGGTCTTCCGGCCATTCCCCTTTCCAAAGATAATGCATAACATCGACGGCCTGTGTTCGTGCGCCATCGGCCATGAACATACCATACCAGGTAGGTGTGCGTTCCTGCTTGGCTCCCCAGAAAAAAACATAAGCCCCCAGGCAATTGGATTCTGTGAGAATATGCTCCTTGTATTCCCGCTGATAAAGTTCCGCTTTTTCCTTGCTGGTAAACTCAATTGGTTCACCCCATTCAGTTTTAGGAACTTCCCAGTGTCCAAAAGTTCCCCATTCCCCCATGATATAAGGACCGTCCCAGCCAAAGTCCTGTAAAAATCGGGACACTACCGGCAAGCCCGCATAGGCATTGATACACAGAAGATCGAGACTGGGACAATGTTCCTGGATCAGTTCAACCTCTTCTTCCTCGATAAAAGCAGTTGTGGTTGTAACAGGATGGTCTTTGTCTATGGATTTAATAAAAGCCGCCACCTGTTCCACCGCGTTCCAGACCGCCGGGTTCGTATAATTCAGATCCAGTTCATTGCCCACATTCCACATCAATAATTGCGGATGATCTTTGTATGCCAGGATATCCTGTTTAATGCGCTCAAACTGTTCCGCCACCGCTGCTTCATCGCTGTAGTCAAACCCCTGACGCTCCTGCTCCAGCCAAATGCCGGCACAAACCGTCAGGTCATACTTCTCAGCCATGCGAAAAATTTCCGGCCAGTCATCAACACCCCAGGTGCGAATAGAATTGCCACCCGCCTGTTTCAGAATATCATAGTGGCCTTCAATCCCGGCGCCCTTGATATAATAGGGTTCACCAAAACGGTGCAGTTGATACCCGGACCCGGTTTTGACGATTTCCACATCAGGATGATCCTGGCCGCAGCTGGAAATAATCAAAACAGTAAAAATAAGTGCAAACAGATTTATTTTTTTCATCAAATGAAATCTCTCCTTTATTATTTTATGGATAGCGGTTTATTCAGCCACTTCAAATTTTCCGCTAAGTCCGGTGGCTGAATTTGCAGCAATCCAGACTTGAAATATACCCGGTTCTGTGATTTCTTCCATCTGCTGATTAAAAAACGCAAGTTCATCCGTAGTCAGCATAAAGGTAACCCGTTTTGATTCACCCGGTTTGAGCAGGATCCGCTGAAATCCTTTTAATTCACGCACCGGCGGTGTAATGCTGGCAACCATATCACGGGTATAAAGTTGCGCGACTTCTTCGGCGGTCCGGGTGCCCTTATTGGTAATTCGGGCCGAAATTTCAATTGATTCACCCATCCTGATTTTAGATTTTGATAATTTCAGATCAGTGTAGTCAAATTCCGTGTAAGAAAGCCCAAAACCAAAGGGGAATTGCGGTTTGAAGCCGGCGTCGATATAATGGGATTCATTGCCCAGGGAAGTCTGCCAGGCCCGGACCGGAATATCATCAATATGCACAAAACTCTCTTCCGACGGCGGACGACCGGTATTTTTATGATTGTAATACATAGGAACCTGTCCAACGACTTTAGGAAAGGTCACCGGTAATTTTCCTGACGGAGATGCTTTACCCGTGAGCAGATCGGCAATTGCCGGGCCGCCCATAGTGCCGGGATGAAATGCAAATAACACCGCGTCTACTTGATCCAGTATATTCCCCATGGTTAACGGCCGGCCTGCCATTACCACCAGGACAATCGGTTTGCCGGTTTTGGCCAGTTCATGAATCAATTCTTCCTGAGCGCCGGGCAAGTCGATATTGGCGCGGCAGTGAGCTTCACCGGTGATGATCGCTTCTTCGCCACCAAAAAAGAGAATCACATCGGATTTTTCAGCCGCTTTTACAGCATCATCAAATTTATCCTGGTTTTTCGTGCGGGAAGTCTCCAGGGCTTTGACATAATGGATATTCTTCGTATCATAGATTTTATTCAAGGCCATCAGCGGAGTTTGGGTATCCTCAATATTTTTATCAAAAGTCCAGGTCCCCAATTGTTCAAAGGGATCATCAGCCAGTGGGCCGATTACCGCCAAATCCTTCAAATCTTTGGAGAATGGCAGAATTTCCCGGTCATTTTTCAACAAAACAATACTCTGTAGAGCGGTTTCTTTTGCCATTTTCAGATTATTGTCATTGACAAGGGCCGGAAATTTCTTTGGATCGGTATAGGGATTTTCAAATAATCCGAGACGGAATTTTACTCTCAATATATTGCGTACAGCTTCGTCAATCAGACTTTCGTCAATCACGCCGGATCCCACTAATTCTGCCAGATAATCCTCGTAGGCAGTGGTAGCCATTTCCATGTCGATTCCCGCTTGCAGGGCTGTTTCACCGGCATCTTTCATGTCAGCGCAATAGCCATGGGGGATCATCTGTTCGATAGCACCCCAGTCACTGACCACCAGGCCGTCAAAGCCCCATTCATTACGCAAAATTTTTCTGAGTAAAAAGGAGTTCCCTGTCGCCGGAATGCCATTGAGATCATTAAAAGCGGGCATAAGTGTCGCAACTCCGGCTTCCACACTGGCCCTGAAGGGTTTAAGATAGACTTCCCGCAGCAATTGCTCGGGTATGTAGACGGTATTGTAATCCCGTCCGCCCTCACCGGCACCGTATCCGACAAAATGTTTGGCGCAGGCTGCCAGGGCATCGGGTCGTGTCAGATCATCGGTTTGAAAGCCTTTGATCATGGCCACTGAAAATTGATTGGTCAGATAGGTATCCTCACCAAAACATTCGGCAATCCGTCCCCAGCGCGGGTCCCTTGAAATATCCATCATGGGGGCAAAAGTCCAGTTGATCCCAACCGAAGCGGCTTCTTCGGCAGCAACCCGGGTTCCCTGCCGGATCAATTCCGGATTCCAGGTGGCCGCCAATCCAAGGGGAATGGGAAATATGGTACGAAAACCATGAATCACATCACGGGCGATCAACAGCGGAATACCATGAGGCGATTCTTCCATTGCTATTTTTTGTAAACGGTTAATCTTATCGGTATCCACTTCATTTAAAATCGATCCGATTTGGCCATTACGGACAGGCTCTTCATGGCCATCAGCACCATGCCGCTGGTTCATCTGACCGATCTTTTCCCGTAAACTCATTTTTCCCAGTAACCGGTCGATTTTCCGATCTATCTTGTCAGAAGTGTTGGCCATACCAAAACTTGTATAGATCAGCATTATGAAAAGTAATAAATATAAGTTTTTCAATTTCTGCACTCCGAAATTTATTTTTATTAATTATCTTTATTTCGCTGTTCCAGTTCTTTTTCTATGTTGGCCATTGTTGTATCATCCAGAGGATAAAACAATGCCGCCACTGTTGCAATGATTGTTGCTCCTGCCGGAATATAACTCATCATTAATTTGATTCCGGTAATGGTTTCCGGAGACTGCACCACATTGGGTTCAAAATTGAACATGGACAATAACCAGCCGGCTATTCCGCCGCCGATAGCCATACCGAACTTCTGCGAAAAGGTTGCCGCGGAAAAGATCAACCCCGTTGCCCGGCGGCCGTTTTTCCATTCCGAATAATCAGCCGTATCCGCATACATCGCCCACAAGAGCGGTGCCTGGGGCGCCATCACCAGGGAAATTAGAATATGCACCGCGAAGATCATGAATATCTGATCTTTGGGGACATAATAAAACAGAATGGTTAATATACTGGACAATCCCATTACCATCAGGTATAATTTTTTCTTGCCTAATAATTTTGACAGATACTGAGTGCTGGCAGTTCCCGCGATCACCGCCACTGTTCCGGTTACCATAAAGGCGGCGGCGAGGAGTTCATTACCAATATAATACTTAAAATAATACATGATCGTACCCATTCGTATGATCACATATCCCAGGGTAAAAATACCCATCAGCAAGAGAATCATCCAGGGTTTATTGCCAAGCAGATCTTTCAGGTCATTTTTCAGTGATGTTTTCTGTTCAGTGGAGGGGTGAACACGTTCTTTGGTTGTCGCAAAGGTGATATAAAACAGGATCATCGCCAATACTCCGAAAATCGCCATGGTAATCGGAAAACCTTTGGCCATATTTACCTTTGTGACACTCAGGGACAAATTATCACCGTCAAGGTCTTTAAAGGCCTGTGAAACATCGATTTTGGTTTTGCCATACCCTTCTGTCAATTCCATATTTTCCGGTTTAATATAGACTGCCGGCGGATCATTTTCAGCGGATTTTACATGGACATAAAAATCAGTTTCAGTAATGCCGCCGCGATGATCATTGGCTGTGACCGTTACCTTAGATATCCCCGGATTTTTAAGTTCCAGTTTCGTCCGTCCGTTGCTTGTTTCTGTAATGACTACTTTTTTATTATCGGCATCGGTATGAAAGGTTAAGGGTTCATCATCTTCAAAATAGGTATTCAGGTCAATTATTTTGGTCTCTTCTTCAAGATCATAGGTCAACTCATCCAACCGCGCCACTAATTCCGGCGGTTGATTGCCTTCCTCCAGGATATTGGCCCAAAAAGTATAATCGGTTTTTTGATATTTATTGTAAATGGCTGTTACAGTGACTTTTGCCTGGCCGACGCCCTGTTCCTGAATTTTCAGGCGTTTATCCTTTTCCAGAGAGACTGTTGCAACCTCTTCATCACTGCTTTTAACCCTGAATTCCAGTTCTCCCTGGTTTGAGAGTGTAAACATTTCTGATAATGCCATAGTGTGAGTCGCGAATCCCCGGGTTAAATTAAGTCTATCTACTGATTCTTTAAGCTTAGGGGCCAGAGGATCGGGTTCTTCCACTTTAACCAAAAAATTAGTGGTTGTGGTTTCCTGTCCATCATCCGCTTCTATAATAATTTTTGATGCCTTCGTGCCGGTTTCCGTCAAAGTAATCACCTGGTTGTTAATTGTACATCCTTCTGATTCCTGTCCGGTGAGATTCACCAGCGGCAGGGTCAATCCCTGAATAATAAAAGCGCCTACAAAAGCTAAAACAAAACGATAAGTGGAAGCGCTTGTTCTTTCCGTTGAGTGAGGAGACAAAACACCCATTAGCGCTGAATAGGGAATATTGATCGCCGTATAAGCCATCATCATTAGGATATAAGTAATGTAAGCATACACAATTTTGCCACTGGTACTTAGATCCGGTGTGGTGAACATGAGAACCCCAATCACAGCCAGAGGAAACATTATCCATAATAAATAGGGCCGGAATTTGCCCCATTTCGTATCGGTCCTGTCAGCGATAACCCCCATCATCGGATCATTTACCGCATCCCAGAATCTGGAAACCATGAACAGTGTTCCGGCAGCTGCGGCAGGTATACCAAAAACATCAGTATAAAAGAACAACAAAAAATTGATATACATCTGAAAATATAAATTGGACGCTGTATCGCCGAGGCCATACCCGATTTTTTCTTTAACAGATAGTTTGGTAATGTTACTCAACACTTTCTCCTTTTGATAAAAATTTAAACCGCTACCCCTAAAACCGTAGCTTTGTGAGAGCGCTTTTCGCATTATTTGTGCCAAGCCTCCTAAAAACAGACTAAAATAATGATGGAATCACTTATTTATAAGGAAACTTGACATGAATTTTTTTTCTTTACCTGCTAAAATTATAAATTAATACAGATCTGTTCATAAATCGACAATCAATTAGATTATGAAAATGATAAAACTGTTTTATCAAAATGATAAAATTTCAATCCCGCTTTTTGGTATTATATAGGACAGCACCGGCTTGGCGTATCCTTTGTTATCAATTCCCCAAAAGTGAATTCAATTTTAGTTTACATCGTTGTATTATTTGTATAATTACGATATATTTAACAACTGTTACGCAATTGTACGTGTTAAAAACTAAATTGTAAAAAATTAATGGAGAAATTGTGAAGAAACTTTTATTGCTTGGATTAATTAGCTTTGGAATGCTATCAGCCGCCATGACTGAAGCAGACATTGAAAAAGAGGTGAACAGCCTGATCAAAAAGATGACGCTGGAAGAAAAAATCGGACAGATGAATCAGTATAGCAGCAGCTGGGACCTTACCGGCCCGAAACCCGATGATGATCGCAATGAAAGCCGCTATGAAGACATAGAAAAAGGATTAGTCGGCTCAATGCTGAATGTCAATTATGTGGACAATGTACGCGCCGCCCAAAAACTGGCCGTGGAAAAAAGCCGGCTGGGCATTCCCCTTATTTTTGGTGTTGATGTCATTCATGGTTATAAAACTATGTTTCCGATTCCCATCGGACTCTCCGCTTCCTGGGATATGGCGGCTATCGAAAAAGCCGAACGCATCGCCGCCACCGAAGCCGCAGCCGCCGGTTTGAACTGGACTTTTAATCCCATGATCGATGTATCCCGTGACCCGCGCTGGGGACGTGTGATGGAAACTGGCGTTGAGGATCCCTATCTTGCCAGCGAAATCACCATTGCCAAAATAAAAGGCTACCAGGGTGACGATCTCAGTGCCACAAATACCATTGCCGCCTGTGCAAAACACTTTGCCGCTTACGGCGCGCCCAATGCCGGACGGGAATACCATGCCGTCGATATTTCCATGAACTCCCTGTATAATATTTACCTGCCACCTTTTAAAGCCGCTGTGGATGCCGGTGCAGTTACTTTTATGAATGCTTTTAATACGCTCAACGGCATTCCGGCTACCGGAAATCAGTTTCTGGTCAATGACATTCTGCAGAAACAATGGGGCTGGAAGGGCTTCATGCTCTCCGATTGGGGTTCAATCGGCGAACTAACCGCCCACGGCACCGCAAAAGACCTGAAACATGCCGCGGAAATCGCAATCAGCGGCAATACTGACATGGATATGGAAAGCCTGGCTTATACCCGTCACCTCAAAGAATTGGTGGAAGAAGGAACAATCAGAGAACAGCAGGTTGATGACTGTGTACGACGAATATTAACCGTCAAATATAAATTAGGCCTTTTTGAAGACCCTTACAAATATCTGGATGAAAAGCGACAGGAAGAAACTTTATTCTCAAAAGAACATCAGAAAATCTCACGGGAAGTCGCCAGAAAATCCTTTGTATTATTAAAAAATGAAAATGATGTACTGCCTCTATCCGGGGATATAAAATCTATCGCACTGATCGGCCCGCTGGCAAAAGATAAAATTACTCCCATCGGCAACTGGGATTGCCAGGGATCAACGGTGGAAGCAATTTCGGTTTTTGAAGGATTGCAGGCAAGACTGGGAAAACAAACTGACATTCATTATGCCAAAGGCTGCGATATCGGTGACCCTAATCAACGTCAGTTCATGCAGAAATATGATCCCAGGGATTTTAAAGAGGAATTTGCAGAGGCAGTTGAAACAGCAAAAAAGGCAGAGGTAATCATTGCTGTAGTCGGAGAAACCCGCTATATGTCCGGTGAAGCCGCTTCCCGCATGAATATCGATCTGCCCGGTGTCCAAAAAGAATTATTAATGGAACTGAAAAAAACCGGCAAGCCCCTCGTAGTTGTGCTAATGAATGGCCGGCCGCTAACTATTCCCTGGACAGCGGAAAATGCCGATGCTATTTTGGAGACCTGGCATGCCGGCCATATGGCTGGTCACGCCATCAGTGATGTACTGTTCGGAGATTACAATCCCTCCGGGAAACTATCCATGACTTTCCCCCGATCAGTCGGACAAATACCGATCTATTACAACCAACTCAATACCGGACGGCCTAATGTGAATGAGGACTGGGCATTTAATTCAAAATATATTGACGGCCCCAACACACCACTTTACCCCTTTGGATTTGGCCTCAGCTACAGTGATTTTAAATATTCCAATATGCGGCTGGACAAAACGGAAATGGATAAAACCGGGACTTTGACCATTCAAATCGATCTGGAAAATACCGGAAAAATGGATGGCGAAGAAGTCGTTCAACTCTATATTCGCGACCTGGTTTGCAGCATTGCCCGCCCTGTGAAAGAACTCAAAGGCTTTCAGAAGGTGCCTGTAAAAGCCGGCGAAACCAAAACAATTACTTTCAGGTTAACAGAGGATGATCTGTTTTATTATGACAATAATTATGAAAAAATACTGGAACCCGGTGAATTTGAAGTCATGATTGGCGGAAACTCTGAATATATCATATCCCAAACCTTTAATCTGATAGAGTAGGAACAATTATGAAGTTTAATCAAATATTTATCCCTGGAATTATGATCATTGCAATTGCCTGCAATCCCACCGGCTCAAATGAAAAAAAAACGGATACTGATACCAAAGCCTGGGACATACCGGGCTGGCAACTGGTGTGGCATGACGAATTTGACGGAAATGAACTGGACCCGCAATTCTGGCTGTTTGAAACCGGCGGCCACGGCTGGGGCAACGACGAAGAACAATATTACACGGACCGCCCGGAAAACGCCTACCTGGAGGACGGCAAGTTGATCATATCCGCTAAACTGGAAAATTACGAAGGCAAAGAATACACCTCCGCCCGAATCAATTCAAAAATTGGCTGGAAATATAAACGGATCGACGTTAAAGCCAAATTACCCCGGGGGGTCGGCACCTGGCCGGCTATCTGGATGCTGCCCGATAACTGGGATTACGGCAATGGCAGTTGGCCTGATAATGGAGAAATTGATATTATGGAGCATGTGGGCTATGATCCCGGCAAGGTTCACGCTTCTATCCATACCCAGGCTTATAACCATAAAACCGGCACCCAGAAAAGCGGCTCAATTATGGTTCCCGATGCCATGAGCACTTTTCATGTCTATTCAGTGGAATGGTATCCTGACAGCTTGAAATTTTTCCTGGATGAAACACAATATTTTAAAGTTGTCAGAGAAAGTGATGACTGGCGCAAATGGCCTTTCAACAAAAATTTTCATCTGTTGCTAAATATTGCTGTCGGTGGCGGCTGGGGCGGCGTCAAAGGCATTGACAACACTATTTTTCCCGCCAATATGGAAATTGATTATGTCAGGGTTTATGAGCCGGAGGAATAAAATAAAATTTTAAAGGTTGCCGGTGCCGGCGATAATCTTTTGATCACCGGGTTAACAAATAAACAGAGCGACGAAGCTTAACTAAAGTAATTTGAAATAAATTACTTCTACCCCCTAAATTAGCTTCGTCGTTTTTTTTATAATCGTGGCTGACCGGTGGTTGCCAGGACGCTATTCCATAAAGCGCCTTCCGGATCAATTTTTTTCCGTTTTGAAACAGCTGCCGGAATCGGTACATTGATGTACTGACGGTTCCAACTGCCCACTAACATGTTAGTATAGCCCGCCATACCGGCATGAACAGCGTTATGCCCCAAAAGTAAACAGAGTACTGAATCATGTGGATTAGCCGGCATACTGCGAATAATATAACTGGGATCAAT
>CAYYMT010000021.1:0-39536 GCA_964472715.1 uncultured bacterium | reverse complement strand
CAAGGGTATCGGAATTTTCAGGTTTAACCGGACTGCTAATATCAGAAAGTTCAGCAAACACCTTTCTGGTATTGCTGACAAACTCCCTGACCAGCCGCGGGTCTTTATTTCCCTCTGCATCTTCCACACCGGTATGCGCGTCAACACCGGCAGGGCGGACAGCGTGAATGGCATCATAGACATTATCCGGAGTCAGACCACCCGCTAAAATCACCGGCTTTAGCGACAGGTCAACAATTTCACGGCTAATGGACCAGTCGTGAGTTTTGCCGGTTGCCCCCGATGCCCCGGTTACAGGATTATAGGTATCGGTTATATAATAATCCACGTAAGGATAAGTATAATGAATAGTCTGTTCAATTTCATCTTCATCCATCAGGCCAATCACAAGACTTTTGATGATCTGCAGGTCCGGCGCATTTTTCCTGAGTTTTTCCAGTTCCCGGTATCTGATATTTCCATGAAGTTGGACGGTCTTAAGGCCAAGATAATTGCAGAACGTCACAATTTCATCAGCCTTTGACATGTAAGTAATCAATACCGACCTGGAGTGGCTTTGGCTCTTTTGTATAATTTGCCGGGCTTCCTGTTCAGTTGTATCCGCTTTATTCACCGGCAGCCGTAAAGGATATCCGATCATATCCACATCAGCAGCCAATAATAATTTTGCTTCGGTAATGGTTTTGACACCGGCGATCTGTATCAGATTATTTTTCATTGGTAAATTCAATTGCTTGTTGATAAAAATAGTCCGGCCAGTTTTCAGGGGGTGGTGTGGTAAAGGTCATGGCTTCTTTTTGTGTCGGATGATTTAATGTTAGCGAATAAGCATGGAGTCCGATGGTTTGATTGGGAAATTTGATCTTCGACCCATAGCGGAAATCCCCCAGAATTCCGTGCCCGCGATGAGCGAACTGCACCCGGATCTGATGATGCCGTCCGGTTTTCAGCCTGATGTCCACCAGAGAGACATTATCATAGCAGGCAATTCGCTGAAAGGTTAATTCTGCTTTTTTCCCATTTTTCGCAACAAAACTATTACGGTCTTTACGTGCCAGAGTGTCGACCAAATGACCGGATGCTGGCACCTTGCCTTCCACCAGCGCCAAATATTTTTTCGTGGTGGTTTTTTGTTGAAATTGTTTGGAGAGCCGGGCTGCCGCTTTGGAAGTCTTGGCAAAACAGATCACGCCGGAAGTCGGCCGGTCCAGGCGATGAACCAGACCCATATAGACTTTGCCGGACTTATTAAATTTCTCTTTTACAAATTGACGTGCAAATTCCAATAAGGTCTCATCCCCGGTGGCATCTCCCTGAACCAACATTCCCGCCGGTTTTGCAACCACAACCAAATGATTGTCAAAATACAATATTTCCGGTTTCACTACCATGGCAAAAATATAACCCCCTATGGCGCTTAATCCAATTTGAAAATTGATATTTAATTCTAAAATGTGTTATCTTAACCCCCTAAACTTTTAATTCATTCCTATCAATTGTTTTTGGTCAATGATTTAATTATTATCAATATAGTGAAAAAAATAAGGGTTGGTATGTTACATAGATCATTTTTAAAATTGTCACTGGTCATTCTCATTGCTTCGGTTATATTACCGGCAACGGAAAAAACACTCAAAGGCTATGTCTTTGATATTGAAACAGGCTTTGGTATTCCCGAAGTCCAGATTTTTACCAGTGATTCCGCTCAGGGCGTTGTTTCCGACAGAAAAGGATATTTCACACTAACGGAAATCCGGAAAGATAAGATTCGGCTGGTCTTCAAACATGTAAAATACCATACAATTGAACGGGAAATTAATTTCCAGGATAACCGGGAAATATTCAACACCTTTTATTTATCAGCCAATACCATGGAGATGGATTCCGTTATCGTGGTTGGCAATCCTTTTTTTCCGGGGCGTAATGAAGTGGAATTTTCTCCCATCAGAAGTCTGTTTTACAGCGACCGATATATGCAGTACAAACAGATGCTGAAAAAAGGGAACTGGTCATGGCTGGAGTTAAAAACCTATGGCTTCTGGTCCATTGCCGCCCCCAAAGTCTTTGAAGAATTCTGGGCCTTGAAATCCCGGCGGGATCGGGAAACCTTTCTGCAGCTTTTCTGGCAAAATAATGATCCCACCCCCGGCTCTCCGAAAAATGAATTGAAAGAAGAATTCGAGCGCCGGATTCGCTATAACTGGACCCATTTCTCAAAAGTTGACAGCTTCGGTGTCAGCCAAAAAAATGATGCGGTGGATAAATCCTTAAAATTCCTGTTCGGAAAAAATGCTTTTAAATCACAAAGCGAGAATCGCCTTCGTCCCTGGACCAAACGGGCTCCCTGGGATGCCCGCGGTGAAGTTTACCTGAAATATGGCGAACCCAAACAAAAGACCTTAAACGATCTGGACCATGTCAATTGGTATTATCCGGAATTGGGAATTGATTTTTCCATTGAAAAATTTGCCACCAATATCCGGGGCGATGAAATCATGCCGGGTGAACGGAGCATGCAGCAGATCAATAACCAAACTGGTGTTTCCACTCAGTCTAACGAAAGAAATGTACTGTCCGGCGGACGGATGGGAGGACAGGCCGGCCGTACCCGGGACGACCTGATGAATGTAGATAATGAACTGAATATTTTGCTGGATGAATTCCGTGATCAATATGTGAATAATAACACTTTTTATTACAACCATGAAGAGAAGCGGCCAATACCGGATTTTCAATATCATATCAGGAAGTCCTTTTCAAATCTGGAAGAAAATTTTCTGCGAATTCAGTTTCAGCCCGAATATTTTCAATCGATAAAAAATGATTCTTACTACGCTTATGTGACAGTCCGGTTCGTCATCAAAAGAATGGATGGAAAAGTTGTTCTGGAAGAATCGTTTCCCGGCCATCGCACCATACCGGCGTCCACTGAGAATAAATTCAGACTGGATTTCCCCCTGGAATTAGAACCTGATGATTATATTCTGGAATTATATGTGGAAGACCACAATGCCAACGCCAGTGTGACTATTGAAGATACCATAACTTTGAAATAATCTCAATTCCATTTCCTGCCCTAATTATGGAATGAGGCTGTCCTAAAAATCCCATTTTTAAAGGGTAAAGGACAATTCGAATTGTCCTCTACGGTGGAATATAAAATAATTCCGAATTTTAATAATTATTATACCTTTTAGGACAGCCTCATGCATTAACCTGAATACCTGAATACCATTTTATGAATTTTCCATTATTCACGAAACAACCGTATCATCGGCGTCAACACAAAGATTGATGTCAACAGACAAGCGCCAACCCCGATAAAGAGGGCGATTCCCAAACTGCCAAATCCGCGATAAGTGGCAAAGACCAGGGACCCGAAGGAGATCATCGTCGTAAAAGAAGTGATCACAATCGCCTTGCCTGTGGAACTGAACACCTGTTTAATGGCGCCCCTGCCTTCTGCTTTATAACGATGTAAAATGTGGATACCGTCATCAATCCCGATTCCCAGGATCAAGGGCAGCGCCATGACATTCACCAGGGTGATTTTTATTCCCAACAGCCCCATGATCCCCAGCATCCAGGTAAATCCGGATATCAGCGGCAGCATCGCCAGAATTGTTATTTTAAGAGACCGGAAATCAATCAAGAGCATAACAAAAACCACGATCAGAGTCAGGATTGCCGCCCGTTTTCCATCCTGGCCGATAATATCAATCAGATAGTAAAACATCGGCGGTAAGCCGGCAATGCGCGGTGTAATTTCCAGCACATCTTTTGAAAAGGACTCCAGATATTTGATATTCCAGACATTGCCTTTGGGATAGACCGTGATCAAATAGCAATCTTCCCCGGCACTGTAAAATTTATCTTTCGTGGATGACGGCAGCATATCCAGCGTAATGGTAGTTGTATCGGCCATATTCAGCGTGACTTGTTTGTAAGCAGCGGCAAAATCCCGGCAGAAATATTCCATCCGGTTTTCCTGCAATTGTGTTTCCATCAAATCATTCACCAGCGCGGTTATTTTGCCTATCATATAGGGATGAGCCGCCAGTTCATTGAGCCGGTTGGAGAGAGCCGCCATGCGCTCATTATTGGTCAAAGCCGTTTTGTCAATCGCTGTGATGATGTTGTCAATAATTTTCTTAACCTCGTCCGGATAATTTTCACTTAAGACTTTATTGAGCATCTCTTTAACATTATCGATCTTTTCCTCGGTAATCTCAGTACCGTCATTTGTCATTTCATCGAAATCCATCACAGCCCTGACAAAATTAGCCGAACCCACCAGGCGGGTGGACTTTTGATCAACCATATCCTGGCCACCGACGAAAGCAAGGTCCTGCAATTCTATAATATTTGCTTCCAGACGCCTTAACTCTTCAATGACCGATGCTTTATAGTTTGAAGGAAAATTTTGAACAATCTCACTTTGTTTCATTTTCCGGTGAATAGCGGCAATCAGCGGCTTCCTGGCCTCCTGTTTTTCCTCAGGCGGCAAATAATCAGTAATCGACTGCACATAACTGATGCTTGATTGCTCTTTCGCCTTTTGTGTAAAAGCATAATTTTCCCGCAAACTTTCCGCTGTCATCATGGTCGGGTCCGATGACATATTGAATTTATCGATCATCAGGTCATTCAATTCCACCGATTCAAGGCCTTCCGGTTCCATATTCAGATAATTATAATCGAATTCCACTTTTGTGATGGAATACCCCAACACCACGGTCACAATCACCACCGCCGCCAGGGCAAACCTGTACTTTTGATAAACCTTTTCACCGGTAATTCCCAGGTATTGATAGGAGATATCACGGGTCTTTATATCTTTATGGGATTTTTTAAATATTTTTTCCCGAACAAAATCACGACTTTTTTCACGAATTACTAAAAATGTCGGTAATATCAGCAGAGTCGCCAGCATCACAATGACCAAACCGACACCATTTACCAGTCCAAATTCTACAATTCCGGCACTTCGCCCGGTAGTCAGGGTCAGGAAGGCAATGGCCGTTGTCATCCCACCGGTAAGAATACCGGCCCCGGCTTTCGCGAAAGTGATTTGCATGGCATCATCAATAGTTTCTCCCTTTTTCCGCATTTCCGTATAAACCGAAATAATATGGATGGAGAAATCAATGCCCAGCCCCACCAAAATTACCGAAACCATGGCGGTAAACATATTCAGTGTGCCAACAAGAAGATAGGACACACCCATCGCCCAGAGGATTCCCAGCATCAAATTCAACACCGCCAGAAAAGGCGCCGCAAACATCCTGAAAGTAATGATAAACAGAATAAAAACGCCTGTCAGGGCCAGCACTGTCAGTAACATGGAATCTTCAGTGGAAGCAACTATCTCATCCCGGGAAAGTGTCATTCCCCCGGCCAGGCCCGCTTCCACTCCGGCCCGTTTGGCCTCCTGCCTGACCATCTCTTCCAGACCATTGACGGCGGGCAACAACTTTTCAATATCCAGAATATTAAAAGTCGGTTCCACCATGATCAGCATAATGGAACGGTCCGGTGAAAACAGAAAGGGATTGCCAATGCTGATGGCTTCCGCAGCTCCTCTGCCTAACTGTTCATTATATTCCGGCTCGAAAAAAGCGCGGCTGGTGAAATCAGTCCAACTTTCAATATTGTCCAGAAACCGAACGGCTTCCCGCTCTTTCTGCATGGTGGATATCTTTTCTTCAGAATGAATATATTCCTTTTCAAGATTATCATTCAAATGAGTTAAAAAGGGCAAAAAATTAGGGTCTTCATAAAGCTGTCGATTTTGTTTCAGACTCCTTTCTTTCACCAACATCAGGCCGTGGTCCCGAAAAAAGCCGGCCGGCAATTTAATATCCACACGGTCGTAATAGCGGCCTGAAAAAGATTGATTATCATTGCCCTCTGTGACTGACCGGTGCTGCGCCCTGACTTTTTGAGAAGCAAAACGTTCTATCCAGGGTGAAAGGTGCTCGATCTTCGGTTTCAGGTGGATTGCAAACTCCTTTAACTTTTCTTCATCCCCCTGCAGGACAATGATCATGGGATTGGCGCCGGGAAAATTTTCCGTGACATAGTTGAATTCCTTCATCATAGGTGATGATTCCGGCAACAGATCAGCCAAATTCATATTGATTTCCAGTTTTGATGAAAAATAGCCGGTAATCAGAGTCACTATCAAAATTATGATGAGTGAGACACCGGTTTTTCTGGTGACAAAATTGGCCAGTTTATCAAATAATTGTTGTCGCATTTTTAATTTCCTTCAATTAAAATTTTCACAGGCAAATCAAAAAACATTTGTCATTTTAAAAATATGCCCGCAGCCGGATCCTGCCGCCAAATTCCTGGTAACCAAATTCATCACGGCTGTCACCTACAAAAACATTGCCCATTATCGTTAATTCCACATTTTGATAAATCCGGTAGAGGATTTGCGGATTGATCACCATACTCTCATCATCCAGGTTAATGATCGTCGATACAGACCCGTCAATTAAATCAGTCACCGGTATCATTCCCATCAGAAAAATATAATTTTGGTTCAGGCTTTTTTGCTGCCATTCGTAATAAGCCAGATAATCCATGATCCCTGTCTGCTTTGGTTCCGCGCCGAAATCATTATGCAGGTATTCGGTCAAAACATAGAGAGAATTCCGGAAAGTATAATCAGCCCCCACAATATATTCATATTTCAGATCATCATTATCATAGTCCAGACGGTTGGCGGTAAATTCCGTCCTGAAGCCAACACCGAAGAAATCCCCTTCCATATTGAATCCATAGATATCCTTTGTGCGCTGCCGGTTATCGAATTTTGTCCGCGCGTACACCAGGGATACATCTGCAAAGGGCAGCCATGTTTTGGCTTCAACGAACTGTTTTGAATTTTCCCGGGTATTTTCCGGTTGCACAATACCCCGCAGACTTAGCTTTGACCCGATGGGAATATTTAACCGAATCGCGTCGACACCGGGATTTTCATAAGTGGGGTCCAATATATCCTTTTTATTGAAAATATCCGTGGGATTCCAGGCGTAGCCGACACCGGTGGGTAATTGCTGCCGTCCCAGTGTCAATTCAAAATATTGGTGATGAAAATCCATAAACAGATTGTCGAAATAGAGGGAATCGGTAAACTCAAAATTCATTTGCTCAACAACAGCCTGGGGTAGGCCGGCGTAAAAAGATTCATCCAGAAAGGCACTAATATTAAACCTGTTTTTACCGCCATACATTTTATAGACAATGTCGCCGCCGATATGAATATTTTTAGCGGGATTGGTATCAAAATCCAGCCGGAATTTATTGTAATTAAAAAGAATATCAGCGCCGGGAGATTTGGCATGATCGGCTTCAAATTCATAATAACCAAACCAGGTCACTTTGGCGGTCGCAACCCCAACCAAGATCATCAGTATACCTAATAATTTTCGCATTTTCACCCTGTTTATTTTTTTAGATTTCGTTCAGTGAAGAAATCATTTTGGAATTCAACATTATATTCTACGGTTTCATATTCCATGGTTGTTTTCGTATTGTCATGTTGATTTTCCATGACCATTTTCATGGCTGTTGGAATACCCTGGATTTTTTCAATATCTTTCAGGTATAAAATCTTCAGGAGATCATTATCCTCCTCATAATACTCGATTTTTAATGGAAAATTATCCTGTACACGAAGATAGGCGATAATTTTGGAATAGGAGACGCCATCATTTTTCGCAGTCAACCGGAGAATATTGCAGTCCAATCCATTATATTTCTCCTGCCCGGTATTTTCCGGCGTGTAATCTTCTTTCCAACTGTCACCGGCCCCCATATCTTCATAGGTAAAATCAGATCCTTCAAACTTTTGTTTTTTGGCATGGGAAGCCAGTTTGCGAACACGCCGGGTGCGCTTATTATACATCCATATATCATCACTGTAATTTTTCATCATTAGCGCGTTCCCACGGACACGGGCCGGTTCAATATAACGCATGATGGAATTTTCTCCATTATTGCTGGCGAAGGTTTTATAGGTCAGGGTTCTTTGATCGCCGGAGGTGGTAACAATAGTCTGCTTCATGATCCCTTTTGCACTTTCGGGATTCATGTGTTCGATGAGATCATTGAGCAATTGCTCTCCATCGGGAATTGCCGCCATCAAATTTAGAAAAAGCAGTAATACTAATATAATTTTACATTTCATAGGAGATTCTCCTTTATTTTAAAATTCCCTTTAAAACAATTTCTTTAAGCAGGGTTTTCAATTTTTCAGGGTCATAATTTTTATGTTGAAAAAATAAATGCAGGGCAAATCCATCCAAAAATGAAAAGAGTATAAATCCGGCATATTTAGCATCTGTCTGCCTGAAAATTCCTTCCCGGATTCCTTCTTCAATTACCGGCTCAATAATTTTATACAGGTCCGCCAACACGACATCCAGGTTTACCTTATCTTTATTACGCAGGGAATAAATGAAGATTTCCATAAGCAAATTAAAATAATTGGTGTCATCTGAGTTGATCATTTCCAGGGAAATATCAATGGTTTGTTCCAGCATAATCGCCACTTTTTTATGGGGAGATATATTCGATGCAATCAATTGATTCCAGTTGGCGAACATCTCCTCAAAAAAAACATATATGATCTGACTGAATATCTCCTCTTTGCTGGCGAAATATTGATAGACCGTGCCCTTGCCAATACCGGCTTCACGGGCGATTGATGATATAGTGGCTTTTTCCAGACCTTTCATGGAAAAATTCTTAATTGCCGCCTGGATGATTTTATGTTTCTTTTCTTCACTTTTAGGTCTTGGTGTCATTCTCTGCTCCATTAATTTTATGACTGACCGGTCAGTCGGTTATATTTTACCTAAAAAATATTATGATGTCAAGGCTTATTTATTTTTTTATTTGAAAAAAGTATTCGAACCCCTTAATTTTACTCCTGTGTGAAATAGTGGGGGTTTAATTATGAAGACATTAAGTACTGTGATTCTCATCCTGGGAATCGCATTGGAACCAATTTATTTTGGCTATACTAAGTTTTTCAGTGAAAAAGAATATGGAAAACATGAAATAATCAATCAGAATATTTCCATACAAATAACCGATGGAGAACAACAATATTTCCGTAATCATGAAGAATGGAATATACCCTGTTACCCCCTGCTCTCCATACTCAGGCCTTCGACGTCAATCAATCTTGGGTTTGCAGTATAAAATCAACTTGCAAACGACCCATATATAGTCTATATTTAGTTAACAAAAAAAGGATAAAACTCATGAAGGCAAGTGAATCTGTAAAACCTATAAGTTATCTAAAAGCAAATGCATCTAAAATACTTCAAGATATTAAGAACACAAATAAAACTGTCGTAATAACACAAAATGGCGAGGCTAAAGCAATACTTCAGGATATAAAACAATACGAGCAACTTCAAGACAGTCTTGCTCTGTTAAAAATACTGGCAATAAGTAATAAAAATTTGAAGAACAAAAAATATAAACCTGTTTCAGAATCATTTAATTCAATAAGAAAACGGATTGAACAGGAAAAGTTAAATGAATTATAATATTCATATAATTACAGATGCTGAAGAAGACATTTTCAGTATTTATAAATATATCGCAATAAATGATTCAATCGAAAAGGCAGAATATGTTTTAGAAAATATTGAAGAACGAATATATAAATTAACCTCATTACCAAATCGCGGTCATTTTCCACCAGAACTTGAAAGAATTGGTATTCAAGAATATAGAGAGATACATTTCAAACCATACCGAATAATATATACTATAAAAAATACAGATGTGTTCATTCATAGTGTGTTAGATGGCAGAAGAGATTTATCAGACTTACTTCAGGAAAGATTATTACGCTAAAATAAACTGCTGACAAACGAACCCTCTTTTTATCCTGACTATTCATACCCTGGCATACCCAATCTATCGGGTTAAGTCCGTCAGAACCCGTCCCGGCCGGGTCATTGACCGGATTTTCAATAGGTATTAAACAAATGATATTGTGCGGATATCAATGATTGCAACAGGTGAAGTTTACCTGATGACCACCTCATCCGGCAGTTCATTGGTATCATCATCTTTAATTGGAAAAAATTGGCTCAGTATCTGCCCCATATTTTCTATCAACTCAATAATGCCTTCGGTATATTGCTTGTTTTTAAAATGTTCAGTCAGAATTTCAGCCTGTTTATCCCAGGTGCCGGGATCGACTTTCTGATTGATACCCTCATCAGCCAAAATCTGGAATTTTCGTTCTTTTAACAGTATAAAGATCAATATGCCTGTTTTATCCCGGGTTTCATCCATATGCAGATCATGAAATTCCTGTACCGCCATCTCCTTCATGGAAAGGCTTTTTTGCTTTTTATTGCGTTTATGCAGAATACTGACCCGAATCTCACCGGAAGTGGTTTTCTCCGCCTCACTACAGGCATCTCTTATTTTGATCAGATCTTGTTTTGAAAAATATTTTGTGAGTAATGGCATTGTAATCCCGATTTTTTATTGTAATTCACAGCTTAAAATCTTAATCATTAATATTACCAGCCACCGGAAGCGCCACCGCCGCCAAAGCCGCCACCGCCGCCGGAGAATCCACCACCACCGCCAAAACCGCCGGACCCAAAGCCCGATGAATGGCCACCGGAGCGAAACATACTGCTTCCCAGCAGGAGCCAGAAAAGGCCATTGCCGCGGCCACCTCGTCTTCGTCCGCCTAATATTCCAAATAGAATAAAAAGAATGAAAAAGATCAATGATCCGATGGAACCGCCTTCTTCACCTTTTGAGCGCCGGCCACTGCGTGGCGGCGCTGTATATTCATCCTGAGTCGCCAACATCATGGAATTCAGTGCGTTGGAAATACCCTGGTAAAATTTATTCGTCCGGAAAGCCGGCGCAATATCATTACGAATGATCGAGCCCGAGATCAAATCAGTCAAAGCCCCTTCAAGGCCGTAACCGACCTCGATCCTTACTTTGCGGTCATTGACAGCGATTAAAAGCAAGGCCCCGTTTTCCTTGTCCTCATCCCCCAGTTTCCATTTTTCCACAACCTCAATGGAATAGGATTCAATCGCCTCTCCTTCCAGTGAACTGAGGATCAGAACAGCAAACTGGTTTGAGGTTTGCTGCTCAAATTCATATAATTGCTGTTCCAGGCGCTGCTCTTCACGGGGAGTCAGCAAGCCGTGAAAATCCATCACACGGCTTTTCAGGTCCGGGACTTCCAGCGCCAGCAGATTGGATACCATTAGTAAGAGAAACAGGGAGACAACTAATTTTCGAAATTTCAGCATTTTTTATTCCGGACTTTAAAATTTTACATCAGGTGCCTGATCAGCACCGGTTTCAGCTTCAAAATAATATTTTTTATCAAAACCAAACATTCCGGCCATTAAATTTGTGGGGAACCGCCGGATACGCTTGTTATACATCTGAACTGCTTCATTGAACCGTTTACGTTCCACAGCAATACGGTTTTCCGTCCCTTCCAACTGGTTTTGCAGGGCCAGAAAATTCTGATTGGCTTTCAGATCCGGGTAGCGTTCCGATACAGCCATCAATCGACTCAGGGCGGAACTAATCTCACCCTGCAGTTTTTGGAACTGCTGCAATTTTTGCGGATCATTTAAAATTTCCGGTGTAATTGTCATCTGGCCGACTTTTGCCCGCGCATTGGTCACTGTCTCAAAGGTTTCCTGTTCATGCGAGGCATAGCCTTTGACCGTTTCCACCAGATTGGGAATAAGGTCCGCCCGTCTTTGATATTGATTATTGACCTGTGCCCAGGCCTGATCTGTATTTTCATCCAGTTCAACCAGACTGTTATAAGTTCCCACCAGTCTTCCTACAAAAAGCAGAACAATGACAGCAACTACCAGTAATATGATCCATCCTTTTTTCATCACAATAATCCTTTGTTTTTTTATTACACGAACAATCTATTGAAATTAAAATAAATAAAAAAGAGCATAATGGGAGAAAATTGACTTCGAAAGCCAAATTAGAAATATTTTAATACCTGAAAATTCGCTTATAGTTCTAATAAAATTTTTAAATCTACAGGCATTTTTAGATGACATATTGAATTAATAAAAAAGAATTCCAAAATTAAAAAAACAGTTATTGCCGGATTAATGTAAGATGTCAGGAAATAAATACAGAAAAAACGCAAAAAAGCTTGCACTCCAGCCGATTATTGATTAATTTGTGAAAAATATCACGATGTGATAAAAATATCAAGTGGTGAAGAAAATGATTAAAGTGTCAGAAAAGAAAATCGAACGTATTATCAATTACCGCCGGGTCCTGCTGAGACTCGACAAACTGATGAGTAAAACCCATATTTTTTCTCATCAACTGGCCAGTAACAGCGGCGCGTCGCCGGCACAGGTCCGACGGGACCTTATGGAAATCGGCTATACCGGCTCCCCTGCCCACGGCTATGAAATCAAAGGCCTGCTCCAAAGCATCGGCGATTTCATCGATCCCGAAACAAAGGAAGAACTGGCCCTGATCGGTCTCGGCAACCTGGGACGCGCGATCATTGACTATTTCAACGGACAGAGTTCCAAACTGGAAATTGTTACAGTTTTTGATAATAATCCCGATAAGGTGAACAGAGTTGTGGCCGGTTGCCGCTCTTATCATGTGAAGGATTTAAAAGAGATCATTGGGAAAAAAAATATAAAAACAGCCGTTATTACCGTACCTTCTTCGGAAGCCCAGAAAATTGCCGATACACTGGTTGACGCCGGTGTAAAAGGCATTTTAAATTATGCTCCGATCATTTTAAGCCTTCCCGAAGGTATTTACGTGGAAAATCGTGATATGATCACCACCCTTGAAAAAGTATCTTATTTTGCAAAGAACAATAATAATAAATAGGGAAATATCAAATGAGTAAACATGTTGATTTGGTTCTTGAAAAATATCCTAATGCCGCCCGTGACGCCCTGATTCCAATACTTCAGGATGTCCAGGATGCAGAAGGCTTTATTTCAAAAGAAGCAGTGGAAAAAGTAGGCAAATACCTGAAATTGCCTGCCAGCAAAATTTTCGGAGTGGCAACTTTTTACAATCAGTTCAGATTTACTCCGCTTGGAAAATATCATATTGAAATTTGTCGTGGCACCGCCTGTCATGTCAAAGGTTCCGGAAATATTCTGGAAGAATTTCAAAGACAGCTGCAAATTATGCCCGGTGAAACAAGCAGAGACGGAATCTTCAGCCTGGAAGTTGTTGCCTGTATCGGTGCTTGCGGACTGGCTCCGGCCATTACGATCAATGGTGAAGTCTTTGCCAAAGTAACCAGGGATGAAGTTAAAAAAATCGTGAAAAAATATCGAAAAGAGGTAAGTGAAGATGTGTAAAAACTGCCAAGATGTATCGGATAAGCATATTTCACAATTTATTGACACTTTGCTTATCGAAGAAACAAACGATCTAACGCCGGAAATGCGGAAAAAGTTTGATGACCTGACTTATGCCGACGTGGAAAAACCTACCATTTACCTGGGAACCGGAACCTGCGGTTTAGGTGCCGGCGCCGGTAAAACCCTGAAAATCATTAATGGTTTTCTGACGGATAAAAAAATTGAAGCCAATATTGTGGAAGTCGGCTGTATCGGCCTCTGCGCGGAAGAACCCCTGATGGATGTTCAGTTTCCGGGAAGGAGCAGAATATCCTTCAAAAATGTTACTGAAGATAAAGCCGAAAGAATTCTGTCATCGGTGTTTGATAATGAACTGGAAACGGATGATGTCCTTTTTCAGATTCCTACCGAAAAAACAAAAAAATGGGATGCCGTTCCGGAAATGAAGGAAGTGCCGTTCTTTAAATATCAGACCCGCTGGGTATTAAAAAATTGTGGACTGGTGAATCCGGAATCCATTGATCAGTATATCGCCCGCGGCGGTTATAAAGGCCTGGCCAAAGCCCTGCGCAATATTACACCCAAAGAGCTTTGCGACCTGGTTGAGGAAAGCGGTCTCAGAGGACGTGGCGGCGGTGGTTTCCCGGCCGGTAAAAAATGGAAATTCGCCCTCAACACACCGTCGGAACAAAAATATTTCGTCTGTAATGCCGATGAAGGAGATCCCGGTGCATTTATGGACCGTGCAGTAATTGAAGGTGACCCCTACGCCCTGGTGGAAGGATTAACCCTTGCCTCTTATGCTATCGGCGCCGGTAAAGCTTACATCTATATTCGCGCTGAATATCCTTTAGCAATTGCCCGCTTAAAAACCGCGATTGCCAAAGCCAAAGAATACGGCCTCCTGGGACAGAATATTCTGAACTCCGGATTTAATCTGGAAATGGTCATTAAAAAAGGCGCCGGCGCTTTCGTCTGCGGTGAAGAAACCGCTCTGATGCACTCCATCGAAGGCAAGCGCGGAATGCCGCGACCAAGACCGCCCTATCCGGCTGTCAGCGGACTTTTCAATAAACCAACTGTCATCAATAATGTGGAAACCCTGGCCAATGTACCATCCGTGGTTTTCAATGGCCCCGATTGGTTCAGATCAATCGGAACGGAGACCAGTAAAGGAACCAAAGTATTTGCGCTTTCCGGTAATATTAACAATACCGGCCTGGTGGAAGTTGCCATGGGAACAAAACTCAGAGATGTGGTTTTTCAAATTGGCGGTGGTATTCCCGACAATAAAAAATATAAAGCCGCCCAAATCGGCGGACCTTCCGGCGGATGTATTCCGGAACAGCACCTGGACATTGAAATTGATTATGAATCCCTCCAGGAAGTGGGCGCGATGATGGGTTCCGGTGGTTTGGTTATTATGAATGAAGACACCTGTATGGTGGATGTGGCAAAATTCTTCATGGATTTTATTCAGCGTGAAAGTTGTGGAAAATGTATTCCCTGCCGTGAAGGCACCCGGCGAATGCTGGAAATTCTGGAAAGCATCAGCCGCGCCCGGGAAAATGAAAATAATATGGAAGCCCTCGAGCGGTTCAAAGGGATTATGTATCTCAATCGCCTGGCTGAAGTGATTCAGGACACCAGTCTTTGTGGTCTGGGTAAATCCGCGCCGAACCCGGTTCTCAGTACCTTGCGATGGTTCCGGGAAGAATATGAAGACCATATTTTTGAAAGAAAATGCCCTGCCGGTGTTTGTAAAGAGCTCCTGACTTATGAAATAGATACAGAAAAGTGCGTCGGCTGTACGCTCTGTGCCCGTGAATGTCCGACTGAAGCCATTATCGGAAAACCCAAAACACCACACTATATTGTTGGTGATAAATGTATTGGTTGTGGCAATTGTATGGAAGTATGCCGTTTTAACGCAGTTACTGTAAATTAAGAGAGGTTATCGTGTTTACTATACAAGTTAATAATCGAGAAATAAAAGCAAAAAAAGGTGAAATGATCCTCGATACCTTACGCCGTGAAGGTATCAGCGTACCAACCCTTTGTCACGTGCCTGATCTTTTTCCCTCCGGCGCCTGCCGTATGTGTGTGGTGGAAGTTGACGGTTATAATGGCCTCGTTCCCTCCTGTGCCATGCCGGTCAGCGAAGGAATGAAAATTCAGACCCACTCACCGAAAGCTATCAAAGCCCGAAAAACAATTATTGAATTGCTCCTTTCCGACCATCCTGATGATTGTTTGTATTGTGTCAGAAACGGCAATTGTGAACTGCAGGACCTGGCGGAAGAACTGGGTGTCAGAGAACGTCGCTTTGTGGGTAAAAAGTCCACTTATGAAATCGACGCATCAAGCCCCTCCATTCTGCGGGATCCCGCCAAATGTATCCTCTGTGGCAAATGTGTCCGTGTCTGTGAAGAAATTCAGGGCGTCAGCGCCATTGACTTTGTGGAAAGAGGCTCAAAAGCAGAAATCGGCACCGCTTTCAACGAAGGCCTGAACGTTTCCAGCTGTATCAACTGCGGCCAGTGTATTACCGCCTGTCCAACCGGCGCATTACGGGAAAAGAGCAATGTCAAAGAAGTTATGGACGCCCTGGCTGATCCTGACAAATACGTTGTTGTACAGCATGCGCCAAGTATCTCCGTAACCCTTGGTGAAGAATTTGGCATCAAAGCGGGCCGTGATGTGGCCGCGTTGATGGTAACCGCCATGCGCCGCCTGGGATTTGACAAGGTTTTTGACACCTCCTTCTCTGCTGATCTGACCATTATGGAAGAGGCGGCGGAATTTGTCAACCGGGTCAAAACCGGCGGAAAACTGCCGATGACAACCAGTTGTTCACCGGGTTGGGTAAAATTCGTTGAACAATTCTATCCGCAATTACTGGAAAATGTCTCCACCTGTAAATCACCACAGCAGATGCTGGGCGCCATTATCAAAAGTTACTTCGCGGAAAAAGAAGGCATTGATCCGAAAAAAATCTATAGTGTTTCCATAATGCCCTGCTCCGCTAAAAAATTCGAAGCCGAAAGACCGGAAATGGTCAATGAACACGGCACCCAGGACATTGACGCGGTTCTGACAACCCGCGAATTCGCCCGTGTCATCAAAATGCGCGGCCTTGACCTGAATACTTTGGAACCGGGAATTGCTGACAATCCTTTCTCCGAAAGAAGTTCCGCCGGTAAATTGTTCGGCGCCACTGGTGGTGTGGCTGAAGCAGCTGTCAGAACAGCCTACAAAACACTGACCGGCGAAGACCTGAAAGACCCGGTGGTCAAGGAATTGCGCGGTATGGAAGGCATCAAAGAAGTGCATATTCCAATCGGTGATCTCACCGTTGGTGTTGCTGTGGTCAGCGGACTGGGTAATGCCCGTAAATTGCTGGACCAGATCGTGGAAGGCCGTGATGATATACATTTCATTGAAGTCATGACCTGCCCCGGCGGATGTATCAATGGCGGCGGTCAGCCTCATACCATGGATGTAGATGCCGTGAAATCCAGAATGAAAGCCCTTTACGATATTGACCGTGACAGTGAAGTGAGAACTTCCCATGACAATAAATATATTCAGAAGTTATATGACGAATATCTTGGTGAACCCAACGGACACAAGAGTCATAAACTTCTGCACACCAAATATAGTAAGCGTGAAGTTTTAATGTAATGCGTAACCATGAGTTGAATGGATGAAGAGTACCACAACAAAACCACTGATCTCGACGATCAAGGATAAATGCCGGACCTGTTACACCTGCGTGCGTGAGTGTCCGGCCAAGGCCATTAAAATATCCGAAGGTCAGGCGGAGATCATACCCGAACGATGTATCGGATGCGGGAATTGCGTTCAGGTTTGCAGCCAGAGCGCCAAAAAAGTACATTCATCCATTCCTCATGTCAATTCCATATTAAAGTCCGGTCATAAAACAGCCGCCATCGTCGCCCCCAGTTTTGCGGCGGAATTCAATGAGCATAACTATCGCAAGTTCGTTGGCTTGGTTAAAGCCCTCGGCTTTGATTATGTCAATGAAGTTGGTTTTGGCGCTGAATTGGTTGCCCATGAAGTCAAAAAAATGGTGGAGTCGGAAGAAGAAGCGATCCGCTATATATCCACCTCCTGCCCGGCGGTATTCGGCTATGTCAAGCGCTACCATCCGGAACTGATTCCAAACCTTTTGCCACTGGTCTCTCCTATGATCGCCACTGCCCGCCTGGTAAAAAAACTTCATGGCAATGATACCAGAATTATTTTTCTGGGCCCCTGTATCGCGAAAAAGGGGGAAGTTTTCAGTGAAGAAATGGAAGATGAAATGGATGACGCGCTGACCTTCGGTGAGCTGCGGACGATGTTCAACATGGCCCATTTGCAGATTAATAAAGTCAAAGAAGCGGACTTCGATCCACCCTATGCAAAAAAGGGAAACCTCTTCCCCATTCGACGCGGCATGCTGGCCACAGCAGCCATTGAAGAAGACCTGATGACCGGTGAAGTCGTTTCTGCTAATGGAAAATCACATTTTATCGAAGCGATTGAGGAATTTGAACTGGGAACCCTGGATTGCAAATTACTGGACCTGCTCTGTTGCGACGGCTGTATTATGGGAGCCGGAATGACCACCCAGGCGCCGCTCTATAAGCGACGCACCCAGATCAGTAAATATGTTAAATCCGTGGCACCGAAACGGGATGCGGAGGAACATGAAAAATATATGCAAATGTTCAAAGACCTGGACCTAAGCAGACAATTTATGCAATGCCCGCAAGTGCTGGTAACGCCAAAATCCGATGAGATTGAAGAAATCATGCACCGTATGGGAAAATATTCCCGCAGTGACGAACTTAATTGCGGCGCTTGCGGCTATGACACCTGCCGTGCTCATGCCGAAGCCATCAAAAACGGTTTGGCGGAATCGGAAATGTGCCTTCCCTATGTGATTGAAAAATTACATCGAACTATTAAGGACCTTAAAATTTCCGATGAAAAATTGGATGATACCCGCAATGCGCTGATGCAGGCGGAAAAGCTGGCCAGTATGGGACAATTGGCCGCCGGGATCGCCCATGAAGTGAACAATCCTCTGGGGACTGTCGTGATGTTTTCCAATCTGCTCCAGGAACAAGTGGACAAGGATTCGGAAATGTTTGAAGACCTGGAAATGATCGTCAATGAAGCCAACCGCTGTAAAACCATTGTCTCCGGTTTATTAAACTTTGCCCGTAAAAATAAGGTGAACATCAAAGAGATCAACCTTATCGAGATGCTGGAAAAATTACTCAGCACCGTCCGGATACCTGACAATATTGACGTCAATATCATTGATAATATGGACGATGACAAATCCGTAGAAATTGACCACGACCAGATCATTCAGGTGATCACGAACCTCCTGAACAATAGTATTCACGCCATGCCCGACGGTGGAAAGATCAGGATCGATTGTGATAACAACGATATGGATGTATTTTTAAAAATTGAAGATACCGGAACCGGAATCCCCCAGAAGAATCTTTCGAAAATATTTGAACCCTTCTTCACCACCAAACAATCGGGACAGGGCACCGGCCTGGGACTATCGGTCATATATGGAATTATTAAAATGCACAAAGGTGACATTAGTGTCAAATCAAATACTGATCCTGCCAAAGGTCCCACAGGAACGACCTTCAAGATCAGATTGCCGAAAAAAAGTATTAAAAAGAAATAAATTTTATAGGGATTAATGATGAGTGAAAACAAAAAGAACATATCAGTAATGCTTGTCGATGACGACACAGATTTTCTGACACAAACCAAGATCAGAATGGAAGCCGCCGGATACACCGTCAAAACAGCGGAAAGTCAAAAAGGCGGTGAAGAATTACTAAAAGAATTTACTCCTGATATTGCTATACTGGACCTGATGATGGAGAATATGGATGGTGGCTTTGCGCTTGCCTACCATATCAAGAAAAAAGACCCCAATATTCCGGTGATCATCGCTTCCGGCGTGTCCAGTGAAACCGGCATCGAATTCGACGCAAAAACCGATGAAGAACGCTCATGGATCAGGGCCGATGCCTTTTTGGCCAAACCGATCCGTTTTGAACAATTGGAAAAAGAAATTAACAAACTATTGAATAAATAAATATGTCAACACTTAAAATACTCGTTGTCGACGATGAACTCGGCATGCGCCTGGGAATGAAAAAATCCCTCGCCCGTCACAAGATCAATATTCCGGATATTGATGATGAGATCGATTTTAAAATCGAAATGGCGGAAACCGGTGAAGAAGCCCTGGAAAAAGTCGCCTCCTTCAATCCCGATGTGATGCTCCTGGATTATAAACTTCCCCAAATGTCCGGCCTTGAGGTACTGGAAGAAGTAACCTCGGAAGATAGCGAAATGGTGACCATTATGGTAACCGCTTATGCTTCCCTGGAAACAGCTGTTTCTGCTATCAAGCGCGGCGCTTTTGATTTTCTGGCCAAACCTTTCGAACCGAAAGAACTTCGTGACGTGGTTGAAAAAGCCGCCAAAAATCTGATCCTCGCCCGCCAGGTAAAAAAACTGGAAGAAGAACGGAAACAGGTTCGTTTTCAGTTCATTTCTGTTCTGGGACATGAATTAAAAGCGCCTATCAATGCGATTGAAGGCTATCTCGGCATTATGTCGGACAAGGTGCTGGGCGATAAGATTGACAAATATGAAGATATGGTCGATCGCAGCCTGGTGCGGATACGCGGCATGAAAAAAATGATCGCCGACCTGCTGGACCTCACCCGTATCGAATCAGGCAAAAAGGTCCGTCATCTGGAAACAGTCAATATCAATGAAATTGCCGACCTGGCCATTGAAACTGCTGAGCCGGAAGCCGATAAACGCAATATTACAATCAACCTTCATGCTGATCAGGAAATTAAGATGGAAGGCGACAGTAGCGAGATCGAGATCATCATGAACAACCTGATCTCCAATGCGGTTAAGTATAATAAGGATAACGGACAAGTTGACATTTATCTGAAAAAAGAGAATGATAAAGTAACAATTTCGGTAAAAGATACCGGAATCGGAATGACCCAGGAAGAAGCGGATTCGCTATTTTCAGAATTCAAGCGCATTAAAAATGAAAAAACCCGCAATATTCTGGGCAGCGGGCTGGGACTTTCAATCCTGAAAAAGATTTCCGCCATGTATAACGGCGAGGTCAATGTCACCAGTGAACCCGATGCCGGCTCCACTTTTACTGTTGACCTCCTCACTACAAAATGATATAAATTAAAAGGGTACGAAACAAAAACAATCCCTCCCTTAAATCCTCCTCCTTTCTTCGCCATATAATTTGTTTTTTCGTACCCTTTTCCTCACTAAGACCTCCCAAAAAATGGAGCGCGGACTACCAGTCCGCAGTTTGATATCAATTCACCAACGGTGAATCATAGCAAAGCACAGGGCGAAATGAAATGAAGCCCTGTGGCAAAAATAACATGAAAATTTTTCCTGAAGGGGAAACAGACTTTGGTCTAAAACCCCTTTGCATTAATACCGTTAATACATTCCAAAAATATACTCCAAATAGATAATATTTGTGATGATAAGTCGAATAGCCTATATTTATATTGCTCTATTTATAAAACAGATAAGGTCATCCATGGATCAACTATTTCAACTCATTGAAAATAATATTGGTATCAGTGAAGCCACACAATTAAAACTATTTAAAACGATCATCGTCATCATTATTTTGTGGACGCTCCGTTATGTCATATTGAAAATATTGTGGAAACAATCCAGAGACATCAAGACCCGTTATATCTGGCGCAAAACCACCACCTATTTACTTTTTTTTCTCGCAATTCTGATCATCAGTTTTATCTGGATGAGCGGGCTGAAATCCCTGAGTACCTACCTGGGGCTTTTATCAGCCGGTATCGCCATCGCCCTGAAGGAACCCATCACCAATTTTTTCGGATGGATTTTTATCATTCTGCGTAAGCCTTTTGTTGTCGGAGACAGAATTCAAATCGGTGAGATTAAAGGCGATGTGATCGATATTCGCATCTCTCAATTTTTATTGATCGAAATCGGCAACTGGGTGGACGCGGAGCAATCCACCGGACGAATCATGCACATACCAAACAATTGGATACATAATAAAAATCTGGCGAATTATACCGCCGGTTTTGAGTATATCTGGAATGAAATTTCACTGACCGTCACCTTTGAATCCAACTGGGAAAAAGCCAAAACACTTTTGGAAACCATCATTAATAACGAGTCAGAGACCATCAGGCTGAATGCAGATCGGGAAATTCAAAAGGCCAGCCGTAAATTCATGGTTTATTATAAACATCTGACACCGATTGTTTACATGAAAATCGGTGACAGCGGCATCATTTTCACGCTGCGGTACCTCACCAATCCGAGACATCGCCGTGGTACGGAGCAATTAATCTGGAAAATGATATTGACGGAATTCAACCAACATAAGGATATTGATTTTGCTTACCCGACCACCCGGTTTTATAATAACCAGACTGAGGGGAAAGGTTCCTGGTAATGATTTTATGTGAGTTCGATTTAAGAAAATTTTCCATTTACATCAGTTTTACAACCCCCCTTGTTCCTCCCGATGTATCGGGAGGACACGCTACGACAATGGTTTTTTTACATTAAACTTAAAGACTCGAAGTCGTATCCAAAACCAAATAAATTTTCAAATAGTTAATTCCTGACCAAAAACACCGCTTTTTCAGCATAATCATCATCCTGCCGTATCGGTTTCATTTCCGCTGGAATTTCCTCGAAAGATCTTCCGGGAGTCACCAAACGATGCTGCCTCTCAGCATCAGATTCACCACCAGTTTGATAGAGAATGACATCCGCCTTTATTCGCCGGCCATGGGCCATCAGGTCAAAGGTCCGGGTTCGTCTTTCATCCTGTTCCAGCAATGAATATCCACTATCAAGAATTTCCTGTAAACTGATTTCAATATTTGTCGTTTTGATTAATTGCGGGCCTTTCCGGCTATCAATCAACCTGACAATATCATTTTCTCCCGGATGACGCCGGGTCACCTCTTCCGGCAGATATTGATCCGGTGGCGCCATGCAATTCAACAACAGGAGCACTGGGATAAACAATATAAATTTCTTCATATCAAAACTTTGCATATTTTATTCCCGCATAAATTCCAGGTAATCCAAAATACCCAAAGCGATTTTTTCAGCCATTGCCTGACGAAATTCATCATCAGCCAGTTTTTCCTCATCTTCGGCATGGGTCATGAAAGCCTGCTCTACCAGAATCGCCGGCATGTCACTCATGCGGGTGACTTTATAATTGAAGGAGCCAACCACACCAAATTCTAACAATCCTAAATTCAATAACCTATCATAGACTTTTTCCGCGAAAGGGGCCCAAAAGGGATTGTGATAATAGGTGCTGGTACCGCTTACCCCCAAATAACCGTGGTGCGTCCCTGCTGCGTTAGCATGAATGCTGATAAAAAGATCGGCCCCGGACTTCCGCGCCAGTTCCCGTTTCTCCCCCAGATACATGGAAGTGTCACGGTCGCGCACCTGGAACACTTCCGCACCTTTTTTCTTCAATTCCTCTTCCAGCATGAAAGCCAGGGAAAGATTAATATCCTTTTCCTGGATTCCTGATAATCCTATTGCGCCGGTACTGCGGCCGCCATGCCCGGCTTCCAGGGCGATTTTCAATCCGGACAATGGTTTATCCTGAGCAAGATCATAGGCCGGCGGATATTTAACACGGAAGACCAGTGACCGGCCTGACGGTTTGATATCATAGCCCCAAATGTTAGCCTGCTTCAGGTTGACATAAATGGTGTAGGTTTCCGGCGTGGTCTGCTGCCAGGTGACCTTATCAATCATTTTGCGGCCTTTGCGATGGGTCAACCAGGTGCTGCTGGTCTTCACACCATAGAGTTTGATCACGATCCGGTTCAAATCCGGTTCCGGATAGACGGTATAAGGGACCGGTTCCAAATAGGGAATTCTCAGAATATCCGCGCCTTTATCAGGGCCGCAGGACATACTGGTAATAAAATATCCTGGAGGTCTCTTTAGGGGTGATAATTCTTCCACCTCATCCTTATCAATATATGCCATTTCAATGTCGTTCAGTTTGACTTTATAATATTCCTGCGTTTCACCGATTGTTTTCAGGATCACGCCGGGGCCATATTCGGCCCGGATTGGCCCGCCCAGTCGAATCTGGCCGGTGGTGTAGTTTAATATTGAATTTTCACTGGTCGTTTTGACCAGGGGGAATTCATCCTCAGGCAAGGATTTTATGGTAATGTCAGGCTGATAGACATGGGTTTGTCCGTTTCCTGTCAATTCCAATTTAATTCCGGACATTCTTTCATCTTTTAAATACCGCATCGGCAGCCGGGCTTCATAAATACTGAAACCGGCAAAATCCCGGCGATAACAATTGACCGTTTTACCGGTACTGAGCAGATGGACTTTTCCCTTCTGCTTTAGTGTTCCTTTGAAACTGATGGTAACAATATCATCAGATGTCAGTGTTATATCCGATACCGGCTGAATTGAGTTTTCATCGATCCAAAGTGAAATATCCGGTTTCTTGGCCTCTTTTTGCCGGTAGAAAAATTCTTTCACATAAAGGGTCCGGGAACTGTCGGGAAAAGAGACTTCCGCGCTGATCCGGTTACTTCCCTCTTTGAATTGCACCGATTTAAAAAATATGCCGGTTTTGTAAAGTTTTACGGAATCCTGATTAATACTGACCTGCGCCGGATAGCCGGTTTTATACAAAAAGTGATATTCCCTGATATTGGTATTTCGCGCCGGAAAACGCCGAATTTCCACCCAGGGTTCCCTGCGGCTCACTGTTGTATCGGCGTTGATGGTAAATTTATAAGGCGGATACCATCCACCGGTTTTAATTTCCAACTGTTTTTCTCCCAGTGTTAATGTCAGCGGGTCACGTTTTTCAGGCAGAATGAAATCCACATCGCCATTCATATCCACCAGACTTGTGTTTGCATAATTTTTAAGTGCCACCTCTGCGTTAACACAACTACTGTCCAAAACCGGAGTTATATTTAATCGAAAAACATTTTCGGCGTCGGTGCGCAACAGGTTTTGCGGCAATTGCTGCTTTTCCGGATAAATCGTTTTCCGGATGATCTCATAACGCTTGTCCCGGCGATGGTCCAGCGAGAACATCACGGTTCCTTCTCCCCCGTTTTTGCGAATAAAATTCACCTGCCGTGCCGTTTCCCCGGAATCCAGCCAATCACAATCATAAATTCGCAGTCCTGGAAAAATATGTTTATAATTATCTGTTCGTTGTTTAAAATCCAGCCAGAGATCATTGAAATTCGGCAAGGGATGATCAATATCCCAATAGGTCATGGGCACTATAAAATCCATGATCCCTTTATCCAGCCAGTCAATGGCATCCTGGTAGTATTTGGCATACCCGGAGCCAAAATGCTCATATCCCGGCATGTCATCGGTGCGATAAAGTCCCCAGGTGGCCGCCGACATTACTAAATAGGGTTTGATCAGTTTTGCTTCCACCACCACTGATTCCACCAGGTCGGTCAATTGCTGCCGCGCCCAGTCAGATTTTCTGACTCCTTTAGCGATGCTGTCTTGTTGAGAGGATTCTTTTGAGTAATGGTCAGCCAGATAGGTGGCGCCGGGATAGCGAATACGGTCGAAATGCAGTCCGTCCACATCATAAGTGGATACAAAATGGCGGACCACTTTTTTTAAATAGCCGCGAACCTCAGCTTTTGCCGGATTCAGGTAATAGTAATTGGTAATATTTTGTTCATTTTTGTCGTCACTTTTCAGAATCCACTGTTTGCTCGTATCAGCAGCGGGGCCATGGGAATAATAGATATGGGTGGAATCTGCCGGCAGTTGGCTACCGCTCCACATAGGCAATAAATTGATATAGGCATAAAACTTCAATCCGTTCCTGCGGGCTTCTTCGATAGCAAGTTTGACAGGGTCAAACCCCGGATTTTGAAAGTTCAGCAATTTTGACCAGGGTTCAAAAGGAGAAGGATACAGGGTTTCACATTGTCCCCGCACCTGGAAAAACACGGCATTAAAATTGGCATCACTCAGGTTTTTCATGGTATGCTTGATTTTCATCTTCATGGAATCGGGATTTTCATCGGCATAGGAAAAACGGGTCACCCAGGCGCCGCGCATCTCTTCGAGGGCTTCGGGTTCGGAAAGGATCTCCGGTTCGGCTTCGGGCTTTGGCGGTTTGATATCCACAAAAAATGAACAGGAAACTAAAAAAATGAATGCCAGTAACAGAATTAATTTCTTCAACATATAACTCCTCATTAATTGTCAAATTATTTCAGATAAGTTCTTCCTTGCCATTTAACATACAAATTTTTCAATAAATTCGGTATGGAATTAATCAATCAATCTCAGTGAATTTTACCAAACTACCTAACAGCCTATTTTTTAATGTAAATATTCATTTGGTATCTTTACGGATGCCTGTTAAATTAGTTTAAGTGAGGAGAAATTTATCTATGAACAAACAGTTCCGCAGTATTATTGCCTTATTTGCCGGTATTTTGCCCGTCTATGCCGGTGCGATCTGGCTTCGTGTATCCCAAACCGAAAATATTACAATTACCAACATGCTGCTCTATCCGCTGCTAACCGGCAGTGGCTTCAGTCTCATCATTTTGCTGCTGAATAAATATCTTCTCAAGGCAACTTTCAAAAAAACCTTCAGCCCGGCCAGGGAACCCCTCTCTTCCGATATTGTGATGGGCATTATTCTCACAATCATCTTTTTTATTTTGCTCGGCATCGAACGGGCAACCATTTTCCGCTGGCTTCCTCACCAAACTTCCGTCAGTGCGGAGTTTGCCGCTCTGTTGGGGCGAATTGCCTATAATCCGCTGTTATTAACACTCTGGCTGGGCCCGGTACTCTGGATCGGAATTGTATTTTTTGAGGAAGTGACACGGGTGTTTATGATGCGCTGCCTCTGGAATCTTTCCTCTAATAAAAGTTGGCAGATCATTGTCGTTGTGGTTGTTGCCCTTTTGTCCGGAATAATTCATATCCATCAGGGCATTACCGGTATTATTTCCTATGGCATACAAGGGCTGCTGATGGGATTTTACTTTTATAAATTCCGTCGTATTCTTCCTCTGATCATTTCCCACGGGCTATATCACGGATTGCAAATTTTTGCCCTGGTAATGCAATATAAATGAAATGAATTATGCGTAAAAAAATTAATGAAAGCGAACGAAAATTAGCCACCCTGATCAGCAATCTTCCCGGCATTGCCTACCGGTGCCGGAATGATGCGCACTGGACGATGGAATTTGTCAGCGAGGGAAGCAAAGAAATAACCGGCTATAATGCCGAAGACCTGATCGAAAACCGGGTTGTGGAATTTAATCGTCTGATCATACCGGAAGACCGTCCAAAAATCCGGCAGGAAATAGAAACACAAATGGCCCGTAACGCCCATTTTGAAGTTGTCTACAGAATCAAGAAGCCTGATAACCGGATCGCCTGGCTCTGGGAACGGGGCAAAGGAATTCCCGATGAATCCGGGAATATGACGTTTATTGAAGGTTTCATCACTGATATCACTAAAATGAAAGAGGCGGAACGAAAATTAATCGAAAAAGACAAAGCCCTGGAAAAACTCAAAAACCAACTGGAAGAAGAAACGATCTATCTGCGTGAAGAGATTAAATTGCATAGTAATTTTCAGGAAATCATTTGCCATAGTGAAACATTCAAAAAAGTGCTGATGAAAGTGGAACAGGTGGCCTCTACTGATTCCACTGTCCTGATCCAGGGCGAAACCGGTACCGGCAAAGAATTGATCGCCAGAGCCATTCACAACAACAGCAATCGCAGTGACCGCTCACTGGTGACTGTCAATTGCGCCGCCTTACCGCCGGAACTGATCGAAAGCGAATTGTTCGGCCATACCAGGGGGTCTTTTACCGGCGCCTATAAAGATAAGATCGGTAAATTCGAACTGGCCCACAGGGGAACGATATTTTTAGATGAGATTGGTGAGTTGCCCGTCAATCTGCAAGCCAAAATCCTGCGGGTACTGCAGGAAAATGAATTTGAGAAACTGGGGTCACCCAAAACCATACGAACCGATGTGCGGGTGATCGCCGCGACCAACCGTAAACTGGAAAAAGCCATCGAACAAGGGCGTTTCCGCAGTGACCTCTATTACAGGTTGAATGTTTTTCCCATCTATGTTCCGCCCTTAAGAGAGAGAAAAGAGGACATTCCTTTGCTGGTCAATTTTTTCGTCAAAAAATACTCCGCCAAAACCGGCCGGCAAATCAGGCAAACCTCAAAAAAAGTAATTCAGGCTTTGCAAGCCTATGACTGGCCCGGAAATGTGCGGGAACTGGAAAACATTATTGAGCGGGCTGTGGTATTATGTAACGGCGAGCGACTGAACAATGGCGAGTGGATGCCCCGGAACAAAAAAGTTTTGGACAAAACCATCTGTACTCTGGCAGAGAATGAACGGCGTCATATCCTGAAAGCGCTGCAAGCCACCAGCTGGCAGATAGGCGGCCGGCAGGGCGCCGCAACTTTGCTGGGGATGAAACGTACAACCCTGCAAAACCGCATGAAAAAACTCGGCATCACAAAGCCCTGAAGAAACGCCCTTATTTCGGCACACAGCCCATATATCGGCACTGATTCTGCCTGTTAAAATTCACAATCTTTCCTGAAAAAAAATATTCAACCCTCTGAAAAATAAACACTTAAACCAACACTATCTCCTCTCTAAAAAACCTGGCACGGGGATTGACTTATTATAAACAAAAAAAGGGAGAAAGATGAAAAAAATAGAATGCAGTGAGTTTGATAAAACAGTGTTAAAAAGTGATGTGCCGGTAGTAGTGTTATTTTCTACCGAATGGAGTGGCTCTTCTATTATTGTCAGCGGCGCATTAAATGAAATAAAGAATGAAACCGGGATGGACTATAAGTTTATTGAAATCAGTAATGAAGACTGCCGCAATATATCCGGTCAATATGGTATAACACGTGTTCCTTCAATTCTGATATTCAGGCACGGCGAAGTGGTAGAGCAATTAAACGGAGTACCTTCAAAAACAAATATTTTAAAAACTTTAAAAACGATCTGACTAAAAATAGAGATTCTTTTACATTGTAAACTTTAATTTCATTCCCTCCTACTCCTCAAGGCTGTCCGTGAGGGCAGCCTCTTTTTTCTGGTCTGCAGGAATGATTAATTTGACAAACCGGCTTAGTTACTTTTCCAATAAAGTCAGATGGTTTTGCGCAAGGCTTTCCATGGTCTTTTGGTTAGACAAGGTTGAATTGTTCCTTTATAATCAATGATATTAAAACTCTGTTTAGAAAATAAGCATGAAAAACGGATTGAGGTAAATACAATGGGTAAGGAAAACTTTTTCGTAAAAATCATCATTTCAGGGCTCCTACTGACAAATCTATTACCGGCCGGAATCACAACACTGCGCGCCGGCCAGGACGCCGCCAATAATGAGCCATCCCTGCATAAACGCGCGATAATTGTCGATGCGCATAATCACAAATTTTGCCTGTCAGACATAAAGTCGTCGGCTAATAATCAAATGGCAATACCTGCTGTTGTCGATGGTCAGATGGATGTCATCGGCCACTTCTTTGCTTATCATCCCCTGGATCAGGTACCATTACTCAAACAATTACAACAAGATATAGTTCAACTAAAAAATTGTCTGGCCAATAACGCCTGCCGCGCCCTGGTTCTATCAGACCTGACCCAAATTATTTTCCGGGTTTCCCAAAATTACAAAGTGGTCATCCCCGGTTTGGAATATTTTTACGGTGTCTTTAATAATGATCCTACGGTCATCGACAGTTTATATGAACTGGGCATCAGGGTGCTGACCCTGATGGACAATCAATATGATCAGTTAAGCAGACGAGCAACCAGTGACATCCCGGATTTAAATACTTTCGGCAAAAAAGTCATTCGCCGCATGAATGAATTGGGAATGGTTATCGACATTTCACATCTGGACGACAACATGCAATTAAAAGTGATTGCTTACTCCAATGCGCCGGTTATTGCTTCACACTCCTCTGTCCGGGGGGTCCATGATGTTCCGCGCAATATACCGGATAATATATTACAGCAGTTGGCTGCCAAAAAGGGCCTTATCATGATCACTTTTAACTCCGGTGTTCTGACGGGCCTTGAAAGAGGACGAACCGACATCAATAGTCTCATCAAGCACATCGATCATGCGGTCAAGGTAGCCGGCATCGATCATGTGGGTATTGGATCGGATTTTAATGGTGCCGGTGTACGCAGCCCGATAGGACTGGAAACTGCAGCCGGTTTTCCCAATATTACCCGGCATTTGATCGAGGCCGGATATAGCGATCAGGAAGTGGAAAAGATCATGGGCCGAAATTACCTGGACCTCATCAGCAAAGTCATTAATCAACAAAAAAATAACTAACCAAACAAAGAGAGGTAAGGATATGAAACGAATAGAAATCAAAGTTGGTGTGTGGAGTGCCTATTTATCGGCACTGTTTGCCATAATTTGGTTTATCACGTTTAACTTAAAGGATGTATTTGTTCAGGTTCCCGACTGGAAAAACCTGGAAGCATATGCAAGGGCCTTTGATATTATGCGAATGACTTATATTTATCCGTCATTATTACTGGCTATTACTTATCTTATGATGCTGGCGTGCCTGCATCGTTTTATTCCTGAAGAAAAACGATTGTGGAGCCTGATCGCCCTGTCAATCGGAATACTCTATGCTACTATGGCCAGTATCAACTACAACATTCAGGCGGTGTCTGTACGCATGAGCCTGGCAGCCGGTGAAACAGCCGGGATTGAGATGTTTCTTCCGGATAATTCACATTCGGTTTTCAACGCCCTGGCTAATTCCTATGTTTATATGGCGCTTTCTTCTTTCTTTGCCGGATTTATTTTTAAAGAAGGAAAACTGGAAAAGTGGATCCGCTGGCTGCTTTTTGCCCAAATATTGACAGTTGCGGGACAAACCGCGCACACCATGTTTGATGCCAGTATGACTGTATTCATTGCAACCAGCATGATCTGGGTCATCGGCTCACCATTAGCTTTCATTCTGATTGCGATTTGGTTTCGTAAAAATTCTGAATACCGTGAAAAAGTGAAATATCCACCAATATCTCCATTGTTTTTATAATATACCTCCTAAGCCACACACAACCCGTTCCCTTACCCCAGGGAATAGGATGTCAAACTGAGTCCGCGAACCACCAGGTGCCCAACCTCTCCTCAGCGGACTCAGTAAGACTTTTGGGGCCAGCAATCCAGGGTGCTGTTTTTTGAATCCTTTTTGTCTTATGTGATTTATAACAATTAAAATATATTCAATATTTTATAATTTTTATGGTTATTTAAAATCTGTAACAAAAAGATTGTTTATGTTACTACACAATGAATCAGTTGATGCATGAGGATATTTCAACATAATTCAGAATAACACCACAATTTATTGTGGTGAAAAAAAACCAATAATCATTAGTAGGCTTCAGCCTACTTCCCTGATTTGGTCATTAGCTATTCTTTCTGAGAATCAATAAAACTAACTAAAAAGAGAGATGTATTTCATGAAAACACTAATTCTTCACGGCAGTCCCCGGAAAAAAGGCGTGACATCGCAATTGCTTAATCATTTTTCAGAACAACTAAAGAATCAACATGATCTGGAAAATATTCACATTCATGATGAGGACATCAAGCCCTGTACCGGTTGTCTGAAATGCCGGCCTGACAAGACCTGTGCTCTTCCCCACGATGTTGCCCACAAAATCGCCCGCAAAATTGATCAGGCCGACCTGCTGATTATCGGGGTTCCCACCTACTGGGGCAATATGCCGGGACCACTGAAAACCCTTTTTGACCGCTGCGTACCAACCTTTGAATATATTGACGGTATGACCATACGGAAAAACCAAAAAGGAACACGGGCGATCCTGATCACTGCTTCATCAGCCCCTTTTCCTATCAATCAATTACCTGGTTTGAGCCGGGGTGCCATTAAGTCGGTGAAAAATATTTTAAACCCAGGTGGCGTAAAAATAATTAAAATCATTAACATTGCCAACGCTGCAAAATTTGATGATAAAAAGAAGAAATTTTTTACTAAAATCAATAAATTTGTCAATAAGAAAAAAATTTGATCTAAAAAGAGGAGCGCGGATTTCCAATCCGCTATTTTATGTTAAATCGGAAAATTTAATTCCCTGCTAAATTTGGATGATTGATAACAACGATGAATGACCATCTTAAAAAACTATTAAATGCTGATCCGCAGCAAACCATTGCCACCCGCGGATTCTTTGCAAATTATCCAATCAATGAATTCCACATTCATGGGAATTCCACTATCATTTTTGGAAAAAGCGACCATATGTGGGCACACCTGTTATCATCCTCCAACCATGAACTACACCATCTCCTGGAAAATTTCCACGATCTAACCAATTATTATTATTCTGTTGAGAATTGGATGGTCCCAATTATTCTGAAATATGGAGAGACAGACTGGATCATGAAAACCAAGCGCTATATTCTAACAGACACGATTAAAATACATGCACTAAAAGAAAATATTATTTCACTGAACAAATCCTGGTCAGATTTCATATTCACCCATTCCGATTACAAAAAATACACCTCTATCGATTATATCAAAGACCGGTTACAGCGAGAGTTTTCTGCCGGTCTTCTGAAAAATGATCAACTGGTGGCCTGGGGATTTACTCATGATGACGGCGCGCTGGGATTTCTCCATGTGCTGCCGGACTATCGCAAGCAGGGACTTGGCGAACAGGTGCTGCTCAGCCTGGTCCAGCAACGCCGGGTTAAAAACCAGCCTGTATTTTGTAATATTGTGCCAGGTAATTTGCCTTCTATTAATTTGGTAAAGAAACTGGGGTTTGAATTTGACCGGATTATGAGTTGGGTGAAGTTGAAATGAAATATACTTGCTTATCTGGCTTCCACATTCTAATTTTTTTATATTTTGAATAAACTAAAAGGATAGGCCATGTTAAAACAAACACTCATTTTTATCTTTATTTTTATCTCTCTCTTAATGGCTGAAGAGCAGCCGCAAACAATCACTTTTTATGCTGAAGATAGTTTGAAAATCACTGCGGATTTATATATGCAGCATGAGGACAAAACAACTCCCTTTATCATTCTTTTTCACCAGGCCGGCTGGAGTCGCGGGGAATATATGGAAACCGCGCCAAAACTCAATGCCCTCGGTTTTAATTGCATGGCCGTGGATCAGCGCTCCGGTGGCAGTGTTAATGAAATTAAGAATGAAACAGCCAAACGCGCTAAAGCGCAAGAAACTGGTACGGATTACGTTGATGCCTATCCTGATATGACCGATGCCATTGAGTTTGCCAAAGTCAATTATGCTGATGGAAAACTGATCATCTGGGGAAGTTCCTATTCTGGGGCCCTGGTGCTGCACATTGCCGGACAACGAAAGGATATTGATGCGGTAATGGCTTTTTCACCGGGGGAATATTTTAAGAAAGCAGGAAAACCAGAAGACTGGATTCAAAGCTCAGCAAAAAACCTTCAGGTGCCGGTTTTCATTACTTCCGCTAAAGGTGAAAAATCCTATTGGGAAGAAATCTATAGAGCGATTCCTTCCAATGAAAAAACCGCTTTTTTACCGGAGACCGAAGGCAATCACGGATCACGGGCTTTGTGGACAAAATTTGATGACAGTGAAGCCTATTGGAATGCAGTGAAAAACTTTTTGAAAAAATTGTAATTACTAAATGAAATTCTACAATGCTTAAAACCAAAGAAATCAGATGGTTTACCAGGCATGAAAACAGAGAGATAAGCCACTGGTTCGCCAACCGCGGATTGACATTTAATAAAGTTGAGCCAAGAACAGATTATTATTTACTGGTGCATAACCATGACTACATGGCGCCAAAATTAAGAGAAGGCAAGATTGAGATCAAACACAGGATTGGTTCGCCGACAATATTCACTTTAGCCGCCAATGCCAGGGGCTATTTTGAGGAATATGTCAAATGGAGTTTTGAGTTGGATTCAAGGGATGAATTATCAGCCGCAATAATTAATAATAAATATCCTGCGGAATGGATTGCAATTCGGAAAGAACGGCTGGGAATCAAATTGGCAGAAAATAACTCCGGCAACATAAATATCCATGACCTCACAACCATAATAGACAATGGTTGCCAGTTGGAATACACACGAATAAAAGTGAACAGGGATATATGGTACACCTTTAATTTGGAGTGGTCTGGAAATAAATTTCTCAAACCTGACGTTTCAATAATCAATAAAATAATTGGCGATAGCAAATTCAGACCGAAGGATTCAATGGGATACGGAGAATTTTTGCAGCAATTTTATAAATGAAAAAAGCCATGACAAAGAAAATAATCGAAACAGAAAGACTCTACCTGGAAGAACTTGAACAACGCCATTTTGATCAACTCTACCGGCTTTTATCCAACCCAAAAGTACAGAAATATTTTCCCAAGACATTAAATAAAAAGGAAACACAAGAGTTCCTGGATAAAATACAACATCATTATGCCACCTATGGATACTGTTTTTGGGCTGTTATCAGAAAGTCAGACAATGAATTTATCGGTATATGCGGATTGCTAAGACAACAAATCAATGGCATCGAAGAGATTGAGGTCAGCTATCGCCTGTTGGATGATTTCTGGGGCAATTCCTATGGCACGGAAGCCGCCGGAGGATGCATTGAATATGCAAAAAACCAGTTGAACGCCAAAAGCATTATCAGCCTGATCCTGGCTGATAACAAACAATCCATACGAGTGGCGGAAAAGAACGGATTGAGTTTTGAAAAAGAAACCCTGTTTCAGAATTCACCCCACCGGGTTTATCGGAAAGATTTGTGATCGAATAGTTAGTATTCTTTACGCTCAAAAAAACCGGAACTTTAAATTTCAATCTACTACCAATAGAAGGAGATAAATTTTGAAAGCTGCCATATACCCTCAATACAGAGAACCAAAATACACTATGAAGAAAATCTTCACAATATCCTTTTTATTCCTGGCTGTTATTATTTCCTGTGAAGAAGAGAATGTTACTGACCCTTATTCTGATGAAGCATCAACAGGCTGGACACGATTCGATGGTAATCCGGTTTTCCGGGACACAGTGGAAAATGTTGATTATAATTATGAAGTAGCCAGTGATGCTCATATTTTTCTTGATGAGAATCAGTCACTGAAAATGATTTATTCCGGTGATGTTAATGAGCGCATCTCCATAAAACTAGCATCTGGTAGCAGCTGGCAGGAGTGGAAAAAGGAAAAGCCACTACTTTTTCAGCCAAATTCAGCAGGCACCGATGGTTACAAAGAAACTGCCTTCTACCGAAAATCGTCAATAGGTAAGCATCAGATTTACTATGTCGGCTATGAAAAGGAAGAAACCTATGAAGCCCAGATATTTCTTGCAGAAGCGGACTCACTGACCGGCCCTTATTACCAGCATCCGCAGCCAATTATCCCAAAAGGAAAAATTGCCGGCAAAGATGTATATTGTATGACATCGCCAAGCATTTTGGAATATGAGGATAAACTATACATGATTTTTATTGGTTGGAATGCTCCTCCCAATGAAGTGACTGAAGTATGGATTATCGGCGCGATATCATTTGATAACGGCTATAACTGGTCTGATTTTCAATTGGTGGATACAAAAATAGGCATGGAAGGCCAGGTTACCAAAACTTCAGCGGGAAAATTTATCGCGGTACGGACCGGGGAGTATAAAAATGATGAAGCAATCTTTTATAGTACCGCCAACCATCCCTTTGGTCCCTGGACCGAAAGCAAGACACCAATCCTGACCAGGGCCGGCGCTCCCTGGGAGGTAGATGAAATAATCGCTCCCCAAATCACGATTAACAAAACCACCGGTGACCAATATCTATATTACACAGGCGCTGATCATCAAAAGGGGTGGTGGATTATGCTGGCGATACAGAACTCACCTTGAATTCTATTTTTTTCTCCTCCACATTTTTCACTCATATGAACTTTTTGTAAACAAGTTGTTTTTTAACATCCGATAAAATAAGTTGCAGAGATAAACAGTAATATTCTTAAACCTGAATGATATTATACCTGATTTAAAATATAAGGAGAAAATCAAATGAAATTAGGCGCGTTTTCAGTGAGTCTTTCTGTTAAAGATATTAAAGCATCAAAGGAATTTTATGAGAAGATCGGCTTTGAAGTTTTTGCCGGAGATATGGAAAGTCACTATTTAATCATGAAAAATGAAAGTACCCTTATCGGATTATTCCAAGACATGTTTGATTCAAATATTTTGACCTTCACGCCGGGATGGGACCAGGATGCTCAGACGCTTGAGGAATACATCGATGTTAGAGAATTGAAGAAAAAAATTAATAAGGCCGGAATTGCCACTGAAAGTGAATTATTTGAAGAGCAGTCCGGTCCGGGCAGTTTTATGATCACAGACCCTGACGGGAATCAAATTTTAATTGACCAGCATATATAATTTTTACGCATTTATTCATGTTTCGTTTGCATCACAGCCAGTGAGCAGAAAACTTTTTTATCAACCTAACCTAAGGTGAAATGATCATGACAGTAACCGTTTCAGCAATACTTTTTACAGTTTTAGCCGGCATAGTGGTTATTTTTCAGGGATGTTTGGCTGCCGGACTGCCCTGGGGCGTCGCATCAATGGGCGGAAAATTCCCGGGAAAATATCCACCGAAAATGAGACTCGTGGCAATCATTAATATGATTATGCTGGGATTGATTGCATTGATTGTACTGGTCCGGGCGGGACTAGTGTTTCCGCAGCTGATGTCCTTTTCGAAAATCGGAATATGGTTTGTGGTGGCTTATTCTGGCATTGGAACACTAATGAATGCCATTACACCCAGTAAAATTGAACGCATCTGGGCGCCGGTGGCCGGAATCCAATTAATCACCAGCCTGATTGTTGCCCTTAGCTAAGTAACAGATTAAAATTTTAGACAAGGAACTAAAAAATGGCCGTCCAGGCTGTCTTCAAAGGCTTCGAAATCTCAGTGATGGATTCATTTACTTTATATTTAGGTTGTGCTTCATGTAGAGCAATAAATTAGTAAAAACAGGTGACAAAATATGAAAAAAAGAAATATACGCGCAATTGCATTATCTGTCCTTTTTTCAAGTATTGGTTTTGTGCTTTCTTTTTTACTGAAAAAGTTATTAAATATTGATTTATCAAAGCTTGAGATGTCGATTATTGCATTTATAACAACGACATTATGTGCGCTTTTGCTTTTCCCAAAAGTTTTCAAAATTCCATTTGGCAGAGTAAGCATCAAGGAGTTTATCACCAAAGTTGGATTATACCCTCCAAAAAAAATATATGGTTTCATATTAATAGGTATTCTCGCAGCAGTAACATCCATATCAGCAATGTTAATTGGGTCTGTATTAACGGGTAAATATGTATTCGATAGCTCTTCAATTAATCTTGGCCATGCCATTTTTAGTCTTACACCAGGAATATGGGAAGAGGTCTTTTACCGCGGTATTATTATGATTGTACTTCTTAGAATGACCCGTTCTATTAGAAAAGCAGCAATTATCCAAGTTGTAATTTTTGCACTCGCGCATATCAAAGGGTTTGATTTTTTATCCTTTTTAGATGTCTTTTCCGTGTTAGTCATCGCGATTGGCTTTACTTATATGGCATATAAAACAAAATCGCTCATTCCAGGAATTGTTTTTCATTACTTACATGACACTTTTTTGTTTTCAGTCCAGATACCAGGTGGAGATTATATTGGATTCAAGGACAATGCATTGTTTTACTCCGCATTATGGATATCAATCGGATTAGTAATTCTAATAACAAAGCATTTATCGGAAAAATACCAAATAGTTAGTAAATTTAATTTGTACGATGAATAATACACGAAAGCACAACATGCAAAATATACCATGCAGGATGGCAGAACCAAAGGACTGGCGATTCTGCCCCTGGGTCTGATCAATGCCTCTTTTTATTTGGGTGAGGGTGATTTTACGCCCCTGTTAAGGTTTAATGTGAAATAATAAATATTGGTTCTCAAAATAAATATCTAAAAATTGCGGACTGGTCAGTCTAAGCCTGATTTTCAAAAGTCCGCGCTCTTAAACTCGATCACAGAATACTATTCCGCCCCTTTTGATATATCAACAATTATTTATTTGTTTTTATCCTGCCTCTAGAATAACTTGCACTAATAGCACAATAACTCTATCTATTAGTCAAACATAAAATTAAGAGAACCCAATGAAAACAACCGAACAACCGGTAATCGTCCAACAACTGTTCAACACGTCAGAAGAGACAGTCTGGGCAGCCATCACTGAATTACCGCAGATGAAAAAGTGGTTCTTTGAAAATATACCGGACTTTCAAACGGAAATAGGCTTCTCCACCCGGTTTGTGATCAGGAACGGTGACAGGGTATTCCCCCACCTGTGGACAATCACCGAAGTCATTCCCCTGAAAAAAATCAGCTACGAATGGAAATATGAAGGCTATTCCGGCGATTCGCTGGTTACATTTGAATTAATTGGGCAAAAGGAGAAAACCCGGCTGATATTGACCCATCGCGTTTTGGAAAGTTTTCCCGACGACATTCCGGAATTCAGCCGGAAGAGTTGCATTGGCGGCTGGGAATATTTTATAAATCTTAGGCTGAAGGAATATTTGGAGAAAATCCTTTAAGCGTTTATTTTTTAGTTAATTAATAATAACCGTGGGTTGGCACCATCGGTTATTATTGTTTAATCCCTTTGAGATTATATTAAACCCTATTTTGGAAAATTCATGGAATAATATTCCGGTTAATATTGACATGAATTCGTCAAAACATTGCATTTGTAATAGAATATGCGTATAAAATTAAAGAAACAAACTATTAGATAATAAGTCAATAATGTGAAAGGAAAACATCATTCAGGAATATTACCTGAGCCGATTATTAATAAAATAAATGACGATAAATAACCAATACCGGATTAGATTACTCATACTGTTGCTTTTTATTATTTCGCTAACATACGGCCAAATGAACTATCAGGTTACCTCAATTGAATTTAAAGGCAACAAGGTTATTGAAGACCAGGTTCTGTCAGAGCAGATTAATACACGAGACATGAATCTGAAAGAGAAAATTTTATTCTGGAAAGAAACCCCTGAATTTTCTTCAATAATACTGGAAAACGACCTGGAAAGACTACGAAGAATATATCAGCGTAATGGGTTTTTGAAGGCTGAAATTTCAAAAGAATTAATCGTGAATGATAGCCGGGAAAAGGTCTCTGTTATTATCCATATCAATGAAGGCCGGCCTGTTGTATTAAAGGAAATCATATATCAGGAACAAAATTCTGATCGTGGTCGCAAAATCATTAAGTCTGTTGATAAAGATATTTCACTTCATGAAGGGCAACGATTTCAGGATGCAAACATTTATTCAGCAATTGATTATCTGAACCGAAAATACCGCAATAAAGGATATCCCTTCGTAAGGATTGAGAAAGAGGTGATGGTAAATATGCCGGCCTACGAAGCCACCGTCACATTTACCATTTATCCCGGTATAAAAGCAAAAATGGGCAAAGTGATTTTCGAAGGCGATTCCCTGATTTCTCATTCATTTTTGAAAAAGGAACTCACCTTTAAGCAAGGTGATGATTATTCTCAGGAAGCACTTGAGGAATCACAACAGGAAATATTTGAAACCGGTTTATTCAATTATGCTATTATTCGGGCAAAGAAAGACAGCCTTCACAATGGAAAACTACCCATTCTTATCAGGGTGAGAGAATTACCACAATGGTCATTTGAAGGGGGTGTAGGATATGGTACGGAAGATCGTTACCGGATATCAACGGAATTGTTAAAACGTCATTTCTTTGGCGGCGCACGAAAACTCTTGTTGCAAGCAAAACGATCTTATTATCTGCCTGTCAGCCTG
>CAYYMT010000020.1:0-39946 GCA_964472715.1 uncultured bacterium | reverse complement strand
TATGATCCGTTGATCAGTCCTATGCCGATAATTACTAATATCTGCCAGATTTGACGCCCGAATGCATAATTAATCCCCAGTATACCAATAATGAACAGAATATAACCAGTGGGCAGAATAATTCGTGGCAATATCCTGTTCCTGATTATATTGATAAGAAAGGGAAAGAAAAAAAACAGAAACAGCGCCGCGGCTCCATAGAATAATGTTTCATTTACAGTGAATATTTTGTAATGATGCCCGGTAACCATTAACAAAAGGAATATTAAAAGCACTGCCCGGTTAACAGCTGTATGTAATAAATAAAGAGTGGTTTTTGAATGCATTTTTTTTCGTTATGTCCTCGCAAAAAGTAATAAAAGATAGTGTATATGAGAACCTCGGGCAAGAATTTTTATATTTAAAAATTTGGCTCGATGTGATCCGTCGGGGGTATACTGCTACATTCCCAAACATTTCATCGCGACCGGACTGAAGCCTGACTACCGGTTCAGGCGGGCAATCCTGAGTGTTCGAAGTGAAAAGAATTATATTCCTTTGGAAGCCCGGAATAAATATATTTGCTTGTGAATACTTTCTGTGATGATTATTTTTTGGCTAAATAAAAATATGGTGACAAAAATGATTCTCGATGATAAACCTTATACTTTCGATCGCACTGTGAGAATACTATTCTCAATTGCTTTTATAATCGGCACTGTCTGGCTGCTGGGTTATTTAAAAGGAGTGCTGATTCCTTTTATTATCGCCACATTACTGGCCTATATTCTTAATCCAACTGTGGAGTTTATTAATCGCTGGGTGAAAAATCACAATTTTGCGATTTTTCTGACCTTACTGTTCTATATTTTGATCATTACCGGGCTGCTGTGGCTGGTGCTGCCAATTGTCTTTCAACAATTTGTTGAAATGGGGGAATTGCTCAGCGGATTGATAAAAAACTCCAGCCTGGCTGATGAGGCCCAAAAGCGGCTACCGGACAGAATTTGGATCATGATCAAAGAATTCATTATTAAGACAGATTTGAACACCCTGTTTCAAACCGGTAATTTTTGGAAAGTTGCTCAGGAGGTCAGTACTCGGTTGTTACCGGTGCTGTCCGGTACAGCAAATTTTCTGATTGGTTTGTTAGGGTTGGCCATAATCATTTTATACCTGATATTTATTATGCGGGATTTTCAAAAATTTCGCTATGGCTGGCATGAACTTATCCCGGAAAAATATCGTGACGGCGTAGTATCTTTTGCGGAGGATTTTAATTCCGGCATGAAGCGTTATTTCCGTGGCCAGGCTTTAATCGCCAGTATTGTGGGAGTTTTGTTTGCCCTGGGCTTTTATATAATTGATCTGCCCATGGGCATTATTCTCGGGTTATTTATCGGGTTGCTCAATATGGTGCCCTACCTTCAGACCATTGGATTAATTCCGGCATATCTTTTTTCAATTCTTTCCGCATTACAGACCGGCAGCAGTTTTTGGGTGGCAATATTAATGGTCACGGTGGTATTTGTTATCATACAAACCTTCCAGGATGGTTATCTGGTTCCCAAGATTATGGGGAAGGTCACCGGTTTTAGTCCGGCCATTATTTTGTTGTCTTTGTCAATCTGGGGAAAATTACTGGGCTTTTTAGGGCTGATCATTGCCTTGCCTATGACCGCATTGCTGTTTGCCTATTACCGTCGCTTTTTAAAAAATCATGCAAATCATATACTGGAAAATAATTCTAAAGATATAAAAAAACCCGCTTAAATTTTAGGATCTTTGAAAGCGGGTTTGAGGTAAGAAAACGTGTGTTATTATTGTTGGAGCAATGATAATACCACTTGCGGTGCGGAGTTAGCCTGGGTCAGCGCGCTTACTGAGGTCTGCTGTAAGATCTGGTATTTGACCATTTCCATTTGTTCAGCGGCAAAATCTGCGTCTTCGACAGTTGACCGGACGGATTCCGTATTGGTAATCTGATCGGAAAGTGCTTTTTCCTTGGAGTTCAACCGGACTTTATATTCACCCACATCCTGAATGTTCATTGATAAAGTATCAATTGCATCACTTGTTAGCGTGATTGCTGTTTTTGCAGAAGCAGCGGTTGTTAAATCAACAGCATCTACTCCCAACGAAGCAGAATCAGCATTATTTAGTTTGACATTTAACTCATCATCCGCTTTTTCACCGGTATGAAATTCACCATCAAAAGTACCGTCGATTAAGTTAATATCATTAAAGGTTGTGTCATTTACGATTTCATCCACTTCTTCAAGAAGCGCTTTGACCTGGTTGTCCAGCGCTTCCCGCTGCTTTTCGCTAAAGGACATATCAGCCGCCTGGGTGGCTTTTTCTTTGACGGTCTGCAGAATGTCCATCAGGTTTTGATAGCCACCTTCCGCGATATTCAATATACTATTGGCGTTGGTTACATTTTGCAGCGCAACATCCAATCCTCTTTTTCTCTTTTCAAGACTGCGGGCCAGGGCATATCCTGCCGGGTCTTCGGCCGCGCTGTTAATTTTTTTGCCTGTTGAAAGGCGATACTGATGATTACTCAATTTGTCATTCACTTCAATTAATGAACCTCTGGTTTTCATCGCTTGTACATTCGAATAAATTCTCATTAAATCACTCATTTTGTCCTCCTTGAAAATTAGTAGCGTCCTTGCTACGATTTCGTTTTATTCTTGATTTCAAATTTCTTGTTTTCTGTTTCTAACTACTAATTCGGACAACTTTTAACAAACTTTAATAAAAAAATATAAAAAATATTAGTTTTTATGATAAATAATGCCATTTCTCCTTATAAAGATTAAAATATATAAAATTTGAATATTAAATATATTTTTACACTAATAATTGATAAAATGGAGTAGTTTATACTAAAAAATAGGGGTATTAATCATTCCAGGGGTAGCGAATGGATATTCGGGAGCCGTCTTTTTGGGCTGATTCCGCCGCAAATATGCCGGGAATGGTCATACGCAGGGATTCCTGCAAAGATATAGGGGAGGGCAGATTGTTTTCAATGGCGTGAAAAAAGCGCCGTAATAATTCATAGTTTGCGCCGCCGTGATTACCAAGATTATTTTTACCCCGGTTATGGGACAGCTGTTCACCGATTTCCAGGTTATGAAGCTTTTTATCCCGGTGCAGATGCGGTGTATAGAAAAATGAGGTACCGGAATTTTCACCGGCAATATTGTGGGTACGCTCAAAATATCCTTCGGTGAAATAAAAGCGGTAACTCTGGCCGTGAGCAGGACAGTGATTGATAAATGAGACCAGTAATTTCAGAACAATGCCGCTGCGGGTTTTAAAAATCGCCACCATTGCGTCATGCCGGCCGGCTATCCGGTCCACATGACTGCCGGTATCAAAACAGGAGACTGTCTCCAGTTCTTCCTGCATGAATTTAAGGGAGGGGCCCAGGCAATGGGTTGAGTACTTGATGTTTTCGTAGTTTTCCCGCCAGGGAGTCTCGCCAAAGAGTTCGCTGAGGTTGTGGATGTATTCGGCTTCAATATAGTAGGGGTCGCCAAAAAGCCCGGCTTTGTACATTTTTTCGGCTTCGGCAATGTAACCATACATATTGGTTGTGGCCTGCATCATGTAGATGCTATTGCATTTGAGATGGGCCTGCCACAATTGCTCAGCTTCCTTATATGTATCAACTGCCGGTACATCACTGAGCACATGGATATCACGATTCAGGGCGGCAATCACAAATTCTGTGTGAAAGGGCGCCGGCGTTTCCACAAACAGAACATCGATGGAGGGATCTGCAATCATTGGCTGAAAGTTTTTATATATTTTAGCATCGGGAAAATCAAGAGAGGCTTGCGCCAGTTTTTTTTCATCAATATCACAAATGGCATAGATATGGTATTTATCAAAATTTTTCACCGTAAGTTTGGCCATTTTCTGTCCCCTGATACCATAGCCGACAATTGCAATATTCATTAAAAGCTCCTAAAAATTTTGATTGAATAATTTGAAAATTCATAAATAATTCAGATTAACGTCAAAAATCCCGCTTGACAAATGCCAAACGGGATTGAATTATCTATACTATAATAAAGTTTACACTTCCATTACATGTAATTTTCTCTTTTTTTGCCACATGCCACGGGTAAAATCCGGGTATCTGATGGGTTTACCGCGCTTGGCGATGGATTTTTCGCTTAACTCGGAAATGGCGCTCAGCATGGCGGCATCATAGACATCCATATCCGGCTCCACACCATTCAGATAGGAATTAACCAGGCGATAATCTTCCAGGTAATCCATACCACCGTGTCCGGCCGCGCCTTCCATTTCTTCACGCATTTTTATCCATAATGGATGTTCGTATTTTTCCATATAGGGATCGATGGATTCCCAGCGGTGATGCGGGCTTTTATCTTTCAGGTGAATTTTAGGCGTGGGGTACTTACGGATCAGGCCATTGGTGCCCTGCACATAAATATCACGGCTGTAGGGGCGGGGAAGTGTGGTGTCATGGGTCAGTACGATTGTTTCACCATTGTAATTTTTGATCATTGTAACGACAACATCACCGGTTTTGATTTTTTCCTGAGCTTCTTTGCTGTCTTTGCCGAAAAATTCTTCTGCAAATAAGTTTAAACCACGGCTCTTGCTGCTCATTGAGACGATATATTTGAAATTATTGCCTCGGTTGATATCCATGCATTGGGCAACCGGACCAAGTCCATGTGTGGGATATAAGTCGCCATCACGGTTAATATAATGATCCCGACGCCAGAGTCCTTCACCTTCATCGGAGTATAAGATAGCACGCAGGTCATGCAGGTAACCGCATTGCGCATGGATCAGTTCGCCAAACATTCCTTTTTTCACCATGTTCAGGATCATCATCTCAACTTTGTCGTAATTGCAGTTTTCCATCATACTGCAATGTTTTTTTGTGGCTTCGGATGTTTCTACCAATTCCCAGCATCCGTCTACTGTAACAGCTGCGGGAACTTCGATGGCCGTATGCTTTCCTTTTTTCATGGCGTCTACTGCCATGGGTACATGCCATTTCCAGGGTGTTGCAATATAGATCAGGTCCAGGTCATCACGGTCATTCATTCGTTTAAAATCAAAATCTCCACGAGAGTATCCTTCCGGCACCGGCATTCCTTTATCTTTGTACCATTCCTGGACACGTTTGACTTTCTCTTCCACAATATCACAAACCGCGACAATCCGGGCGCCTTTGATATTCATCAAATTGCTGATATGCGCGCTGCCCATACCCCCGGCGCCGATAAACCCGATTCTGACTTCTTTTAAGGGCTTCATCGGGTAAGGTGGAGGAACTGCGCCCCTGATCCCCAGTTGACTACAGCTGTTTAAGAGTGTGCTGCCGGCAGCAATTCCCACTCCCGCCTGCACACTTTGTTTTAAGAATTGTCGTCTGTTTAGATTTTTTTTCATGTCTCCTCCACAATAAGGTTATTGAACTATCTATTTTTAAAAATTTTTATTAATTATGAAAATTTAAATATTTTTTTTAAAAAAACAATTGTTTTTTATATGAAAAAGTGGAATATATAAGGGGAAATGAAAAAAGCATGAACAGGGAAGTTCATGCTTTGTCAATAGAGATAAAGTGTATTTATTTAGGAGAAACTGATCCCGGAGATGGGTTTTCCGTCACGAAACTGATCTAATCCTTTCATTACCGATTCCCGGGTTTCTTTCACCAGGTCTGGCAGGTTGCCGACAATTTTTTCCACTTCTTTATAAGCCTTAGCGACCATTGTTTCCGCTTTATCTGCAAATTCTTCTGTGTTCATATCTTTTTTGAAACCTTGGACAGCGATATCAAATATCCGTTTGGCGGTATTTTCCTGATTCCAGTATTCGGGAATATTCCCTTTTTCAATTTCTTTTAAATCTTCGGGATTACCGGCGAAATATTCTGATAGTGCTTCCTTACTTTTCTGAGCTTCTTCAGATTTTTCAAAGATTTCATTATAGTAATGTGTCAGTTTTTTTACCTGGTCATCAATCTGTTGCTGAATCGCCAAAACCACATGAAATCCGCTGGAGACAGGTTTTTCAACTTTACCCTCGGCATTGTATTTACCCACATTGATCTCTGCATGGGAGGCAAAAGCGTCTTTTTCCACCATCGGGTGGTTGGCCTTTTTAGGAGGCCCTGAATGCTGCGGGAAGAATTTTACATCCGCATTTCTTATTTCGTTTATTTCTGTTATCTGAGCAATCATAATTGACTCCTTTCAATTTTAACTCCTGGTATATTTATCTGCAATTACGATTGAATTATTAATCTACGGTTTTATTAATTGTTAAGATTCTTATACATTATATCTGAAAATTCTATTTTAGTTTTGAATTTTCAGGAAAAATAAAATGTTGATTTTTAGATATTTATTTAAAATATTTAACACAAGTAAAATAATTTGTTTAATCATGATGGACAGTCATTCATTAAAAATATTAAAATCCCAGCCTGCCAACCGAATTGATACTTCGCAATTCACCCCGGCTATTAACCGGTCTGGCGAATTTCCTGACAAATCCCGGAAAGATACCGCCACAAAAGGCCATGATCAACAATCTCCCATGGATACTTTTGAATTGTCAGATGAAGAAAAGAAAATAATTCAAAAATTAAAAGCCCGTGACCGGGAAGTAAGAGTCCATGAACAGCAGCATCGGGCGGTGGCGGGACAATATGCCCGTGGAATGTCCTTTGAATACCAGGTTGGGCCGGATAATAAACGGTATGCTGTGGGTGGAGAGGTCAATTTAGATACCTCGGAAATACCCGGAGACCCGGAAAAAACCATTGAAAAGATGAAGCAGATCAAGCGCGCGGCCCTGGCGCCGGCGCAGCCATCGGCAAAAGACCGGCAGGTGGCCGCAGAATCGGACCGTGAAATTATGCAACAGCAGGCCGAAATTGCGAAACAAAAAAGAGAAGAGGCCATAGAAGCCTATACCGATTTTGATAGAATGAATGTTAACCCAACGATAAATATTATGCAAACCTGATCATCGTTTTAGCATTCTTCTGATATGCCAGCCATTGATCAGCCGTTTCACAAAAAGATAGATTTTACTAAATCCGCTCTTCAATTTTCTGTAAAAAGTATCTTCAATTTTCACATTATCCAGGTAATTTAAAATATTGCTGTAATGAATATTGGCAATGACTAATTTTTTGATTTCATCAATTTTCTGGTCTTCTTTCGGGCCGGTTTTAATGGAAATGGATGAGAGCTTTGATATCACGGAATAGGTGTCACCGTTTTTCCATAACACCGATATATTATCATTTTTCAATATATCGATGGCAACCCGGTTAGGACGGGTGGTGCCGGAAAACAGCACACCGATGATATTCAGGTTTTCACTGGCGATATCTTTCAGTTTAACAGTGGCCAGAATGATATCCATTCGCGCCGAGGGAAAAACCATTAAAATATTGCCTTGCTTGTTCTTCATTATTTCCAAAAATTCTTCTACATTGGAGGCGCCGACGATAAAGTCATCGATAACAGCTTTGCGACTCTCATTTTCAAAGATTATTTCCGGTTTCAATTCATCCATGATCTGGCCAAGTGTCGGATTGCTGAGAATGGGTGAATAGGGGATGCACCCCAGCAGTTGGATGTTTTTGGCTTTGCAATAGCGATGGATGTTTCGTTTGATCTTATCAATTTTTTCGATGTGAACTTTATTGAGAATGACACCAATCACTTCCACGCCATGGCTTTCGAAAAATTTCCGGTTCAGTTCCAGGCGGTCAATCGCGGAGCCAATGCCTCCTTTACCCACAAGGATTACTTTTGAATTCAGCAGCCTGGCTACATCTGCATTTGACTTGTCAATAACAGACCCGACGCCGGCATGTCCGGTTCCTTCGATGATCACATAATCTTTGTTGCGGGCAACTCTCTTGTAGCCTTCTATTATTTTCGTACTGAGGTCAGGCTTAATGACTTTTGTGAGGTAATCTTCAGTATATCCCCGTTTAACAACAATGGGATTCATGGCAGAAGGAAATTCCTGGAAATCAAATATTTCCTTCATCAGAATGACATCTTCTTCCACCTTTCCCCACTTGGATTCCAGCCAGCGCTGACCGACGGGTTTCATAAAACCGACTTTTTTGTTCATTTGGGTTAATTTTTCCAGCAGGGCGAAGGAGAGAGTTGATTTTCCGGCGTCTTTACTGGTGGCGGCGATATATATATTTTTAGTCATTCATTGTCTTTCTATTGTTTACATTTTTCGAAATATGTCAATAAAAAACACAAAATCCAAGCGCGCAGATAACAAAAGGGTTATTTTTTATATTCACCGGGCAAATAGTTTTAATTTTTAATGAAATTTGAATAGATTTCCATATGCATAAACAAAGGCCAAAAATAACACAGCGAAAACTGGAGCATTTAAAAATATTCCGTGAGAAAGATATTTCCTTTCAAAAATCCAATGGATTTTCCAATTACAGGCTCAGGCATACTTCATTACCTGAATTGAATATGACAGATATTGACATAACAACGGAATTTTTAGGGTATGAATTGGCAATGCCCTTTATGATCAGCGCGATCACCGGCGGAGAATCCGAAGGGCATGAGTTAAATCAAAACTTTGCCAAAATTGCCGCTGAAAAAAAAGTCGCCCTGGCGCTGGGCAGTATGCGTCCCTGCCTGGAAAATAAAGACCGGATAAATAGTTTTTCGATTGCCAAAGAGATAGCCCCGGAGATTCCTGTGATTGCGAATATTGGTGGGCAGCAATTATTGCAGTATGACCTTCCCCTGATCAATGAGCGCCTGAGTGCTATGCAGGCGGATGGATTGGCGATCCATTTGAATCCTTTGCAGGAGGCGCTTCAGCCAGAGGGTGATAAGAATTTCACAGGTATCAAGGCTAAAATAGCCCGGGCAGTGGAAGAACTGTCTGTTCCGGTTATTATTAAAGAAGTTGGATTCGGCCTGACTGCCGATGATATAAAGGAATTATCGCAGCTGGGGATTAAATGGTTTGATATTGCCGGCGCCGGTGGTACTTCCTGGGCCATAATAGAAAAATACCGCACAAAGAATCCGGTGGATGTTGCAGTGGCCGATGAATTTTCTGAATTCGGCATTTCCACAGCAGAGTTATTGGGTAATTCCGTTGGGATAAAAAATGCGAATATTATCGCATCAGGAGGCATTAACCGGGCGCTGGATTTTGCCAAAGCACTGGCAATGGGAGCAAAACTCTGTGGGTCCGCCGGTGAAATTCTGCGGCAATATAATGCAAAAGGGACAACCGGTGTTGAGCAAATGCTTGATATTTTTAAAAAAACACTGCAAATTGCATTGTTCATAACCGGAAGTAAAACACTTCAAGATTTTCAAAATAATGATACAATCGAAAAATGTTTAAAAATCTGATAAAATATACGGGCTTTATTCTTATAATGGTGGTTCTGCCTGCTTTGAATTATGGTATGGATTCCGTCACCTTCATCTGTACCGGCGCGGTTCATGGCGAGGTAGATCCCTGCGGATGAAAAGCCAAACGTCTTGGCGGTCTTGCCAGGAGAACCACAATTTTTAATCAGCAGAATTTCCAACAATCATCCAATACCGTGATTTTGGATGCGGGAGACCTGTTTATAAAATCACCCATAATGGAGCCGTCTTATGAGCATAAAGATAAATTGGCCAATATTTTTATCCAAGCCTATAACCGGATGGGCTATGATTTCCTGAATGTTGGCGATAATGACCTGAAATTAGGGCTCGATAAACTGCAGGAATTGGAGAAACAGGCCAATTTTGATTTTATTTCCGCCAACATTATCAGCGGGGATACAAAAAAAACAGTCTTCAAACCCTATAAAATTATTACTCTTAATGGCATGAAATTCGGTTTTATTGGTTTGGCTTCAAAGCCCGGGGAACTGGATAACCGGCTGGAAGTGCAGAATCCCATTGCAGCTTACCAAAATACAAGGCAAAAGATAGAGAATCAATGTGATTTCATTATCGCTGTCATCGCTCTCAATGCCACTGATGAACATAATTTCATATCCGGTGACATTCAAACCGACCTGATCATTTCTGCCAATCAGTACCGCTACAGTAAGTATATTCAGTATCAGCAGGATAAACTGATGGCTTATACCGATCACTCGGGGAAAAGGATTGTCAGGATCACAGGTATTGTAAAAGATAAGGAAAAGGGATTCGGCAATAATTCAGAAATTGAATATCGCTATGAGATAAACCGGAAAAGAATGGAACGCTACGAAAAAATGGCCGGCGATCAGTCCATTCGGGAATATTTTGAAAAACAACCGCGGGTCATCAAAATGATAGACCGGTTAAAAAAACAGCAAGAGGAATATGAGGATACTTTAAAAACAATTACTAATCCGTTATCATTGGAATTAATTGAGGTTGAACTTCATACAGACCGTGACGATTATATCAGAAAACTTATTGAAAAATTCACCCGGCAGTACAAAAAAATATAATTTGCAATTTATTAAATTTTGGGTTGTATAATATTTTCAGATTGATTAATTTTTCCTGCTTTTTAAAAGGGGCTGTAGCTCAGCTGGGAGAGTGCTTGAATGGCATTCAAGAGGTCAGGGGTTCGAGACCCCTCAGCTCCACAAAAATTAAATTAAAGCCGTCGAACATCCGTTTACCGACGGCTTTTTTTTGTGTCACAGCGGCTGTTTTATTTTTTATAATCCCGAAGGGATTAAACAAAAATAACCGTGGGTGTCAACCCACGGTTAAAACAACCATTATTAAAACTCTGAAAGAGTTTAACAGTTATAAAAAACACCCTTCGGATTTCCGAAGGGTATTTACAAAAAAAACTGGTTAAAAATTATTAGTTTTTAAAGCCGAGAGTGTTCAAATATTCGCTATGATTCTGAAACACATCTTTGGTTTTTTCCAGGACAGGATCATCCAGCAGATTTACTTCCACCCGTTTGCTCAGGCCGCCGTCCAGTGTGGCAAATTCAGAACTCAGTCCCTGGCGAATATGCTTTAAATTTTCATCAAATTTATCAATTTTAAGGGATTTGTAGTGCTCTAAAATTGAATCAATGTGTTCCGTCATATCCTGTAGTTTTTCATCGCTTTCAAAGTTTTCCCTGATCTTTTTCAATTGTTTTTCATCTTTATATTCAAATTCAAATCCCTTGGTGATGAGAAAATCTTTGAACCCGTCAATAATCTCTTGGTCAAGTTTGTAATAATCAGGTATTTTACCTTTGTCAGCTTTGTATTTGATGGCATAATTGTAGAACTGATTGGTGGCCCAAAGTTTTTGTACATAAAGGGGTAATTTCTCACCTTCGATATCAAAATCGGGATGAATGCCTCCGCCACCTTTTAGTTGCCGGCCATTTTTTGAATAAAAAACCGTATCTTCCTTATCAAAAAATTCCACCAGGCTGGTATCTTTGATAAAATCGGGTGTCTGAATGCTTCGGCCACTGGGAATATAATATTTCGCATTGGTGATCTTCAGGGAATGGTCTTTATCAATAGACTTGACCCGCTGGACCAGTCCTTTGCCATAGCTCTTACTGCCGATAATAATGCCGCGGTCTGTATCCTGAAGAATACCGGATACGATCTCACTGGCGGAAGCGCTGCCGCGGTTAATCAGTGCGGCAATTTGGATATTATCATCCAGAACCGGTTTTCTTCGGCTTACAAAAACAGTATTGCTGCCCCGCATTCTACCTTTTGTAAATAGCAAAGTGTCGCCACGATCAGTGAATAATTCGGCAATGCCCAGGGCTTCCTGTAATAGTCCGCCGGGATTGCTGCGAAGGTCAAGGATCAGGTTGGAAAAATTATCATTTTTTTGAAAATCCTTAATATTTTTGGCAACTGCCTGGGTTGCGCCTTTGGAAAATCCGGCCAGTTTTATATAGCCGGTATTATCATCGATCATGCCGGCGTAGCTAATCACAGGCACATTTATTTTTTCACGAATAATTTCAACGACAAGATTTTCCTTCAGTCCCGGGCGGTGAATTGTAATTAGTACTTTTGAGCCTGGTTTGCCGCGCAACTCTTTTGATGCTTCTTCCAGGGACATTTTAAGTGTTGACAGAGAATCGACCTTGATGATCTGGTCTCCCGGCAGAACGCCGGCCCGTTTAGCCGGTCCGCCTTCCATGGGAGCCACAGCAGTCAGGGTATCATTCCGCATGGTTATGCGAATACCGACACCACCGTAATTACCCTTGGAAAGTCTTTCAATAGGTTCCTTTTCATCTTCTGTCAGAAAGACTGTATAGGGATCGAGTTTTTTGAGCGCTTCATTGATGGAATGTTCTGTAAATTCTTCCACATCGATCTGATTAACATAATCTGACACCAATACCTGGTAGACTTTTTCATATAACAGCAGGGAATCGGATAATTTTTTATAGTAATCCTTCTTTGATAAAGCAAAAAGTAAAGTTACTGTTAATAAAACGATTATAATTAGTTTGGTTTTCCAACTTTTAAAAATTTCCATTAGGTTACTCCATTGTATATTTTTCCCGGAATTTCGACCAAATTTGATTACTGATATAATCTATTGATTGATTTCCGTTGATTACGAAAAAACGATCTTTGTTTTGTTCTGCCAGGCTTAAAAAGCCATTCCTTACTCTTCTATGAAATTCACCCTCTTCTTGTTCCAGACGATCGAGGTTTTTATTGTTAAAACGATTTGTTCTTTCTTCAAGAGAGATATCCAATAAGAAAGTGATATCTGGAATAAGCTGGTCAGCCGCCACCCAATTAAGTGACCGGATGAACTGCATATCCAATTTGCGGGCGTATCCCTGGTATGCAGTGGTGGAATCATAAAAGCGGTCGCAAATCACGATTTTATTATTTTCCAGAGCAGGCCGGATTTTTTCGATACTGAGCTGATTCCGGCTGGCGGAATAAAGCAGCAATTCCGCCACTTCACTCATTTCCATATTATTTTTATCCAGCAGGATTTCACGTATTTTCTCGCCGATTTTAGTGCCGCCGGGCTCTCTGAATAATTGGTAGTGGATGTTATTTTTTTCCAGTTTATCAATAAATTCTCTGATTTGAGTTGTTTTGCCGGAGCCGTCAAGGCCTTCAAATGTAATTAGCAATCCTTTTTTCATGATCTATTTTCGTTCAGTTGGTTTGTTAAATATTTCTAGGAATTCTTTAGGCGCCCTGCAAACGTTACCTGTTTTATTTAAAAAAGCATGAATTGTATAACCGGTTACAAGTAAAGTGCCAGTTGCAATATCAGTGATCTCATAGTCGATTCTGATTTTGACTTTTGGTTTGTCATGGATCAAACATTTTACATTGAGCAGAGAGTCAAAAGTTCCGCCTTTCTTGTAATAACAATGGGATTCAATCACCGGCATCAGAAAACCGGATTTTTCAAAATCAGAATAGGGCAGCCCGCAATCCCTCAGCATATCGGTGCGCGCCGCTTCAAAAAATTCATAGTAACGGGAATAATAAACAATCCCCATCTGATCAATATCAGCGTATCTCACTCTAATTTTATGATCATATTCCAGCGTCATTTGTTGATATTTTCCCAGGCACCCATGTTAGAATATTTTTCCAGGCGTTGCCGCAGCAGTTCTTCTTTGGGAATGTTTTTCAGGCGGGCGATATGTTTCAGGATTGAATTTTTAACAATCTGAGCGGTTTCTTTCGGGGAGCGGTGGGCGCCGCCATTGGGTTCTTCCAGTATCTCATCGGCAATTTTCAGGGCTTTGACACTTTGCGCAGTTACCTGCATGGATTCCGCTGCCTGAGGCGCTTTGGAAGCGTCACGATAGAGAATGGATGCGCAGCCTTCCGGAGAGATTACAGAGTACCAGGTATTTTCCAGCACTATAATGATGTCGCCGATCCCAATGCCGAGGGCGCCGCCGGAAGCGCCTTCGCCGATGACAATATTGATCAATGGCACGCGTAATCTTGACATTTCGAAAAGGTTTCTGGCAATGGCTTCCGCCTGTCCCCGTTCTTCCGCACCCAAACCGGGATAAGCGCCGGGGGTATCAATAAAGGTGATCACCGGTTTATTGAATTTTTCCGCCAGTTTCATGATCCGTAATGCTTTCCGGTAGCCTTCCGGATTTGGCATTCCAAAATTGCGGTAGAGATTTTCTTTTGTGTTACGGCCTTTTTGCTGGCCGATAAGAACAACTTTTTCATTATCAATGGTGGCCAGCCCCGCAATGATCGCTTTGTCGTCAGCAAAGTGACGATCGCCATGCAATTCGATAAATTCCGAGGTGATATTTTGGATATAATCAAGAAAATAAGGCCGTTTAGGGTGTCTCGCCAATTGTACTCTTTGCCAGGTTGTTAAATTATTGTGGATTTTATCAATCTGGTTGTTGAGTTTGTTTTCCAGTTTCTCAATTTCTTTTGTAAGATCAATGTCACTGGAGTTAGACAATTGTTTCATTTCCTCTATTTTATTTTCCAATTTTACAATTGGTTTTTCAAAATCTAAAATTCTTTCCGGCATATCTATATCCTTAAAATAGCTTTCAGTAAAATGTCTATATCAAGGAACAGAGAATAATTCAACATATAGTAATGTTCATAATTTTTTTTATCTATCTCATCGGGTTTATGATTTCCCTGCACCTGAAATAAACCGGTGATTCCCGGTTTGTAATGCAAAACCCGGCCGGTTTTCTCAGCCGAGATCAGTTCACTGCCTACCATTGTTAAATCGCCTTTCAGAACGGAAAGTATTAATGGAGAGCGAACCAGATTTTTGCGTAAGTTATTGTTTTCTTTATGAAAAGTCAATCCTTTAATAATGGTGTTGTTGGGGCCAATATATTTTTTGACCTTTAGGCGGCAGCCGCTTATAAAGGCGTAAATAAAAACAAAGGGTAGAATAAAAACCGTACTGATCAAACTCAGTATAATATCCAGCAGCCGTTTGAACAGGCGGTTACCAATATTATATATTTTATATTCAACTTCCACCAGGGGAATGTCTTCAATTTTTTCCACACTGGATTTGCCGAGAATAAAATCAAGATTTTTAGGGACGATTTTTATATTGGTTCTGGTATTTGAGATTTTATCCAATACGGACAGAATTTCATCATTCGTAAAGCGGTCTGTAGTAAAAATAATTTCTGTGGCCTTGTGAATCCGAATCAGTTCCGCCAGGTGTTTTATCGTTCCTAAAAAGGGAAATCCCGCCACCCATTCCTGCTGATATTTTTTATCTACAAAACCGAGAATTTCAAAGCCATGTTCAATATGGGTCTGCAGTTTTTTGGCAAGGCGGTTTCCTTCCGGCCCGGTTCCGATTAATATCGTTCGGCGGCTCAACAGCGCCTTGCTGATAAAGGATGAAGAAGGAATCCATTGACGGCGTTGCATCGAGATCAGCGCGATACGCCAGCCCGGCAATAATACCAGGGCGGCGATAAAACTAAAAACGATCAATCGCGGCGAATAGATCATGTCACTGAAAAAATAATTAATGACCATTGAAATAACAAAACTCAATACAGCTGCCACCGCTGCATGGCTGTAGGACAACTCTTTCCGGTCATACAACCCGATGGAATAACCGGTGCCCAGCCACAGAAGCAGATAAAAAACAAGCATTGATAACAGCGTTTGATAGGAGGGAAGGGGGCGGGGCTGCAAGTTATGGGCGATCAAAATTCCAACAGTTAATACGATCCCGTCAATTTGCATGATCAGATGCTTATGCAGGAATTTAGTGATAAAGGTTAACAAACCCCTGGCAAAAATACCTATACGCAGAAATATGTCAAGAATTATGTAGTAGCCTTTGGAGAAATGTTTTTGTACAAAGATATCCATGGCTTTATAAAACACCACAAAATTGTCAAAGGTCGCCAGTTTTGCGCTTTCCCCTTTATAATGGATCAATTTTGTTGTTGGTGTATAGTATATCTTCCAGCCGGCTTGTTTGATGCGATAGCAATAGTCAAGGTCTTCGCCATACATAAAATAATCCTCATCAAGGCCGCCGATTTCATCATAGACATTTTTGCGGAACATCATAAAAGCGCCGCTTAAGGCATCAACCTCAATCTGCTTGTCCGGATCTTCATAGGTCAGATTGTATTTTGAGAAAAGTTTGCTTTTGGGGAAGAGTTTGCTCAGACCGATGGTTTTGGGAATCGCTACACTGGGAGTGGGGAAACTGCGGCGACAGGATAATTGTAATGTACCGTCCGCATTCAGGATTTTGCACCCTGCCGCGCCGGCGTCGGGTGTATTTTCAAAAAATTCAATCATTTTAGGAATGGTATCTTCCTGCAGCATCGTGTCAGGATTCAGAAGCAACATGTATTCGCCGGTAGACACTTCCAGTCCCTGGTTACAGGCTTTGGAAAATCCTTTGTTCTCGTAATTTTTTATCAGTTTAATTTCCGGAAAACGGGTGGCAATGATCTTATCACTGCCGTCGATAGAATTATTATCAACCACAATAATTTCATGTTCAATATCATGACAGGATTTTTTGAGTGATAAAATACACTGATGCAAAAATTCTTTTACATTATAGCTGATAATGACTATCGATATTTTCATTATTTTAGACGTCCAAAAATGCTGAGTATTTTAAGTTTCCAAACCATAAAAATGGCTTCAAAAACAATTGCTTTGGACATTTTTGATTTTCCCTCGGTACGTTCAGTAAAAATAATCGGTATTTCGCTGATCCTGTAGCCCTTTTTCCAGGCCCGAAAATTCATTTCGATCTGAAAAGAATACCCGGAAGACTTAATTCCGTCGAGATCAATATCTTCCAGCACTTTCCGGCTAAAACATTTAAATCCGGCTGTCGGATCATAGATCTTCATACCGGTTATAAATTTGGTATATTTACTGGCACCATAACTGAGCAGCAAGCGCTTAAGCGGCCAGTTCACGACATTAACACCGCGACAATATCGCGAACCAATAGTCATGTCCGTATCTTCCTGCTGGCATCTCATTAACAGCCTGGGCACATCTTCCGGATTATGGGAAAGATCAGCATCCATTTCAAGAATGTAATCATACTCTTTTTCCAGAGCCCATTTAAATCCTTTGACATAGGCTGTTCCCAGTCCCAACTTTCCTTCCCGTTCGACCAGGTGGATATGATCGTTATCCACCTGTAATTTTTTAACAATATCGGCGGTTCCATCGGGACTGTTATCATCGACAATAAGAATGTCGACGGGATAAGTCGCCAGTTTGTTAATAACTTTTTGAATATTTTCCTTTTCATTATAGGTTGGAACAATTACCAGGGCCTTATTCATCTGCTTCTCCTGCGTGCTTGATCACCAAAAGTGATTCTTTTAAGTTATAGGTATTAATTTCCAGTTCTGCTTCAATTTTGTCTGACTTGAGTCCTGCTTTATAGGGGCGGGGAGCCATTTGTTTTAATGACCGGGTGGTGGTTTTGTTGATCAGCCGGTTATCCAGTTCAAAGGCGTCCGCGATCTGCAAGGCAAATTCAAAACGGTTTAAATAATCCCGGCCGGCATAATGATATATCCCGTGGGCATCCTGCTCAATTATTTTTTCAATTGCATAGGCCAGATGGTTCACAAAAGTGGGATTGCCGAATTGGTCATTTACAACAGAAATTTTTTCATTGTTTTTCAAATTGTTATAAACCCAACTGACAAAACTTGCTTTTTCCGTGAGGTCTTCGCTAAAAAGGACATTCGTCCTTAGTATTGTCCAGTTAATACCGGACTCCACCAGTGCAAGTTCCGCTTCCAGTTTGGTTTTTCCGTAATGATTGATCGGGTTCGTTTCATCGTTTTCCGAGTAGGGACCGCTGGTGCCGTCAAAAACGTAATCAGTGGAGATTTGGATAAGATGGGCATTGGATGACTGGCAAAGTTCTATCAGGTTTTCAACGCCTCCGACATTAATTGCCCGGGCTTTTTCCGGTTCGGTTTCACAGGCGTCTACATTTGTGAGGGAGGCGCAATTAATGATCATTAAGGGTTCAATTTTTTTGGTCAATAAATTCAATTTTTTGATGTCTGTGATATCAGTTTGATAATACTTGATATTCAAATCTTTTTCCAGGGTTGGGTGAATATCCAGGCCATTCACCTGATAATTGCCAGACAATCGGGCAGCTAAAACGCTCCCCAGCATTCCGTTTACTCCGGTAATTAATATATTCATATATTAGAGTTTGCTTCCTTTTTTATGGAATTCCACCAGTTTTTCTTTCATGCTGTCGTCATGAAGGGCAATAATTTTGGCGGTATAGACAATAGCATTGATGACACCGGCTTTTCCAATTGACATTGTGGCCACCGGAATTCCTTTTGGCATTTGGACAATAGAGTATAACGCATCAACACCGCCAAGGGGTGATGCATTCAGTGGTACGCCGATCACCGGGATTTGGGTCATCGCGGCGACAACTCCCGGTAAATGGGCCGCCATACCGGCGCAGGCGATAATGGTCTGTACACTGCCTTCATTTTCTATTTCTTTGATATATTGTTGTAATTCATCATGTTGACGGTGGGCGGACAATACTTTCAGATCATAGGAAAAATTAAAAAAATCCAGGTATTTTTTTGTGGCTTCCACAGTATCCAAATCAGATTTACTGCCAACAAGAATTGTTAATTGTTTCATTACTATCTCCTCAAAAAAATAATTTTAGTTAATTTAAAATTCAATCCAGTAAATACCAAATTTTTGTACAACACCAATACTTACAATTACTTAAAGTAGTCAGATGTATATTGCGTGGAAAAAGTTTTGGCCATTATCTCCAGTTCCCGGTAATAATCAGTCAGTTTTTCAAAAGAAGGGTCATAGATCAGCATATCCAGCAAAAATGTCCGGTCAGTATGGGAATCATAAAAAGCATAGGAGAGAAAAGGCCCTCCTTTCGCCATTTCTCTGGAAAACCATAAACCATTCATTTTCAGGGCATCCCAGTCATTTAACCGGGTATAGTGATGGCTGAGAAAGGTTGTATCGGACCTGACATCTCCATAATAAGAACCGATTTCCTGTCTTTTATCCATCATACCATTGGGGGTCATTAATTTGGTATTCATTCCCTCTTCCCAGGTAACCGAGAACCACCGGAAAGGGAGGTCGGCCCCCAGCCATACAAAATTGCTGTCCGGCGCATCCATGATGGGGATGAATTTTTTAGGAATTCTCACCAGCCACTTGTATTTGTCATAATATACTCTGGCCAGACTTTTCTTTTCCCGGTTGTCATAAAAGCGGTTTTTCAGCCGTTCCCGGTAATGTTTGCTGAATTTCGAATAGATCCAGTCTTTTCGGTCAATGATTGCCTGTTCCAACTTTTTCATATCTGTGCCGGCGATTAACAGGAATATTTGATCGCGGGCATAATGGTCGTCGATGGAAAAAATATTGACGCTATCCTGTTTTGCTAATTCCAGATGTTCCGGAGGGAGTATCCGTTCTGCCAGATTACGGCCCAATCCTTTTTTGGAAAGGTCGGCGATTACAATCAGGTTGCGATAACGGGAAAATACGTGAAGTTTATTAATTGAATACCAGTTGATATGGAAAAATCGCTGAAATTCAGGTGTCCTGATGCCATATTGGGAAAAACAGGTATCAATGGCCGTCTCCAGGTTGTTCCAGGTGGAATCTGAAGAAAGCACATAAACAACATCCAAAGACCCTTTCGGTCTTTCATTTTGCTGACTACAGCCCAACAGCAGAAATGTCAGCGCGATGCCAATAAATGAAAGCTTTTTATTCATTATCCTTCTCCTTTTTAAGGTAATAAACAAGACTTGAAGAATTTTTCAGGGAACCCAGATAGGTTTTCGCCAGGGATTGCATTAAGGTATTTACAAAAGCGAAATTTCCCCGCACTCCCGGTTTTTTGCTAAGCAGATTGTTATATAATATATCCAGTAATAATGTATGAACATCAATAATTTTTAAATTATAAGCGCCAAACAATCTGGCCATGGTTTCTTTTGAAAAATGGTATAAATGTCGCGGCGTGTCCAGGGCTATCCAATTGTTTTTGTATTCTATCGCATCGTGGGATTCAATATTTGGCACCGCGATAACCAACAGGCCATCATCGGCCAGTAATGCGGCAATTTTAGCGACTGTATTTTGCAGATCATGAACATGTTCCAGTACATGCCACATGGTGATCAGGTCAAATTTTTCGGTTTCACCGGGAATATCATGAATTGACGGGAAAACCTGTATATTTTTGCGGGCGGCGATCTCCCGGGCCTGCGGGGCTACTTCCACTCCGGTGCAACGCCAGTCTTTTTGCCGAAATTTGTCGAGAAATTCACCGGTCGCGCATCCGATATCTAAAATTCTGCCGGGCCTGTATTTTTGCTTTTTGATTTTTTTGTACTTGAAAGCAAGATTGAGGGTTCTCAGCAGAAAATAAATTCTGTCTCTGAATCCGGGCTGTTGCTCCCCGGATAAAAAAGGATCGTAACCTTCCACGGCGTAATACTTGCCAATATGCTGCGCGTCAGGACGTGGATTTAAATAAATAAAACCACAATGGCGGCATTTGACGATTTGATAGGATTTTTTGCGCGGATTTTCAAATCTGTCGAATGTTTCCAGGTATGGCGTCGAATCATTATAATTACATACCGGACAATTAATATTTTCTAGACCTTTTTCCATATTTTCCTTTTGATAATAATTCCTAAATACGAATGAAAATATAAATAATCAATCGATTAAAAGAAAATCAATCCTGCGTGTTTTAATGGAAACTTCTTTGATTTTTATTTTGACGGTATCGCCGAGGCGGTAGGTTTTGCCGTGATCACGGCCTTTTAAGGTATGCTGGTCTTCACTGTAAACATAAAAATCATCATTCAGGGTGCGGACGTGGACAAGTCCTTCCACCAGAAATTCTGAGATTTCAACAAAGAAACCAAAATCCAGTACGCCGGTAATGATGCCGGTATATTCTTCACCGATTTTGTCTGCCAGAAAACGGATTTGTTTGATCTTGATAAATTCACGTTCCGCTTCCAGGTATTTAATTTCCAGTTCAGTACAAAAGTCACATATTTTGGGTAATTTCTTACTATAGTAATCAATATCTTGCGCTTTAGCACCACCTGCATATTTTTTGAGCAGCCGGTGTACGATCAAATCGGGATAGCGGCGGATGGGCGAGGTGAAGTGTGTATAGTGGGAGAAAGCCAGGCCGAAATGACTGAGAGGTTGTGTGGAATATTGCGCTTTGGTCATTGAGCGCAGGGAAATTTGTTCAATGAAATTTGCAAAGGGTGTATCTTTAATTTTATCAAGGATTTTTTGCATGTCCTGAGGGGTGAATTTTTTTGTGGGTTTTTCGGCTTTGATGCCTAATTGTTTGAGGACGGCATAAAGTTGATTGATCTTTTCATCAGTTGGCGTTTCATGGATACGATAAACAAAGGGGAGGTTTTTACTTTTATTTGTCACTGCTATGTGAGTAGCTATGACCTTATTCGCTAATAACATAAAATCTTCAATTAGGCGGTTGGTGTCCCGGCGTTCCGAGCGTGAGATTTCAATGGGAAGCCCTTTATCATCAAATTTGAAGATCGGTTCCGGCAGGTCGAAGTCAATCGATCCTTTGGCTTTGCGATTCTTTAATAATGTTTTGTGTAATTGGTTCATGCGCTGTAATTCTTTGTAATAAGGGCCCTTTTTTGTGTCGAGAATTTGCTGCGCTTCTTCGTAGGTGAACCGTTTTTTTGATTCGATCAGGGATTCGCGAATATCATAATCTTTAACTTCTCCGCTGGTGGTAATTTTCATGAGCACGGAAAAGGCCAGGCGGGGTTCATTGGGTTTCAGGCTGCATAATTCATTGGAGATTTTTTCCGGCAGCATTGGAATTACATTGTCGCCTAAATAACAGCTCATGGACCGGTCAAGGGCTATTTTGTCCAGTTCGGAACCTTCTTTGACAAAATGTGAGACATCGGCAATATGGACGCCAAGTTCCATCAGGTCATTGTCCAGAATTTCCAGGGAGATGGCATCGTCAAAATCCTTGGCTGTTTTGGGATCAATGGTAAAAATATCCTTATCCCGCAGGTCAAGTCGTGTTTTGGACATTTCTGAGATTTTAGGAATTTTTAGCTGGTCAGCCTGTTTTAAAATATCTTCCGGAAATTCTTCCGCCAGATCAAACATTCTCTGAATGATTAAAAAGTCATCGGCCGGATTATCCGGAGACCCGATGGTTTGCTTAAACTCAGCAACGGGATAATTTCTGGGACTGTACCACTTGATGTTATGGACTTCAACCAGTTTATCTTCTTCATATTCCGGTTTTTCTTCCAGAAGGATAATATTTGTTGGCGGAAAGGGGGATTCGGGAATGACCTCCCAACTTTTTCCGTCTTTCTTTAAAATTCCGTAAACCGGTTCATTGGCCCGTTTCAGGACTTTGACCACTTTGCCTTCCCGTTTTTTCCCCTGGGATTTGCGCTTGATCGCCACCTGAACAAGGTCTTTGTGCAGCGCCACATTCGTATCACTGGCGTTTACAAAAATTTCTTCTTCATCATTTGTTTTTACAAAAGCGAAGCCCCTGGTAGTAAAGGAAATAATGCCGCTGACTTCCTGAGATTTGTCGGGAATGCCATAAGTTGAATTTCGTCCGCAAAATATTTTGCCTGCTTTTGCCATTTCTTTTAAGAGTCCTTTGAATGAGGGGTATTCGGAGTTGGGTATATTGAGGGCTTTAGCGATTTTTTTCTGTTTGTAATAGGTGCCCTTATGCTTTCTTAAAAAGTTTTGAATTTTTATTTCTGTTTTTTTTGCTTTTTTCGTCAAATTAATCTCTGTTTTTTATTCTACATACATCACCGAAGTTACAACAATCAGTTACCAATAGAAAATAAAATTTATATTACGTTACATCTGTCTTTAAAAAGTGGTGATTATTATTCGGGTAACTATTGCAAGAAAGGAACTGCCGGACAAAATGTAATCAGGAAGCGGGGGCTGCAAGAAATCTTTTTCCGCCTGCATTTATCATGAAAATGTGAATAATTCAGGTTAGAACTTGTTTTCCAGCAGCAAATGGATTTTTGCGGTTGTAAAAGTATCATCTTCGCCAAAAGCATAATCCAAACCTAATAATCCCATTCTTGATTCCAGGCGCACACCGATACCAAAACTCTTTGGTGTGATTAATTTTCCCGATACATTTCTAATGCCGCCCTGGTCATAAAAAGCGTATATTCGACTAAATTTACCGGTGATGCGGCGAACTTCCAGTCCCAGTTGACCGACTTCTGCGCCGGAAAAGAAATCCTCGGGATAGCCGCGCAAGGTAGTGGCGCCACCATACCAGAGCATATCATTATAGGTCAATTTTTCGCCTTGCAGGAATTTGCCCTGGTAATCGCCATTGAAATTCAGTACGATATTCCGGTGGAGATTTATATTGTATTCGGTTGATAGTCGAAATTGTGTCAGAATATTGGTTTGCTGCCCGTTAAGATGATACCCCAGGTAAGTGCCAACATCCAAAAGCAGCCCCCGCGAGGGATTGGTCCCCAGATCACGACTATCAAAAATATACTGCAACCCGGTTTTTAAAATTTTTGATTTTGATAATTGTAATTGTTCCCGCCCTGCCGGTGTGGGTAATGTGGTTTCATAATCTGCCGTTAATGAAAGTTCACCGAACCGGCTCATATCACTGCCAAGGCCAATGCTGAAATTTCGAAGCACCAGCAAAGTGTCTCTCAGTACTTGTTCAAAATTAAGATTAGTGAATAAACTGGATTTGAAAATTTGTGGTGAAAAGGTCGCGAGTCTTAGTTCCTGTGAATTCTGATTGACTTTTGACCAGAATACCGATACACTTCTGCCCATACCGCCAATATTGTTGAGTTTAATATTTAACTGTCCGGTAAAATAACCCTTTTGTCCGGATTTTTCCGGAATATAGCCGGCAATTCCGCTAAAGCTATTGGACTGGTCTTCATTCAATTCAAGCAGAAGCCCGATATCGCCCTGCTGGGTTTTAATAATTTCCCATTGGTCATGATAACTCAAAAATTGAAATTTTCGTAGCCGTTGCCTGATTGTCTGATGCATGGCCGGATTATAGGGCTTGTGTATAATATCAGCGAGTTCACGGTTCAGAAGTTGCGGACTGGTCTTGTCAATATTTTTATAAATCAGTGTGTCGATTTGGGCCAGCTGGTTTTTTGAAAGTCTGTAGGTGGGATTTATGAACAATGTGTCGGATTGATAATCCGGATGGATTTGCTCAAGGTGTAAACTGGCAAATAAATAACCCTTCCTTGTCAGAAGTAAAAGCAGATCGCGGCTGAATTCAGCGTACTTTTCTTCATTAAAGGGCTGGGACCGGTAGTGTTTGGAAAGTGCTTTGATTTTTGAGTGGTCCAGGGTTGAATCACTCTGTAAAGAGATGTTTCCGAAATATTGGTCCGCTGACGCCGATGATATGATTATCGTTAACAGGATTCCTAAAATTCCTATGATTTTGCATATTTTCATCTTAAAACACCGCCCTTATCTCAACGCTTCCCCGGTGATAAATTCCCAGGTAAGGTTCACGACGGCTTTCATAATTTCCGCGCACTCTCAGATATTTGCCGATTTTGTATTCGGTAGAAGCGCCGATGCCAAAGGTATTGCCTACCTGGTTGCCGTCACACATTTCCCAGGGAATCGTACTGGTTTCCGGTGACGTTGTGACATTATTATATTCCGTAAAAAATTTCCAGCGGCCTTTTTTGAGAATTTTAATTTCATAAGCCAGTTCCAGGCCGGTTAAAAAGGCGTCGATTTTTTTGTTTTTATCATCCTGCCTGTCTTTGCTTATAATAAATTTGCATGTTGCCAAATGCTTGCGATTAAAATTATAAGTAAAATTGTTTGTTGCCTGAACAGATAAAATGTCCCGGTTCCGCAGATCATTAAAGAAAGAAATCCGCCGCGTTTCCCTGAACGCCAATTCTGATTGTAATTTCATCCGGGCGAAAAAGGGACCGCGATATTGACAGGAAATTTCCTCCATCTCACTATTTTCAGCGCCGCGTACATCCAACTGACTTTTTTGCAATGATGTCCGGTAATGTAATTTTATATTTATTCGGCGCCGGGGAATTCGATAATTTAAATCATTGGATATGAGCCGGTAAAAAAAGGTTTGGGTTGTATCAGTGGCAGATGAATGCCAGGACCATTGCCCCAGGGCGTTGTTTTGACTGTTCAGTTCCTGTTTGAGCCGAATTTGTGACATTAATGAAAAGCCTTTGAATATCGAATTCTTTAACCGGTAACCGTTAAATCTCAGGCGCAGGTCATTTTCAATATTGGTGACCGGCGTTTTGACAGCGCTGGGGATAACTCGTAATAAATAGGCGCCCTGGACATGGGGAACATATTCCGCGTAAGTAGAATCATACCGGTACTGACCTTTGCCTTCACCCACATAGTAATAGAGTTTTTCCTTCTTGACGCTTTGTTCTTTTTCCACCTTCATATTGGTTTCCCAGGAAAAGGGGAGAGTGCGGGGATTTTGGCGCAATTCCACCGCCATAATGGAAAAATCCACATCGGGCAGATTTTGTGACGCTGCATATTTTTTTTTGCGATTGGCAAAGGTCAATTTTGAGGAGAGGGTTTTCCAGTCATTGATGAGGGCGGTGAGTTTTAAATTTTCCCCTTTAGACTTCGTAGCCCATCCGGTGGTATCATCGCTTTCATCGTGGCGATAATTTTTTTCAATACGCCATTGAAATTTGTTTGTTTTGTCCGATTCAATCCCATAGGATTGTTCGAGAAATTGAAAATTTTGAAAATGAGTACGGGCCTGGTCTTTTTTTTCATAATAAATGGTTGAGTAGGGAGAGAGGTTGAAAAGATCAAACCTGACACTGGCTTTCCGCCGCAGCCATTGGCGATTATTCAGGGAGATTATCTTTTCTTCGTAAAATTCACTGCTTTGCAAAACTTTAAAATGAAATCTTCCCGAAAGTTTATAGCGATCGGAAGAAAAGTTATCTTTATTAAAAGTTGCCGCGGAAAAATCAATTGAAACATTGTTTTTCAGGCTGTAATTAATCAAGGCTTCAAGACTTCGCGCACCTTGTGTCGAATCAGGATCAATATCCCATTTTCTGGCGTATTCCACCACATGGTTTCTATCGATGGGGTTAAATCTCTCCGTTTCCTGATTGTAGACCGCATTCAGCCGGACTTTACCCAGGGATGTCTCTGTGCCGGCCCAGTTGATGTCAAGATTAAAGGCGTGGCCCTGATTGTCGCCGTCATCAATTGGGGAAAAAGTGTTCATATCCAGGTTAGACTGGGCAAATTCCGAGGAAATGGAGAGATTTTTCGTGGCCTGGATTTCTGTTACAACATGATAAAGCTGCTGGTCTTTCGGGAGTTTAACCGGTTTTGCGGGAAGATAAACGGCTTCTGTTTTCAGATTTTCCGGAATGGTCGGATCATCCTTATCCACCCACTGAAAATAAAACCGGTTGGCTTCATAGATTTTTCGATAGTGACCCTGCTTACCCACATTATAAAAGACGGCGGAGTGGGTGCCGGCACCGGGCCCCTGGTAAACGAGAACCGAATCTTCCAAAATGTAAACCCCGCTGGAATCAGGCGTGATGGTGGATTTGAACCCCGCATTGACATCATCACCAATGGTTTTTAACAATTGCTTATCATCGGCATTAAATTCAAACTCAATGGGATTGTTTTTGTCATCTGCTTCCTTGATAAAGGCAGCCGAGACTTTGACACGGTCGTCTGCAAAATCTACCGATGATCCGGAGTACCAGATATTTTTCTGATAAACCAGGTTTGAATACTGAAAATCAACGGTAATGCGGCTGTCGGAAGTGATCAGTTGCCGGGCTGTGAAAGCGATTTCTCCGGTGGAATAATCAATTGTGTAATCATGGTTTTCCCCGCGTGTTAACTGACGGCCGTCTATCCATACTTTTTCTGTCCCCGCCAGCACAATTATTGCCGTTTCGCCCTCTTTGCCGGTTAACTGGTAAGGCCCCTGGTTTCCTTCCTCGCCATTAAACCGGTTGGTTGTGAATTCGCCTTTTGAGATTGCGCCGCCTAAAATAATATCGGTATTGCGCCGCTTACTTTGACCATAGATTCCCTGTAATTTTCGCTGATAGGCGCCATATTTGCCGTCGCCCATATCCAGGTTGTAATCTCCGAAAATGATATTTTCATTCTCCAATTCCAGGTTAATGAATACTTTATCGATTTCATTTAAACTCTGGGTGTTACCCTCGGGCTGAATGGGAATATTTTGATCGGACAGGGCGCCGGTGATGAACATATCATCAGCGATTTTGCCTCTTAATTCCAGATTAAGCCCCGATTGAATTGAAGCACCGCTTTCGGAAGCCAGGGAGACACCGCGATAAAGGGATCCGGATTTTAAAAAATCCAGGGTTGTGGTTTCCGACAGATCAGCTTTTGATTGACTTTTGGCAACGGCAATGGTTCTTTCCTTATCTGAGAAATGATATTCCGGGAATTCATAGAGAACTGTGTTCTCAGAAATATTTAATGATAAATATTGATATTTAATTGTTACCAGCGCGCTGTCAGGTGTGGTAATATTGGTAAGGCGTCCTTTCAGGGCATTGATTTTCATGCTATCACAAGCAACTTTTCCATAAATGGCTGATATAGTAAGACTTTGCGGAATGACATATTTTTTGGATAATTGTAAGGCGGCGGTGTCAGATCTGATCAGCAGGGTATCAATCATAACATTGGCGGGATCATTACCAAAAACCGTACTGCTCAGAAAAAATAGTAATATGATGTATTTAGATTTACTGATTTATTTCCTCATTGTTTTCCTGATCGACTGATTTTATGAACATTTATGTTTAAAAATTGTTTCGCTGAGGTCCATTAATTTTGACTGGCAAAAATGTAAATAATTCCGGATTCTGATAACAAATAAAGTCGATCACGGGTTGTATAAATATCAGTGATCACTGTTCCCGGGGCAACTGCTGTTTTTGTAAATTTGTGGTCAGAGAGTTTAAGGAGTTGGTTTTTCATGCTCAGGGCGTAGACAGCATCAGTGAATTTTACAATTTTGTGAAGCGACAGATCAGTGTTTGATTTTGAATGAATTTGTAAGGGCGAGCCATAGCGGTCAAAGGACAGGATTTTTCCGTTTTGCTCAAGAACCAGTAACTCCTCATCACCGGTAAAGTGAATATCAACGGGAGACATCAAGCGAAAGTTTTCCGCCACATCAGAACCGATAGTCCGGTAATTACGGCGGTGGGAATCAATCGCCAGAATTTCAAAATTATTTTCCTGCAAAATGAACAACTCCCCATCCTTTGAAATTTCAAGGGCAATAGGATATTGCAGATAAAAATGGGAATTTGCATCGGGAAAGGCCGTGATATAATGGATATTTTTATCAAACCGCAGTAAGCGATGATTATTTTTATCGGCGACAAAAATATTGAGACCGGCGTTAATGGCAATGTCTGCGGGATAATTGAAATTATTTTCATTCCATCCAAAACCACCGGTTTTTTTGACGATCTTTCCGTTTCCGGTTAATTCATAGAGTTCGTGATTGATCGTTTCGGATAAATAAATTTTATCCAAATGGCTTACAGCAATCGCATTAAAATTGTAACTACCGGATTCATAGGCCGGTGAGATTGTATCCACCGCAATTAGGTCCGCCAGCAGCATATTCGCCGGACATAAAAAAAAGATAAAGAATAAAAAGAATTTGTTCATGAAAGTCTCACATTACTTTTTGAACAAATTTATAATGTTATTAAGGAATTGACAAAGTGAATATTTAGTTTATCGTGATTGTTCGATTTTAGCCCGGTTTTTAAGGTATCCGTAAGCCACCGGAAATAATTCTTCCAGACAATGGGGACATACACTTTCAGTGAATTCTATATTGTAGTATTTTTTCATATAGGCATCAACACTAAGCCAGTTGCTATTGTCTTCCCTGATCTTATGGCATGTCGTGCAAACCGGTACTTTCATATCCCTTAAAATATCATGCCGGGTAACAATTGTCTGCAATTCTTCCAGAAGCCGGCGGTTTTGCATTTCTATTTTGTGTTTATGAATGCCTAATTCAATAGTTGTCAATAATTCGGTGTAATTAATTGGTTTCATCAGAAAACCGGCAGGCTGGGTCAGTTTTATTCGTTCGAGTATATCTTCGTTGACATGGGCGGTTATATAGATAATTGGAAGGTCGTGAAAAAGTCTGATTTTTTCTGCCGTTTCAATGCCGTCAAACTGAGATTCCAATTGTATATCAACCAAAACAATATCCGGTTTGATAATATCGATCATCGACAGGGCTTCGCGGCCGTTTCGATAGACTTCCGGTACTGAATAGCCTTCCGTTTCCAGATTGGCCTGCAGGTCTCTGGCAATAATTAATTCATCCTCAATGATCAGTATTGTTTTTTCCCTCATAATACCCTCAACTAATACTAAATTCTAATTAAATCTTACAATGAAATAAATAGGGCGCTGGTATGATCTGCTGCACAGTGTATATTGGTTTCTAAAGAAATCGCTTGGGTTTTCGTCATTTTGAATTGTTGTCACCATACTTTTTTCCATAAAAATTATCCCCTACGAATATTATAAAATACTCCTATTGAAGATTTCCTTTTACCCATATTTTTTAAAATGCTGGACAACTTATAAAAAGTGATAATAAAAACAAAGTGTTTTTTATAAAAAATATTTACTGTTTTTTAATATATTGTTTTTAAATATTTTATCTTGTAAATATTTTTAATTTAATATGATTAATTTTATATTTATAGTTATTATTTTTTAAATATCTTTTTTCCCGATAAACCGGGCTTGAAATTGAGAGGTTTATTTTTAATAATGTAGTATTACAAAATAACTACACAAGATATTGTATTTGAACCACTATGAAAAAATCGAAAGGGTAATAAAAGCTGTTGGAATTCTATCCTTTTTTAATATATTTTAAATGAATTCAAAATTGAGGTGAAAATGACTAAAAGTAAATTGTATTTGTACCGGTTTTCTGCAAATGAGAATACCAATAAAACCCAAAAACAACTAAAGATTTTATTTTCAAAAGCCGGGTTTGAAAATTTGATCAATAAACATGACCTGACCGCGGTAAAAACGCATTTTGGTGAAAGAGGTGTCAACACCTATGTTAAACCTCATTATATTGAAGCCATTATTCGCAAAATTAAAAGCTGCGGGGCGCGGCCCTTTCTATCGGATACTAATGTACTGTATAAAAGTGAACGCGACAATGCGGTGGATCATATGAAATTAGCCCGTGAACACGGCTTTACCTATGAAAATACCGGCGCCGACATTATTATTGCTGATGGTATCAATGGCGTCAATGAACAGGAAATAGAGATAAATGCGCCCTTAAACGACAAAGTAAATATTGCCAGGGAATATTTGACGGCTAATTCTATCATAGTGGTTACCCACGTCACTGGGCACCTGGCCTCCGGTATCGGCGCGACAATTAAAAATATGGGAATGGGTATGTCCAGCCGCAAGGGGAAACTGGTTCAGCATTCTGTCTCCCATCCCAATATATCCGAATCAAAATGTACTAAGTGCGGCACCTGCATAAAATGGTGCCCGGTAGATGCTATTGCCATGGAGGAAAAGAGCGCTCACATCGACGATGACCTTTGTATCGGGTGCGGTGAATGCCTGGCGGTCTGCCGGTTTGATGCCGTGAAATTCAAGTGGGATTCATCATCAGAATTATTGCAGCAGCAAATTGTCGAACATGCTCTGGGAATTGCCAAAGCGAAAAAGGGGCGCATGGGATATTTTACCTTCATGATCAATATGACCAAGGATTGTGATTGTTTACCCCATCCCGATGAATATATAATTGACGATGTCGGTGTCATTGCCGGCGATGACCCGGTGGCAATTGATCAGGCTGTTTGGGACCTGACCAAACAGGACGGCAAAAACATCAACCAGCATGCTTATCCTGACATTGACGGTGAAGAACAATTGCGGTATGGTGAAAAGATCGGTTTGGGAAGACGCGGCTATGACATTATTGAAATCTGAGTTGCTGCTGAGTAACAATGCGATCTATAAAAGATAAATTGAATTCCCTGTACGGACGAGGTGAGCCTGTATCAGCAGAAAATTCTGATAAAAAAGCGGAAATTCGCCGCAACCTGGAACGAATGTTTGATCAGGGGACAGCCAAATCCTTTCCCAAAACCAATATCGAGAAAAAAGAATATCAGCCTTTGGAAGAATTGGTTCCCGGACAGTGGATCAATACCAGTTTCGGTGACATTTTTCGAGCGGAATTCAGTTATGATCTAAATGATCTTTACGGGAATTTAAATCTGAAAAATATTTTCAATTATTCTGCCAATCATATTCGGGAAACTTTTCAACTGCCGGACAGTCACGCCATCGAATCTATCCTTTTTCTGGATACGGAAACCACCGGACTGGCCGGCGGCTCCGGAACCGTCGCATTCATGATCGGGCTGGGATGGGTGGAAAACGAAACCTTTATCGTCCATCAATATTTTATTTCCCAGTTGAATCACGAAGAAGGGATGTTGGATTATATTGCTGATTTTGCCAAAGGATTTACCTGCATCGCTTCTTATAATGGAAAATCCTTTGATGTGCCGCTTTTGAATACGCGCTTTGTTATGAATCGTTTGGTGCCGGCTTTTGAAAAAATTGCCCACATTGATTTTTTGCATCATTCCCGGTCACTCTGGAAGTATTCCCTGACGAATTGCAAATTAAAAACCCTGGAAGCGGAATTAATGGGCCTCTACCGGGAAGATGACATTCCGGGAGAATTGATCCCTGAAGTCTATTTTGAATATCTGGAAGCAGGACTGGTTGAACGGCTGGAGCGGGTCTTCTATCACAACCGGTTTGATATCATCACAATGCTGGGGGCTATGGTATTGATCCTGGATTCCATCAAAAATATTGAACCTGAAGAGAACCCGCTGAATGACTATGCAAAAGGGCGGATGTTCAAAAAGAAAAATGAGATTCAGCGCAGTATCCGGCATTATGAAAATGTGTTGAATTCCTCGATTTCTTTAAGCCGGCGAATTGTTACATTACTGGAATTGGCGGCTATTTATAAAAAAGCGCGAGACTATGAAACAGCTGCTGGGTTATGGCGCCGGGTGGTGGCGATAGATTATTCATACACCGCTTATGTTGAACTGGCGAAATTCCATGAACACCGGTTAAAAAATTACCAGGTCGCCCTGGAGCATGCGGAAAAAGCGCTGGAAGGACTCAGCAGTTATAAGCAAAAAGAACGCGCCGGCGTCAACAAAAGAATTACGCGTCTAAAAAGGAAAATCATCAAAGAATCGGAAAACAGAATGGAATGATACATGGGAAAAATTGAAAATATTCTCGACAAGAATAAGAAATTACGCAAGAACATTGAATTTGTTTACGAAATCGACGGCAGTGACGGAGAGTTTGTTGATATTCCGGAAACAATATCAGAAAAATTGCGCCGGTCCCTGAATTCCCGCGGCATCAAACAATTATATTCTCATCAGGCTGAGGCCTGGGAACTGGCGCGGCAGGGTAAAAATTTCACAGTGGTGACACCAACGGCTTCGGGAAAAACCCTGACCTACAATATTCCTGTTCTTGAGCAGATCATCAGGGACAAAAGTTCCAAAGCCATGTATATTTTCCCCACTAAAGCCCTGAGCCAGGACCAGATGAATGAATTGCATGAACTGATCGATGTTCTGGAAGAAGATATCAAGGTGTTCACTTTTGACGGCGATACACCCGCCGATGCCCGCAAAGCCATTCGCAAACAGGGCAATATCATCGTCACCAATCCTGATATGCTGCACCAGGGCATCATGCCACATCATACGAAATGGATGCAGTTTTTCCAGAATCTGAAATATGTGGTAATTGACGAGATGCACATTTACCGTGGCGTTTTCGGCTCCCATCTCACCAATGTGATCCGGCGGCTGAGGCGCATCTGTAAATTCTACCGGTCAGACCCCCAATTCATTTTTTGTTCGGCGACAATTGCTAATCCTGCCCGCCACGCAGAGAAATTACTGGAGGAAAAAGTTTATCTGATCGATAAATCCGGCGCCCCGGTGAGCCCGAAAAAAATATTCTTTTACAATCCGCCGGTGATCAATTTTGAATTGGGTATTCGCGCCAGTTATGTCGGAGAGGCGAAAAAGGTTGCCCATCATCTTATTAAAAACGGAATTCAGACGATCACATTTGCGCTCTCCCGCTTGAATGTTGAAGTCTTAACCAAATATCTAAAGGATGCTTTTGAAAAAGACCGGGAATCTATGGCTGAAAGGGAGAAAATCGCCGGTTATCGCGGCGGTTACCTGCCCAGGCGTCGCCGCGCTATTGAAAAAGGCGTTAGAAACGGCGATATCAAAGGGATCATCTCTACCAATGCATTGGAACTGGGAATTGATATCGGCAGTCTGGAAGCGGCTGTCCTGGCCGGTTATCCGGGAACCATTGCTTCCACATGGCAGCAGATCGGCCGCGCCGGAAGACGCGGGAAAACCGCTATCGGCATTTTCATCGCCCGCTCCAGCCCCATTGACCAGTTTCTGATGAAGCATCCCCAGTATTTTTTTGGCGGCTCACCGGAACACGCGCGGATTAATCCCGATAACCTGATGATCTTGATCGATCATATCAAATGTGCTTCCTTTGAAATTCCTTTTGAGGAAAATGAAAAATTTGGCACGGTTGAATGGCAGGATCTGGAAGAAATGCTGAAGTTTCTCACCGAAGGCGGCGTCCTGCACAAAAGCGGCAACCGTTATTTCTGGTCGGAAGATGTCTATCCCGCCGGAGATGTCAATCTGCGCCAGATACCCAAAGGCAATTTTGTCGTGGTGAATACGGACAAGGACAATAAGATCATTGCCGAAGTGGATTATTCCGCCGCTGCCATGACCATTTATCCGGAGGCCATTTATATGGAATCGGGACAGCAATATATTGTTGACGAATTGGACTGGGAAGGCCGCAAAGCCTATGTCCGCAAAACCGATTCCGATTATTATACCGATTCCATTGAATACACCAATGTGAAAGTGCTGTCGGAAGATGAAAAACGGAAATCCCGGCATGAAGATGTATTTATCGGCGAAGTCCAGGTGGTGACGCGCGTCGTGGGATATAAAAAGATAAAATTTTACACCAATGAAAACACCGGGTATGGCAAGATCAATTTGCCGGACCTGGAAATGGTCACCTCATCCTACTGGTTCACAGTACCACAGCATATTATTGAAACTTTACCCTACAGCAAGGCCGATTGTGTTGACGGTATTATGGGAATCAGCAAGGCCATGCATTCCATTGCCGCTATCATTCTCATGTCTGATCATCATGATATCAAGAACTCTGTGGGTGACAAAAGTTTTGAATGGTTTGCCATGAACAAGATCACCGAACGGGGAATATACACGCCGGAAACACCGGATTCCCCGTCTAAAAAAATCAACCCTGAAGACCTGAAAAATTTTCAACCCACCATCTTTATTTATGATAATTATCCCGGCGGTATCGGCTTTTCTCCGCAATTGTTTGATTCCCACGAACAATTGATTGATAATACCCGTGAATTGATCGAAAAATGCCCCTGTGAAAACGGCTGTCCTTCCTGTGTGGGGCCGGCGTCGGAAGTGGGCATGAATTCCAAACAGATCGCCCTGGATATTCTGAAAATGCTGACAACAAAGAATTTTGAAAAACAGGAAAAGAAACACCTGGACGGCAGTAAGTTTTATTTGAATTAGTTAGAGTGGTTAAATTTGTTAAAAAAAGTTGACATTATGATGTTTTGATGTTAAAATTGTCTAATAACCGAAGGAGTTGATTATGTCAATTTTGAAGAAAAGAGCAACAATATATTTTGACCCGGATATTCATAAGGTACTTAAAATAAAGGCAGCGACGCTGAATAAGTCTATTTCTGAACTGATTGATCAAACCATTCGCCGGGAATTAATGGAAGATGAAGAAGATATCAGGACTTTTGAAGAAAGAGTCAGTGAGCCGTCAATCGCTTATGAAACAGTTTTGAAACAATTGAAAACTGATGGCAAATTATAAGATAAAAATTAAACAATCTGCGGTTAAAGAATTATATAAATTACCTCAGCAGGTTCTTACCAAAATTCTGAAAAAAATTGAAGATTTAGAAGGGAATCCAAGGCCAAAGGGCGTTATAAAATTGACAAATAGAGAACTATACCGCATTCGATACGGAAATTATCGAATTTTATATACAATAGACGATGATGCCTTGATAATACAAATTGTAAAAATTGGACACAGAAGAGATATTTACAGATAATTGAATTTGTCCCGTTTGTGGTTAAAAATAGCATTGATTGATATTTGTTGAAAGTATGAATTTTTTTTCGGAAAAACCACTGGGCAGATTTAAAAATTGCCAGGTGCGTTAATTCCTTTGCACCTGATGAATTACCTAGAACCAAATGAATTTTCCTTTTTTAAAATTATATGATTTAATAAAGGAAATCCTTGTTTTATTAAATCAGCAATAATAGGTTCAATATATGAAAACAAAACTGCTCAAAAACTGTCGGTTATTAGACTATGCCAACCCTGTTGATGTTTTACTGGAAAACAATCGCATTACAAAAATATCAAATTCCGATTTTCAACACACCAACACGGAAATAATCGATTTGAAAAATAATTGGATTGTACCCGGATTGATTGATCTGCATATTCATGGCGCCGGCGGCGGGGAAGTGTACAAGGGCACCTTGCCGGAACTGCAAAAAATGGCAGACACGCTCTTCAAATTTGGCATTATGGGCACAACGCCGACAACAATTGTCAATCCGCAAAAGGATTTCGAACAACTGCGGGTATTAAAAGAGGCGCTGGATAAAATCTCCCCGCAAATAAAAATTTTCGGTCTGCACCTGGAAGGACCTTATGTCCATCCCGCCAAACGGGGTGGTATTCCGGCCGCGTCTGTATTGCCCTATAACCGTGAAGAACTTCTGAAAATCATCGGTATTTTGGGAGACCATCTGGCCATGATGACCATTGCTCCGGAAATATCGCCGAATATGGAGATCATTGATATTCTGCTGGACCATAATATTGTCCCGGCTTTAGGCCATACAAATATTAATTACACTGAAGCGCACAACGCTTTTGATAAAGGCATCAGGCATGTGACCCATGTTTTTAATGCGATGCCTTCTTTTCATCACAGAAATCCCGGCCCTTTATTAGCGATACTGGAACGCAAGGATGTCTCCGTGCAGATCATTTCCGATGGCGTTCATCTCGATCCGGCGGTTGTCCGCTATCTGTACCGATCGTTGGGAATTGATAATTGTATCTGCGTTTCCGACGGGCAGAGTATTATTGGACTGCCTGATGGAAAATATGACATCAATGGCAGTATTCATGTCAAAAATGGCGGAAAAGCCACGGATTTGGACGGAAATCTTATCGGCACCGCCCTCGATGCCGGAATCATTGCAGGGAATTTTCAGGATTTCACCGGCTGTACCCAGGCGGAAGCGCTGCAAACCGTGACTGTCAATCCGGCCCGGGTGCTTGGTGTGGAGGATGAATTTGGAATTGTTGCCGAAGGAAAGATTGCCGGTTTGGTAATGGTTGATGACAATTGGAATATAGCAAAAATTCTGTAAATAAATTCACCGGTTCTTAAATACCCGGCAACTGAAATAATCCGGTAATTATTCCGTTTTAAATTCCCCGTCAATACAGTAAATTTCGTCAAAATCATAAAGGATTACCATGGAGATAAATTGGAGTCCCGGGGTCGGTGTCAATGAACCATCTGGACAGCATAAAAAATATTTGCAAAGACTGTTTTCAGAGCGTTAAGGACGACAAAGAAAAAAACACTTTTATTAATTGAATAACCATTAACTTTTTAATATATTTGCGCCAATATGAAGATAAATGTAAGAAACTTTTCGATAATTGCGCATATTGACCATGGTAAATCCACGCTGGCCGACAGAATGCTGGAAATAACCCATTCAATCAATAAGCGTCAAATGAAGAACCAGGTGTTGGATAACATGGATCTGGAACGCGAACGCGGTATCACCATTAAGTCCCACCCCATTAGTGTCAATTATAAAGCCAAAGACGGTAATGACTACAAATTAAATTTTATTGACACCCCCGGACATGTGGATTTTTCCTATGAAGTCTCCCGAAGTTTAGCTGCTTGTGAAGGAGCATTGTTATTGGTGGACGCGGCCCAGGGTGTGGAAGCGCAAACGGTGAGCAATGCCTATCTTGCCATTGAAAATGATCTGGATATCATCCCGGTGATCAATAAAATCGATTTGCCCGGCGCCCGGATCGAAAGCGTCAAAAAGCAGGTCACCGACCTGATCGGCTGTGAAGAAGATGAGATCATCTACACCAGCGCTAAAACCGGACAGGGTATCGGTGAATTACTGGAAGCGATCGTCGCGCGAATACCGGGACCGGAATACAAACCCGATGAACCTTTGCGCGCCCTGATCTTTGATTCCACCTATGATCCTTATCGTGGCGCGATTCCCTATATTCGAATTTTCGATGGCAAAGTCAAAGAAGGGGACATGATCCGCATGTTCGCTAATAATTCCAGGCATGAGACCACGGAAGTCGGCATATTTAAACTGACAAAGGTAAAAACCAAAGAACTGATATCCGGCGATGTCGGCTATCTTGTCTGTGGTATCAAAGACATTTCCGATATTGAGATTGGTGATACGGTCACTCTGGAAAAAGCGCCGGCAAAAGAACGACTGCCCGGTTATAAACCTATGAAACCCATGGTTTTCAGTGGCATGTACCCGGTTGATTCCGATGATTATACGGAATTACGCGCAGCCCTTGAAAAGATGAAACTGAATGATTCATCCCTCTCCTTTGAACCGGAAACATCAGCCGCTCTGGGCTTTGGATTTCGTCTTGGATATCTTGGACTATTGCACATGGAAGTGATCCAGGAACGGTTGGAACGGGAATTTGATCTTGATCTGATCACCACCCTGCCCAATGTAAAATTTGAAGTGCTGAAAAAAGACGGCCAGAAGATAATTGTTGAGAAGCCCTCGGATATGCCGGAAGTCGGTGACATTGACAAAATTTATGAACCCTACATTAAGGCTGAGATACTAACGCCGCCCGATTACCAGGGCAATATCATGACCCTCTGCCAATCGCGCCGGGGTATTTATAAAAACACGCATTTTCTTGATATTGATAAAGCCCAATTAAACTATGAACTCCCTTTGCTGGAAGTGGTTTATGATTTCTATGACAAACTGAAATCCACCACCCGCGGATACGCCTCTTTTGATTATGAACATATCGGATACAAAGAAGGGAACCTGGTGAAACTGGATATTATGATCAATGCCGATCCGGTGGATGCACTTTCACTGATCGTTCATGAAGATAATTCCTATTATCGCGGTCGTGATCTCTGTGTGCAGTTGAAAAAACTGATCCCCAGGCAAATGTTTGAAATCGCCATTCAGGCCGCTATCGGCCGCAAAGTGATTGCGCGAACCAATGTAAAAGCCCTGCGAAAAAATGTTACGGCAAAGTGCTACGGCGGTGACATTACCCGGAAACGGAAATTGCTGGAAAAACAAAAAGAAGGTAAGAAGCGTATGAAACAGGTGGGTAATGTGGAAATTCCACAGGAAGCTTTTCTGGCGGTTCTATCCATGGACCAGGACAATCCTAAAAAGTAGCAACGGAATGAAAATCAGCTGTGATGCATTATCTGAAAGAATATTGGCAAGACTCAAAATCACCTCTCTATAGCCTGATATTCACACTTCCCCTGATTATTGTCTATGAAGGATTGCTCTTTACAATGAATCATTCCGATATCGCCGGAATGCGGAATGGCGCCGATGCCCTGATCCGACAATTTTTTGCAATGTTTGGCATTTATGGCTTTTACCTGGTTGGATTTGTCATTTTGCTGGTGCTGTTCCTGATCTATCTTTTTCAACATAAAAACCGCAAACTCTCCAATCTGAATAAACAATTTTTCCTCCTGATGCTGCTGGAAAGTATGTTCTACGCCACTCTGCTCAACCTGGTACTGAACAAATTCTTAATAATTCCCCTGATGAACATTGAAAGTCTGAACAATCGTGAAATCATCGCCATGAGTATTGGCGCCGGTGTGTATGAAGAACTGGTGTTCCGGATCATTTTTCTCCAGGCAATTGTAATAATTTCCCGCTATTTGCTGCGCCTGAATAAAGTGACATCGGTGGTAATGGGAATTATACTCTCGTCGGTAATTTTTTCCGGATTTCATTATATCGGCCCCATGGGAGATTCGATCAATATTATTTCCTTTACATTCCGGTTTATTGCCGGAATAATGCTGGCGGCGATTTATATCCTGCGGGGATACGGGATCGCGGTTTATTCCCACGCCCTTTATGATTTACTACTCTTTTTCTGATATTTTTCTTATTTTTGTTGCAGCAATCGAAAGGTAGACTAATGCGGTTTTATGGCAGTATTTCAAAATATTATGACTTTATCTTTCCCTATAAACCCATGCAATTGGATTTCCTGCTGAAAAATGGTTTAGAGAATGCGGAGAAACTGCTGGATATTGGGTGCGGAACCGGAAATCTGGCGCTTGAAGTGGCTAAACAAAATTGCCTGGTAAAAGCATTGGATTTTGACCGGGAAATGATCGCGATGGCAAAAGCGAAAAGTAATTCCTCAAATCCTGAATTTTTACAGATGGATATGCGAAAAATCGG
>CAYYMT010000019.1:0-41348 GCA_964472715.1 uncultured bacterium | reverse complement strand
CAGGAAAAATCCCTGGGAATATTTTAAAGGCGTGGTGACACCCTTGCTGAATGCCTTTTCTTCAGCCTCCAGTTCCGCCACTCTTCCGCTGACTATCGCGAGTGTGGAAAAAAATAATGGTGTTTCCAGCAAAACAGCCGGTTTTGTCCTGCCCCTGGGAGCGACGATCAATATGGACGGAACAGCTCTGTATGAAGCGGTGGCAGCGATGTTTATTGCCCAGATTTATGGTATTGACCTGAGTTTTGCCCAGCAGGTTATTATTTTTCTCACCGCGACACTGGCCGCCATTGGAGCAGCGGGAATTCCCCAGGCAGGTTTGGTGACGATGGTCATTGTTTTAAAGGCCGTCAATCTGCCGGTGGAAGGTATTGGGATCATTCTGACTGTGGATTGGCTGCTGGACCGGTTCCGCACAACTGTGAATGTTTGGGGTGACAGTATCGGAGCTGCGGTTGTTGATGAATTACAGGATGTGATAAAAAATTGACATAAAAAAAGGAAGATGCTACAGTAGAAAATGCATCTTCCTAATCTATTATCAGATAACCGGTCAGAACCATTCGATATGGTCTAACTCAGCTATTCTTTTTTTCAATTCCGCTTCAATGTTTTCAAGGTCTTCAGCCTGTTCTTCCAGCCTGTCACCACGCTCTTCCAGTCGTTCTCCTTTTCTTTCCAGTTCTTCTCCGGCTCTCTCCATTCTTTCTTCATATTCATCAGAACCACCGACCAGCAATAGCGGTAGACCTACGACAGCTGTCAGGCCGAGTTTGGCACCGGAAAGTCCGATTTTTGCGCCTTCAATACCAATTTCAATGGCCTCTTCACGAATATCAAATAACTCTTTATAATAGCTTCTGACTAAACTGCGGGACCGTCTGTCCAGATTAATTTTTTTATTATTGATGTAAAGATCATAGGTATCAGTAATATAAATATCGTCTCTGGAATATTCTTTGTCAAAAATTTTTATGTAATCATCTTTAAATTCATATTTTTTATCATTCATTTGAAACGGTGACCCTTCAATTTTGTCCCAAAAAGATTCTTCGTGCGCAAATGACAGACTAACAGTCATTAAAAAGATTAAGGCGATGATTGCTAATTTTTTCATGATTTTTTCTCCTCCGGTTAATATACAATTAACCTATAGACAGGTCTGCCTGGTTTTAGTTGTCAGTTTATTATGTTTTTGTTGGAATTTATTTAAATATGGAGGGGTTTTAATAAAATCAGCAGCATTGAGAATAAATAATGCTGCTGATTAACAGGCTTTATTTTACTGCGTTAATAGCTTTTTTGAGCGCTTCATTCAGAATAGACTGGTCGGGTTTGTTGATGAAATCGGATTCCTGCATCTTGCCGGCCAGATTTCGCGCGTATTCAATATCTCTTTTGGCGATTTCATAGACTTCCTGGCGGGTCAGTTCTTTACGGGCCACACCATCTTTGATCGCCTGCATCGCCACGTCAGCGGCTTCATGGGGGAAGACTTCGAATTCATCCATGGTCGGAATAATATAATTGGTGGAAATACCTTTTTTCTCGGCGAATTCAGCCAAAGATTCCGCCGCGCGAATGGCCATATTATCGGTGATTTTTTTGGCGCGTACAGTGAGAGCGCCTTTCAATATTCCGGGAAATCCCAGGGAGTTATTTGCCTGATTGGGAAAATCACCACGACCAGTGGCTGTAATGAAGGCGCCGGCTTCTTTGGCGGCATAGGGGTAGATCTCCGGTACCGGATTGGCGCAGGTAAATACAATCGGTTTGGTGCCCATGAGTTTAATCCATTCCGGTTTGATTGTAGCCGGGCCGGGTTTGGATAATGCAATCAATACATCAGCACCCTGAAAAGCTTCTTCGGTGGATGTAATTTTATTCGGATTTGTTTGCTGACACAGTTCCCATTGCAGATAGAAGCGGGGATCATTTTTATATTTATCGCGATCGCTGTGCAAGGGCCCTTTGCTGTCGAATAAAATGATATTTTTGGGATCGGCGCCATACTGGATGAGAAAGCGGGCCATGGTGGAATTAGACGCGCCGGCACCGTATAAAATAATTTTGCTGTCTTCGATTTTTTTGTCCGCTAATTTCATGGCGTTGATCAGGCCGGCCAAAATCACACAGGCTGTTCCCTGAGCATCATCATGCCAGACCGGAATGTCGCATTCTTCACGCAGTGTATCAAGAACTTTATAGCAATTGGGCTGTGAAATATCTTCCAGATTGATAGCGCCGAAACTGTATTGGCATTGTTTGACGAAATCAATGATCTTTTGGGGATCGTTTTCACCCTTTTCATTTTTGCTGTCAATACAAAGGGGAAAAGCGTCCACACCGCCCAGGTATTTCATAAGAAAGGATTTACCTTCCATCACGCCCAGGCCGCCCGGCGGGGTTACGTCGCCATCACCCAGTACGCGGGTGGAATCACTGACAACACCAACAGTATTGCCGCGGTTCGAAAGTTCAAAAGAAGTTTCATTGTTGTCACGAATGGTTGTGGATATTTTGGATACCCCCGGTGTGTACCAGACATTGAACCAATTAAAACCGTAAACACCGGCTTTGGGGGCAGTTTGTATTTTGCCGCCATAAAATTTATGGGCCTGTACTGCCAGGTTTTTTAGAAAAAGGGTTTTTGCATTGGCGATTTGTTCTTCGCTAAACTCTTTTGGAAATACTTCGTCAAGATTACTCAAGTCCAGATTAATTTCTTTCATATTACCTCACCTATCAATTTTATTGGGTTCAATTTTAACAGCAAAAATACAAAAAAATATTGATTAAAACAGTGAAAATTTTCACAGGATTTTACCATAATCAAAATAGTAGAGCAATTTCATGGAAAAACTGTTGGTTTGAGGGGATTGGATGGCATTTCCAAAATTATCATACCAGCGATGATAGATGCGTTCACCATCCTGATAAATGGAATTTTTCCAGACGATATTCAAAAAACTCCCGGGCGCAAAATTCCAGGAATAAACAAAATCGATATTGAAAGCATTGTAATTGATATCGGCATTTTTCGCATAATTGGAATTGTCTCTCAGATAACCATTATCCTGCAAAGTAAAATATTGATCATAATCGGCATTGGAATAATAGTGGCGCAGCCGAAAGTCGATATTGGATTTTTCATTTAGCGTGTATTTGGCATTGATGGTATGAGTGGTTTCTGTGGTTCTTCGCTGCCCAAAAATAATTTCATCAGTGCCTTCCGGTTTCTCGACGAAACCCCGCTCTTTTCCATTGTTCCAGTAAAATATTTCGTAACCCAGTGAGGCTTTGGTGTTGATCCGGTATTTTGGCGAGAACATCAGACCGAAGCCAACATAATCGTGAAAATCCGAGTAAAAATAATTGTATCCACCAAATATCGTGTAGCGGAACCGGCGCTTTTGAGCGGTAGAATAGCGTGAACAGATATGTAAGAGGGACGGTTTTATAAAAAGGCGGTTTGCTTCGCGGGCTTCGAAATAATCATGTTCCGGTTGCGGCTGCCAGGCGGCATGGTAACTCCATTGATTAAGGTTTTTGAATGTCCCGCTGAAGGACTGGTCGATTCGGAAATTTCTGAATTTTTTGGGTTTGTAAAGTTCAACATAGGTGGCTTCAATGGAATAGTGTTGTTCGATAAAATATTTTGTTGCCTCATAAATATTGTAATCCAGAGAAATTTCATTTTCGATTTCATTATTTTGCCGAACAAAGCCCATGTCATTGATGTCGAAGGTATTGGTCTCCAGGTTTATTTGATATTCATACTGCAGTTTGCCGCTCATCTTGCCGGCTTCAAACCGATAACGTTGCCCGTGATTGGTTGAGTCTTCAAAAAATTTGTTGCTGATTGTCGCCAGTCCTTCCAGACTGTATTGCATATTTTTGGAGTTTAGTTTAAACTCTGTGGAAAGGGCGTCTGCCCAGTATTTTTTACGAAGGACATTGGTGTTGGCGATACTAAAATAGGATTTGTTGGGTAATGTCTGATCCAGAACCACCATATTGTAGTTGGTCATATCCTGGGTGGTGATTTCGCGTTTTTCTCCCGTCAGTGTATCTTTGACCGTGGCGGTAGTGTGATCGGTCAATCCGTTAAAAATCCCGATGCCTAAGCCCCCTTTGGTACGGCCGGAAAATTTTGTGGAATTGATCAGGCGGGCGCTGGTGGGATTGTTGGTAATTACCTCGGAATTATTTAGTTTATTTTCCACATCATCACGCCCTACAGGACTGCCGCCCACGCGACGGGTGTAAAAAATCGATCCTTTGTTAAACAGTTCCATTCCTTCAATAAAAAATTGTCGTTTTTCATCATATTGTATTTCAAAAGGGGAGAGATTCAGCACCACATTATCCGATTGGGTCTGCTTGAAATCCGGTATCAGTGTCATATCCAGGGTAAAACTCTCATTGATCCCGTATTTCACATCCAGGCCGCCGTTGTAAATGGTTCCCCATTCATTATCAGTATTATGCTCGAGATAAGTAGAGATATACGGAATAAAGGAGAGACGCAGCGGCGGATCAATGTCGCGCAGATTTTTCAATTGTCCCATATTGGCCCACCAGATATCATCATTGATATCCAGGTAGTTCCAGGTGGACCATTGATTTTCCCGCTTGATCATACGGAAAAAATTAATGCCCCAGGTCTGATTGTCCTGTTTTGGGAAGCGAAGGGCGGAATAGGGAATTTCAATTTCCGCTGACCAGCCATTGTCGTGGATATGTACAGCGCTGTTCCAGACCGCATCCCAGTTTTCATCTTCTCGGCTGGATATAAAATTAATATCTGATTGAACCCCGGAAGCCGACACCATGAATCCATAGGAATTTACACCGTCGTTATAGGGTGAAATATTAACAGCAAAGAGATCAGCTTCCACAGATTCAAAACTATCTCGGGGGCCTAGTTCACGGTTAATGCTGTCAGGATGTTCATCGTGCATTTCCGCCGCAACAAAAACAGAATTGTCGGAATAAAATATTTTCACCTGTGTTTGATATTTGGGAGCGCTGCCATTCTGCGGATAATATTGAATAAACCCGGTCAGTTCCGGAATGTTTTGCCATAAGGGTTCATTGATGATGCCGTCTATTTTGGGTGTTTTATTGAATTTTTGGGGTTCATATTCTTTGGTTTCAAAAGTTTTTGCCGGCAAATTAATACAAAACAAGAGAATCATAAAAAATAACGTTCGTTTCATTAATACCCCTCAATAAGCGATTGATTTAAAAAGTAACTAAAATATTCGGCAGAAGTTACGAAAATCAAAATCCATTCAAAAATAAATGGATTTATCTGCAATAATATTTCACAAAAAGCCCGAATTCTACCATTAATTACAAATAATTGCATTTGATAGACAACTATTTGGAATTAAAAGTTGTCATTATAAATTGTGATATAGCGTAATTAAAAGGAGGGACCATGAAAAGACGCGAATTCATTAAAACCGGAAGCGCTGTAACTGCCGGAATAACAACTATTCCCATGTGGCTGTCACAGTGTGATTCCAAAAAAGTAGTACAAGGAGCCAATGTGGTATTACCAGAAGTGTTCACGATTTCTAAAGAAAATATGAAAAAGATTGTACAGGTGGCGCTGTCCAATGGCGGTGAACATGCTGATTTGTTTTTCGAATACAATATTTCCTCTTCGTTGCAAATGGAAGAAGATATTGTTAAGGATGTATCCCGCAGCATATCCCTGGGCATGGGAGTAAGAGTGGTCAAAGGTGACCAGATCGGATATGCACATACTGACGACCTGTCCTATGAAAAAATGGCGGAAGCCGCCAAAACCGCTTCATTCATCGCCAAAAATCCGGGCAAAGTCAAAGTCGCCGGCATTAATCCCGTTCCCAAAAAGGACCTTTACATAACGACCAATCTGGCTGTGGATGCTGACCTGCAGAAAAAATTAAAATTGATCGAAAGATCAAATACAACAGCAAAAGAATTTGATCCCAAAGTGGTCAAAACTTATGTAACCCTATCTGATGAAATGAAACATATCATGTATTTTGATTCCAAAGGTAAATATTTTGAAGATATTCAGCCTATGACAATCATGCGGACTTATGTGGTGACAAAAGACGGTGACAAGCGTCAGGGCGCCGGTTCCGCCAGAGCCGGACGCGAAGGTCTTGATCTTTTTGCCAGACCTGATAATACACCTGAAATAATCGCCCGGGAAGCGGCTGAAATTGCCGTTAAGAATCTGGAAGCTGTACCGGCGCCATCAGGCCCGCAGACAATCGTACTGGGACCCGGTGAAAGCGGCGTGCTGCTTCATGAAGCCGTGGGACATGGTCTGGAAGCGGATTTCAACAGAAAGGACCTCTCCAATTACAGTGGACAGGTAGGCAATAAAGTTGCATCGGAATATTGTACCATCGTGGACGGTGGTATCTATCCTGACCTGCGTGGTTCGATCAATGTGGATGATGAAGCCAATATGCCCAAAGAAACAACCCTGATTGAAAAGGGTATTCTAAAAGGCTATATGCATGATGAAATATCTTCCAAAGCCATGAAAGCGGAATTGACCGGTAACGGACGGCGGCAGTCCTACAAACATCCGCCTCTGCCCCGCATGACCAATACCTATATGCGCGGTGGCAAATACGCGCCGGAAGAAGTGATCGGTTCGGTAAAATACGGAGTCTATGCCAAACGTTTCGGCGGCGGACAGGTTGACATTACCAAAGGTGATTTTACTTTTGGTGTTTCAGAAGCCTATTTGATCGAAGATGGTAAACTGACAGCGCCACTCAAAGATGTCACTCTGATCGGTAATGGTCCTGATGTCATGCGGAAAGTCACTATGGTGGCCAATGATCCGACTTTTTCACCGGGTACCTGGACCTGCGGTAAGAGTGGTCAGCGTGTTCCTGTAAGCGTTGGCATTCCAACCACAAAAGTCAGTGAAATTACCGTTGGCGGAACAAATTCATAAGAGGGGAGAATCATGGAAATAAAAAAACTAACTCAATATATCATTAAACAGGCTAAAAAAGAAGGCGCTGATGAGGTGGATGTGGTAATTGTAAACTCCACAACCAATGAGGTTGACCTGCGCCTGGGAGAAATAGAAAAACTCGGTTCCGCCAGCCCGAAAGGCCTGGGAATCAGAGTATTTAAAAATAAGAAAAAAGCAATCACTTCAACCAGTGATTTTCGTCAGAAATCAATTGATGATCTGATTTCAAAAACCGTTGAAATGGCAAAAATTACCAGCCGTGACGAATTTTCCGGGCTACCTGAGAAAGAAATGCAGGGCATGGCGAATGTCGATCTCCAATTGTTTGACGCAAAAATTCCGGAAATACCCACGGAGAGAAAAATTGAATTGGTGAAGAAGATGGAAACCATTGGAATGGATTTTGACAAGCGCATTGTCAATTCCGACGGGGCCCGTTGGACTGATCGGCTTTCCACCTTTGCTTTAGCCAATTCCACTGGATTTTACGGTGAGCAGAAGTTTACCAGTTGCGGACTGAGTTTGAGTCTGCTGGCTGAAGAAAACAGCGTTAAGCAGACCAATTACTGGTCCACCAACAAGCGGTTTTTTGAGCAACTGGATTCCATCGAAGAAGTTGCCGAAACAGCGGCTAAAAGAACTTTGCAAAAGCTGGGATCAATCAAGCCAGAGACACAATCTGTGCCGGTAGTCTTTGATCCCCAGGTGGGACGAGATTTTCTGAATATTATTTCCTCGGTTATCCTGGGCAGCGCGATCTACCGTAAACAATCCTTTTTACTGGATAATCTGAATGAAAAGGTAGCGGTTGATGAACTGAATATTGTTGATGACGGCCTTATGAAAAATGGTTTGGGTTCACGTCTGTTTGATGATGAAGGGCTGCCCAGCCGGAAAAATGTTGTCATTGAGAATGGCGTATTGAAAACCTGGCTGACTGATACCTATACCGGCCGAAAGCTGGATATGAAATCCACTGGTAATGCTTCCCGCGGCGTCGGCTCAAATCCATCTCCTGCTGTCAGTAATTTTTACATGAAAAAGGGAAAATACACACCTGATGAGATCATTAAATCAGTGAAAAACGGCCTTTACCTGACCAATGTCCACTGGACCGGTATCAATTACATTACCGGTGATTATTCCCGTGGCGCGGAAGGAGTCTGGATCAAAGAGGGTAAACTGGATCAGCCGGTACAGGAATTTACGGTGGCTTCCAACATGAAAGATATGATGAAAAATATTGAAATGATTGGCAATGACCTGGAATTCCGCGGCAGTACCAACGCGCCGACCTTTAAAATATCCGAAATGACCATTAGCGGAAAATAATTACTAATTATCCATATATCTGCTCGTTCCCAAATTCAAATTGGGAACGAGTTTTTATATTTCTAGTATATACAATAAATTGGAATGTTTAAGACTATTTAAACTATATTATAAGGGTGATAATTTAATTTATAGTTATATAAAGGTACTGACACATGAAAATAGAACAAATAAGATTAAAGAATTATAAAGTATTTAAAGATATAAAAATGTCTAACATTCCTAAATTGTGTGTGATTGTTGGGGCGAATGGAACAGGGAAGACAACCCTATTTGATGTTTTTGGTTTTTTAAAAGATTGTTTAACCTATAATGTGTCGCGTGCTATACAAACACGAGGTGGATTCAAAGAATTAGTATCCCGTCAGTCCTCAAATGAAATAGAAATTGAGATTAAATTCCGTATGAAAATATTAAATAAAGAACGGCTTGTAACATATTTTTTATCAATCTCTGAATCAAAAGGCAAACCAGTTGTTAATAAAGAAATATTAAAGTATAAAAGAGGTCAACATGGTTCACCTTTTCATTATCTAGATTTTTCTGAAGGAACAGGCAAAGCAGTAATAAATGAAGAAGATTTTGATGAACCCTCAAAAAAATTGTATCGTGAAGAACAAAATATTGATTCAGCAACTTTAGCTATAAAAGGGTTAGGACAATTTAAAAAATTTAAAGCCGCTAATGCATTTAGAAATCTTATTGAGAATTGGCATGTCTCGGATTTTCATATTAATGCTGCAAGAGGAAGTAAAGATATTGCAGAATATGCTGAACATTTAAGCGTATCTGGTGATAATCTACAATTAGTAGCCAATGAAATCTATCATCAACATAGGAATATTTTTGATATAATAGTAAATATTATGAAAAGAAGAATTCCTGGAATTGGTGATATTATCCCAGAACCAACACAAGATGGACGATTATTGTTAAAATTTAGCGATGGATCCTTTAAAGATCCCTTTATTGATAAATATGTTTCAGATGGGACTTTAAAAATGTTTGCTTACCTTATTTTATTGCATGACCCATCACCTCATCCTCTCTTATGTGTTGAAGAACCAGAAAATCAATTATATCCAAAACTATTATGGGAATTAGCAGAAGAATTCAGATTGTATTCTTTGAAAGGAGGTCAAGTATTTGTAAGTACTCATTCACCAGATTTTTTAAATGCCATGAAATTAAATGAGGTCTTTTGGTTAGAAAAGCAAGGTGGTTACTCCGACATTTTTCGAGTATCTGAAAATGCTCAAATAAAAAAATATATGGAAGAAGGTGACCAATTAGGATATTTATGGAAACAGGGTTTTTTTGGGGAGATTGAACCTAAATGAAGAATCTTGTTTTTTGTTTAGAAGAGCCTTCTGCCAAAGAATTATTAAAAATCATAGTCCCCAAATTAATACCAAAATGTATCAGTATATTTTGGATTGTATTTGAAGGAAAACAGGATTTAGAAAAAAATGTTGTAAAAAAAATTAAAAATTGGATGAAGCCAAACTCTTATTTTATTGTTATACGTGATAAAGATGCTGGCAATTGCAAATTGATAAAGGAACAATTAGTAACAAAAATAAAAAATACAAATAAAATAGATAGAACATTAATTCGAATTGCTTGTCATGAATTAGAATCATTTTATTTAGGAGATTTAAAAGCTGTTGAAAAGGGATTGAATCTTCATAATTTAAGTCATAAACAAGTAAATCGTAAATATAGAGTTCCAGATAAACTCGCTAACGCATCTCAGGAATTAGAAAAAATAACTGGAGGAAGGTACCAGAAAGTTTCCTGCTCTAGAGAAATTGCTGAATTTATGAGATTAGATAATTCCAATAAATCGCATAGTTTTAATGTTTTGATCAATGGTATCCAAAAAATCATTTTGTAATAGTTGGAAGTGCTTTTGAAAAGTATAACACCATAAATCTATTGACTGGTATAAAAATAATTAACCCTGGCAGGAGGTAAAAACCCGCCAGGGTTTTATTTTTTGTTATAGGCTACAAGCCCCTTATTTATTCATTAATATTTCTACTGCTTTTTTCAACTGAGTGTCATGATTTTCGACTCTGTAGCCCGGCGTATTATCAACTATTACATCGGGTACCGCCGGTACTAATTCCTGGTTCTTACCAGTGGCTTTGGTGTACCAGGCCCGGAAGGGCACTCTTACAAAAGAACCGTCCATTAATCCCTGGCCGCCGGTGGAGATCACCGCACCAAAAGTGGGTTTGCCCACCAAAGTGCCGATTCCCAGGGTTTTATAGGCATGAGAGAAAATCTCCGCATTGGAATAGCTGTTTTCATTACACAGGGCGACTGACGGTTTTGTCCATGGAAAAAAGGGCAGTCTTTCCGCAAATGGGTAATTTTCAGCGAATTGGCTATGATTTTTCAGGGATTTTGTGGCACCTCTGGGAATGGTGTAGGCGTGTTGCTTGACATTCAAAACCGCCATCAGGTAATCGGTGGTCCAACCGCCGCCGTTGTAACGGACATCAATAACAATTCCCTCCTTATCCTGGGCAGCTGCGGCAAACTCTGTTTCAAAGCGTTCAAAACTTTCCCAGTTCATACCCTGAATGTGAAGATAGCCTAATTTACCATTGGCGTATTTTTCCACCAGGTCGCGTCTATCTTCAACCCATTCATTGTATAATTCCAAACGAACTGATGAGGCCGGACGAATTTCAACTTCGCGGTTGCCTTTTTCCTTATTCCTGACAGTCAACAGCACTTTTTCGCCGGGGGTGTTGGTCAGTAATGAATAATAATTTATAACATCAGTAACAGCAACACCATTGACAGCAATGATCAGGTCATCTTTGTACAAACGGCTGAATTTTTTATCTGCCGGCGTATCAGGAATCACGCGGACAACGCGCACACCTTTATTCTCCGGTGACACTTCCACCCCAAGGCGCCCTGTATCTTCGTCAATGGTTTCCGCCCGGTCACTGCCGTAAAGCCCCATGTGGCTGGCATTCAGTTGGCCCAGCATACGGTTGACCATATCCCGGAAATCATGTTTGGTGGAAGCATTCAATATTCTTGCTTCGTAATGCTTGTTCAGTTCTTCCCAGTCCTGCCCGTGAAATTCCGGATCATAAAAGCGTCTGCCCAGCGTGCGTTTAACTTCGCCCAATACCTGTTTTCGTTCTTTACTGTAATCGATATTGAGTTTGGCTTTGAAAGCAATATTTTCCGCGCTGCTCTTGCTGATATCGAATTTTTTAAGACTTCCTTTTTGCAGCATATAAAGAAATTTTCCGTCATTGCTCAGAGTGATCAAACGGGGATTTAAACCGCTGGAAGTGAGCGCTTTATTCTCGGTTTTGTCCCATTGAATGGAATAGAGGTCATATTTTTCATTGACCGGATTAATGCCGGTGTAGAAGATGGTTTTGCCGTCTTCAGAAAAGACAACGCTTCGTTCATCACCGGGCTGGCTGGTGAGCTGGACGGCGCGTTTGTATATATTTTCAAAATCGATTGTGACCGGTTCCACGATCTTGTCTTCTTTTTCTTTATCATCCTTTTTCTCTTCTTTATCTTCCGGCGTTTCCTCTTCCATATCTTCCCAGTCGGATTTGGTTTTCTGCCAATCTTCTTTGGTCAGCCAAACATACCAGACATCATAATTTTGGTTATTTCGGGTGGAGAGAAATCCAAGTTTTGAACCGTCTCTGCTCCAGACCGGAGAATGATCACCACGGGGATGCATGGAGACATTGACCGGTTCCCTGCTGTTATCAGCGGCATGGATATAGATTTCCGCATTAAAATTCAGGTCTGCCAAAGAATAGGCCAGCCATTTGCTGTCCGGTGACCAGGTAACATCTTCCGGTTTTGCCCAGCCATCCAGTAATTTGGTTTCATTTTTAATCTTATTGTCATCAATGTCGGCAACGATCAGGGTGCCATCTCCACGAACAAAGGCGATTTGTTTACGGTCCGGAGATATTATCAATGAACTTTCATCATCATTGGTTTTAGTAATTTGGAGGGTTTCATGCTTTAAGGTTTTAAAAAGCGGTTTATCTTCCCCGGATTTTGTCATATAAATATCAAAATTGCCATCTCTGTCCGACAGATAAAGCACGGTTTTGTCATCAATCCAGACAGGGTCTTGGTCCCGGAAAGAGGATTGGCTGATATTCAGTGTTTTGCTCTTTTCTTTATCATTTTCAGTGAGAAATATTTCGCCGTGTATTTCCAGAAGCGAATATTTACCATCGGGAGATTCGGCATAGTCATTAACGTCAGAGGTGTAGGATTTCATTTCTTCCGTGTAAAACCGGTTGTCGGTACCTCCTTCGATATTGATCTTTTCAATTGCTTTGGAATTGACATCCATGGCATAAATATCCATGATCCGTTCAAAAACAATTTTTCCTTTTGGAGAGACATCAAAATGCCGAATACCGTCTTTTTCAAAACTGGTGATCTGAACCGGTTCGTCCAGAGGATTTCCATCTTTATCAAGGTTCAATTTAAAAATATTGTAAACTTTGGAACGGGCTGACAGGAAATAGAGTTCTTTATCAGAAGTCCAGACCGGCAGATAATCCTGACCTTTAAAAGTGGTAAGCTGTATATAATTGTCATTGACCAGGTCATAGAGCCAGAGGTCTTTGTTGGCGGAGCCCTGGTAGTCTTCCCGTGCCACGCGGCAGTCTCCCCGAACAAAGGCGATGAACCGACCGCCGGGTGACTGGGTAGCGTCAAAACCAAAGGCGTCCATCAGTCGATAGGGTGTGCCGCCGTCAGCATTGACAGCCTGAATTTCTTCGTCCCATTCCACCTGGCGAAAATTCCGGTTGGAATTGAAAATAATGGTCTTGTGATAGGTCCAATCGCTGATATTGTCATTGGCTGAATGGTAAGTTAGGCGTGTTGATTTGCCACCCCCGGCGGGAATTGTAAAAATATCAGTATTGCCATACCGGTTGCCGGAAAAGGCGATAGATTTGCCGTCCGGTGACCAGATTGGATTTCCTTCATATCCTTCATGAACCGTCAGTCTGAAAGGGCGGCCGCCTTCTACCGGAACAGTCCAGATATCGCCCTGGTAGGAAAAAGCAACGGTCGTTCCATCATTGTTGATAGCCGGATGCCGAAGGACCTTGAAGTCTTCCGCAAATAAGCCGGTAATTGAAATAATTAAACCCAGTGAAATTAGCAATAGTTTGATTCCTCTCATACATCCTCCTGATTTTTGTTTATCCGATTAAAATATTAAAAAATTTGGCAAAATGAAAAAAGTAAATGCAGAAAGTCATGGTTTGAAGATATGGGTAATGGTCTGTATTTACAAGTAATGATTTGTAGATAAATTTAAAGACTATTTGTCCTCAGTAGATATTTTAAGCAAATAATATAATCTTTTGGATAATTTTTTATATTCGCCTAGATTTCGTCTTGTTGTAAAAATTTAAATACAGAACAGATGAAAAAAGAAGTAGAAGTATTACTGGGTGACCCCAAAAAAGCCTTGTTAAAAATATCCTGGCCCATGATGCTGGGAATGCTGATTCATTCGTTATACAATCTTGCGGATGGTATTTGGGTGGCCGGTTTGGGAACAGATCAACTCTCTGCTATCGGGTTATTTTTCCCTTTTTTTATGATATTGGTTGCCGTCGGAATGGGGCTTGGCATCGGCGGTGGTTCGGCAGTTTCCCGGCGAATCGGGGAGAATAATAAAAGCGAGGCAGACAATACGGCTTTGCATACATTGATTGGCGGGGTTGGTATATCATTATTGCTCAGCATTGCACTGTTTCCTTTTCTTGACGAAATTTTCATTTCTCTCAGTAATAGTCAAAGTGTTGGTTCACTGGCGGCGGATTATGCGGAAATTCTGGTCGGTGGATGTGCCCTCATGATTTTTAATCATCTGGCCAATGCGATTTTACGCTCGGAAGGGGACTCCAAACGGGCCATGTATGCCCACATGTTTGGCTCCATTCTCAATATATTTCTCGATCCGATTTTCATTTATTGGTTCGATCTGGGAGTGAAAGGTGCCGCCTGGGCGACATTAACCTCAATATTTATTACCTCTCTGATCTTTGCCTATTGGCTGTTTTTCAAAAAAAACACCTATCTGGACTTAACTCTGAAAGATTTTCATTACAGCCCGAAAATAATTGGCGAGATATTAAATGTTGGTGTACCCTCAATCTTTGCACAGATTTCCATGTCAATATCCATGGTATTTATGAATAAGATCGTTATCTGGACAGCAGGTACCGATGGCGTGGCTATCTTAACCAGTGGTTGGCGAATTATTATGCTGGGCTCTATCCCTTTGATGGGGCTGGCCAATGGCGCGACCACAGTTTGCGCGGCCGCCTATGGCGCCAAAAATAAAGAAAAGTTAAAGACTGCCTTTTATTATTCCATAGGAATCGGGTTGCTGATCGAAATTGTGATCGGAATTATAATTTTTCTGCTGGCGGATAAAGTGGCACTCATTTTTACATATTCCGAAGGCACGGAAAAAATTCATGATGAATTAGTCGTATTCCTGCGTTATTTGGTATTCATTTATCCATCGATACCGTTGGGCATGCTGAGTTCCTCATTGTTCCGGAGCATGACCTATGGTGGAAAATCACTGGTGGTAACTATTTTGCGTACGATAATACTGCAAGTGCCGTTGACATATCTTATGGGTGTTTATTTCGGAATGGGGTTACCCGGGATTTGGCTGGGAATAATTATTGGTAATTTTACGGCTGTAAGCATTGCCTTTCTGTGGGCCAGACATTCACTGGGAAGGCTCAAATGGCAGATTGCCTAACTCAACATTACCGCCGGAAATAATAACACCAACACGTTTATCCTGAAAATACTTTTGATTTTCCATTATCACCGCCAGGGGAACGGCTGAACTGGGTTCGATAATTATTTTCATCCTTTCCCAAATATACCGCATGGCCTGAATGATCGAGGCTTCTTCGGCAGTGAAAATTTGCTCAACTTTGTCTTTGATTATGGGAAAAGTCAGGCTGCCCAGGGATGTTAATAACCCGTCGGCAATGGTCTGTGGATGTTCGGAAGGAACAATACGGTTTTCCAGCATCGACCGGTAAGCATCATCCGCGCCTTTGGGTTCCGCTCCGACTACTTTGGTTTTCGGGAAGAAATGGTGACAGGTCAGGGCGGTACCGCTGATAAGACCGCCACCGCCAACCGGAGCGATCAGGAAGTCCAGATCATTGTAGTCCTGTAATATTTCCAGTGCAGCCGTGCTTTGGCCGGTAATTATTTTTTCGTTGTTATAGGGATGAATGAATTTCGCGCCGGTATTTTCAACGATTTTATTCAGTGCTGTTTCCCGGGCCTGCTGGTTGGGTTCGCAAAAAGTGATGTCCGCGCCGTAATTTTTGACCGCGTTTACTTTTACTTTTGGGGAGGTTTTGGGCATAACAACCCGGGCCGGTATTTGTCGCCATTTGGCAGCCAGTGTCAGGGCGGCGGCATGATTACCGGAAGAATGAGTGGCTACACCACGTTTCATTTCCTGTGTGGATAGGGAAAATATCGCATTGGTTGCGCCACGTATTTTGAAAGCCCCGACTTTCTGAAAATTTTCACATTTAAAAAAGATTTTTGTACCGAAAATATGGTCCAAACTACGGCAGGTCAGTACGGGAGTTTTATGAATATAATTTTTAATTAGGGCATGGGCCGTTAAAATATCTTTTTTTTCAATCATGGTTTTCTAAAATATTTGGGATTTTGAATTGAAAAGAGGTGCCATTGGAGCCATCAAAATTGAGTTCCCCCTTTAATTGATTCTCCACAAGAAGTTTTACCAGGTTAAGTCCCAGGCATTTATCCTGTTTTTGAAATTCCTCTTTTGTCATACCGATGCCGTCATCAGTTACTAATAATTGTAAGGAATTTTCCCTGGCTTGCAGCGCGATGTGAATGGTTCCGTTTTTTTCTTCGGGGAAAGCATGTTTAGCGGAATTGATGAGCAATTCGTTGATAATTAACCCGCAGGGGAGAGCGGTTTTGACAGAGGTGACAATGTCTTTTTCTATCTCTCTTTGCAATTGAATTCGTGAAAAGTGTTTTACCACAGACCGGTATACTTCCCTGCACAAAAAATCCAAATAGTCACTGAGATTTATCTTATCCGAAGTGCCGGTGTCATAGACGAAATCATGGATCAATGCCATGGATTTTAGTTTTTGCCGGCTTTCAAGGAGAAGTGTTTTGACCTCACTGTTTTTTGTGTCCTTGATTTGTAAATTGATGATACTTGAGATTAACTGCAGATTGTTTTTGACCCGGTGATGGAGTTCCCGGAAAAGATATTCTTTCTCCTTAAGGGCTTTTTTTAAATTTTCTTCGGCTATATTTCGTTTCCGGACTTCTTCCTGCAGTTTAAAATTCTGATCCCGGATTTGTGAGGCCCGGCGCCGGACTTCATCTTCCATTTGATTGTAGAGGTCATAAAATTTCCGGGCGGTTTCTTCCTTCTCCAATTGTGCGAGTTTTAACTCATTCTTCAGATGCTTTATTTTCTGTAAATATTGTTCAGTATTATTATTTGCCATTAGACAGTAATCCGATATTTTCAAAATGGACGATTTGCTCAATCAGGTCAGCGCGCATCAATACCAGGGATTCGTGTTCGATCTTATTGTGTTCCAATAATAAGTTGACCTTTTCTGTATCCGGATTATTGATATCGCAATATCCCAGTCCCCATTTCTTACAATAATAATCAGCAATAAAAATCGTTGCGGCATTTTTTTGAAAGTCTTTTGTTGCTTCCCCGGGATTATGATGATATTTCACAGTTTCACTGAGTTCGTCGGGGAAATTCCAGGCCTTTCCCAATTCATAGGCAATGGTAGTATGGTCATAGCTGAGAAATTTATCTTCTGCAACCCATTGGTCAACTTCATTTTGTTCGGCATATTCCAGTATGTCATGAAACTCATCATTGAGAAACTGGTCGATTATTATTATTCCGATGTTATGGATCAAACCGGCGGTATAAAGGTTTTCGCCTTTTTCTCCAAATTCCCTGCGAAAAATCATTTTGGCAAGCAGGGCAGTGGCAATGGAATTTTTCCAGAGGTCTTTTCTGGAAAAGGAATTATAATTGTTCCGCATAAATACTTTATATAATTGTTGGGTGACAGCGATATTCCTGATTTCGTCAAAGCCTATCCACAAGACCGCTTCTTTCAAATCTTTAAAATCCACCCGGGAGGCATAGAAAGCAGAGTTGGCTACTTTCAGCACTCTGGAAGCTAAAGGCGGGTCCAGCTTAATAATGGCTTCCAGATCATTGACGGAACTGCGGGAATTATTGATAATGTCAAAAATACCAGTGATAATTCCTCTGATTGAAGCGAAATTTGAATTGTTGACTTCGTTGATGAGTTCTTCTAGTTTTAATGGCATTCGTTTTCTTCCCGTTTAGTCATAAATTTTTACGATCCTGTATCAATTTTATTTATCATTACTTAAAAATTCAATATTCCCAATAATTTTAAAAAAGAAGCAATGATAGCAATGGTTAATATTATTTTCACGATCACTTCTCCTTTTTTTATTGCCAGATTTACTCCAATATACGCTCCTATGCTGTTACCGACAGCCAGGATAATTCCATATCTCCATACTATTTTATCGGCAATTGCAAAAATAACTAAAGCAAAAAAGGTATATAAACCGATAATAAATACTTTAATGGCGTTTGATTTAATTAAATCTTTGTGTGAAAGAATATTTAATGCTCCCAAAAACAGGAATCCAACACCGGCCTGAATGAATCCTCCGTATAACCCGATACCAAAGAAAATCATTACTTCCAAAAATTTTGGGATATCTTTATCGGCATTCGTTTTTTTCTTTTTGGGTTTGAGAATCATAATGAGGACAAATAAAAGCAAAAATCCCAGTATTATGTCAAATGCCTCGGAACTAAGATTTACGGCAAAGGATGACCCGATAATGGCGCCGGCAACGGCAGCCAGTGCAATGTGGAGAATCGGTTTAACACGAAGTTGACCATGTTTTTTAAATTTTGCCGTGGCCGTAATATTTTGAAAGAAAATGGCCACGCGGTTCGTGGCATTGGCAACCGGCGAAGGAAGTCCGCATAAAATAAGGACCGGCAAAGTCAGTGAACTTCCGCCTCCGGCCAGGGTATTGATAATACCGGCCAGAATTCCGGTAATGATTAAAATTCCGTAATAAATTAATTCTGTTGTTTCTGTCATTAGAAGGTACTCGCTCCTGTGAATTCCTGGTAACGGTATAACCAGTATTTTAAAGTGGATGTTTCCTTGTATGCTTCAAAAGGCAGGGAATATTTTTCGTGCAGCCAGAGATTGTGAAAATATTGTTTTACCTCCTGTGAAATGGATTCCCGGCGGGCGGCTTTGATGGCAATGTTTGCTTCAAGGTTTTTGTTGCCCAGGTTGCGCTTTGTAAAATTGGCAGAGCCGCCAATGATAACCACGCTGTCGGGTTCTGTAAAAATGGCCATTTTTGTATGAAACTGTTCACCATGGGTATTCGCCCAGCGAATCGGAATTCCCGCTTTGTGGAGTTCCCAGGCCACCTGCCGGTTGGGGATGCCGTTTTTTTCCTTACCAAAGGCGTCTTTATTCGCATCCAGCAGAATTCTGATAACGGCCTGCCGTTCACGGGCTTTTTTCAAAGCCTTGACTATTTTCCGGTCGGATATATAAAAAACACCGATGTCCAGGGAATCCGACGCATCCAGCTGTTCAATATTTGACAGCAGGCTTTTTCGTATTTTTCCCTCGGTAATATACTTTATTTTTATGGGCCCGCTTGTTGGCTGAGGAGAGAACTCTATGTCGATTGATGATCCTGAAAGTTCTGCAACCGCTTTTTCCGAAAACAGAATATCCTGAAGAATTTCGCCTTCCATGCGAAACCCGATATTGGAATGCAGGCTGCTGGCGGTATGAGGATTGGCTGATGTGATGATGGCTTCTTTCTCCGAGAGAATGATTTTTCTGTGGTTGGCCTTAAAATTCAGCAGTTTCAAAAATGACCGGATGGCGATGTCCTCTTTGGGTTCTGTAAACGGATTGGGGAGCCAGCCCTGATAGTCCGGATTACCAAACCAGCGGGGAATTATCCGCCAAAAAAAAGAATAGGGCTGGTGTGAATCCCGTAATTTGATCATATTGGTCATGATGACTTCGATTCCGGCCTCTTTCATTTGTTCCAGATGTTTATTCTTATGACTGTAATAGAATATATTGAATTCATCCGTGATGAAATAAATCGGCATGTCCGGATTGTTCTTTTTCTTTTGCACCAGTTTATTGGTCAGGAAAGTGGTCGTGGGAATCCATTCTGGATTTGTATCTATGGAAGTTTCAATAAATAAAAATATATCCAAGACCAGAAATTTTTCCGCGCTGTCAATCAGGTCATAGACTTTTGGGTAAATCTGCTGGTCAACAATACGGGTTGAATCCTGCATAAAAGTCATATCACGAAGAAACTGAACCTGGTGGCTTTCCACCCGGTAAAAATCCGAGGCGAGACTGATGCCCTCAGGAATTCTACGTAAAAATCCAAAAGCTATCGAAGGAAAGATCAATAAGGCGATTAAAATAAATTTATATTTGCAAATTTTGTATTTCATAGTATCTCAAAACAATTGTTCGATTCAATGAGTATTATATCAATTTTTTCACTTCTATGAAATAAATTTTTAAGAATATCAGGAAATTTTTTCCTGATTAATAAATTTCTGGAAAAATTTCAGTATTTATGTCATATTGGCAGTTTTATATCAGTGGCATGATTATAGTCATTTGGAAATGCCTGAAAAATTTTATGAAATTATAAAAGGAGATACTATCTATGACAGAACAAAAAGGCAGAAAATCGAATTATAAGTTTAAAGCTGAATTACATCAATTACTGGACCTGATTGTCCATTCACTTTATAAGCACCCGGAAATTTTCCTGCGGGAATTGATTTCCAATGCTTCCGATGCGTTAAACAAGGCCAGGTTTCTGGAATTAACAGATAAAGAAATTATTGATAAGGATGCCGAATTTGCCATTAAAATCAATGTTGATAAAGATAAAAAAACCTTTTCTATTGAAGATTCCGGTATTGGAATGACCCGGGACGAATTAAAAACCAATATCGGTACGGTGGCCAACTCCGGAACTCTGAATTACATTAAAGAACTTCAGGCCAAAGGGGAAACCATCAGTGGCGATATGATAGGAAAATTTGGTGTCGGATTTTATTCCGTCTTCATGGTTGCCGATGAAGTGATCGTAGAAACAAAGTCGGCCATTCCCGGGGAACCGGCGCATCGCTGGATCAGTGACGGCAAAGAAAAATACACGATTGAAGAAATTGATAAAAAATCCCGCGGCACAAAAATTTCTTTTCGTTTAAAAGATGAACATGAAGAATTTGCTGAAGAATACCGAATCAAGTCCATTATCAAAAAATACTCAAATTTTGTGGACTTTCCCATCTATGTGAATGATGAAAAAGAAAATACTGTAGAAGCGTTATGGCGCAAAAAAGAGAGTGACATGAAAGAAGAGGAACTGGAAGAGTTCTACAAATTTGTCTCCAATGACTTTCAGAAACCACTGGACCATTTGCATTTGAGCATGGAAGGGGCTGTGAATTTCAAAGCCCTGCTTTTTGTGCCGGCAAAAGCGCCCCTGCATCTCTTCCAGGATATTAATGAAAAAGGGTTGCATCTGTATAACAGCCGTGTTTTTATTGAAGACAATGCTTCCGAAGACCTGCTGCCTGAATATCTGAGATTTGTTCGTGGTGTAGTTGATACGGAAGACCTGCCGCTTAATGTTTCCCGTGAGACGACCCAGTACAGTCCGGTCATGAATAAAATCAAATCAATTCTAACCAAAAAATTACTGGCTATGTTCACCGACTGGATCAAAGACGATCGTGAAAAATATGAAACCTTTTATAAAAACTTCGGTCCCTTGCTGAAAACCGGTTTGAATTCAGATTTTCAGAACCAGGATAAAATTAAAAAACTGCTATGTTATGAATCAACAAAAACAGAAGATAGCAAGTTAGTTACTTTAGGCGAATATGTTGAAAATATGCAGGACGACCAGGAAAAGATTTATTACATTACCGGTGAAAGCAAGGAAATTGCCGCCCGCAATCCAAATCTGGAATATTTCCGGAAAAATGATATCGAAGTGCTTTATTTTGTTGATCCTGTTGACGTATTCATTCTGCCAAATCTGAATGAATATGACGGAAAACAATTAGAATCCATTGAAAAAGCAGAAATTGACACCGGCAAGGAAAGTGAAGAATCTGAAGAAAAACTGGATAAAAAAGAAATGAAATCCATGGTTAAAGTCTTCAAGAAAATCCTCGGTGACAAGGTCAAAGATGTCGTTGCATCCAAACGACTGGTGGACTCTCCGGCTACACTGGTAGTGGATAAAGATGGAATGGATCCCCAGGTGGAACGGATGATGCGGGCCATGAATCCTGAAGGCGCTGCCATGTCGCAGCCCAAGATCATGGAAATCAATCCGGGGCATGACCTGATTAAAAATATTGCCAAAATCCATGAGAATGACAAATCCGATCCAACTATTGAGAAGGTTGTGAATCAACTTTACGAAGCGTCACTGCTGATTGACGGAAATCTTAACAACCCAACTGATTTTATCAGTCGCATGAACGACTTAATGGTTAAAGCCACAAAATAAATATTAAAAAATAGATGATGTAAATCGGCTGTGATTTTTCACAGCCGATTTTTTTTGTTTTGGGAAATGGTTGATATTGTTTATAATAGTAGAAATCTAATAACAAAATGAGGGAAATGTATGTTTAAAATAGCGGCGATTGGTGAACTGTTATGGGATAATTTTCCCGATGGCAAACGTCTTGGCGGAGCACCGGCTAATTTTGCTGTCATGTCAAAATATTTAGGCCACACGGCATATATCATCAGTGCGGTGGGAGATGATGAACCTGGCGTCGAATTAATCCGGCAGTTGGATAAATGGGGAATCCATGTGGATTTAATTCAAAAACATCCTGCCTATCGCACCGGCGAAGTAAATATACAATTGGATCGTGATGGAAACCCATCTTATCAAATTGTTGAAAACCGGGCTTGCGACCACATTTTATATTCCGAAAAAATTAAGGAAAGCCTCAATCAATTTGATGCCATCACTTTCGGTTCCCTGTCAAGCCGGTCGGAGGATTCAAAACAAACCATTTTTAGAGTGCTGAATGAGTTGCCGGAAAAATGTTTAAAGGTTTGTGATTTGAATATTCGAAAAAATTATTACTCTGAGGATTTAATTGAACAATTGCTGAATAGGAGTGATATTTTTAAGATAAATCAGTATGAGAAAAATATTTTAGAAAATATTTTAAAAATTAATTTAAATGACAGTCCATCTGTCAAAGGACTACTGAAGCAATACAACCTTGAAATGCTGATTATTACCAATGGTGATAAAGGTAGTGAAATCATAACCTTGGATGATGTTTCGAAACGGGAATCTTTAGCTGTTAAGATCATTGATACTGTCGGTGCCGGCGATTCCTTTTTAGCGGCCTGTGTTGATGGTTATCTAAAAAAATATTCTCTTGACAAAATTCATGATAATGCCGTAACCCTTTCAGCAATAGTATGTCAGGCGAAAGGTGCCACGGGAATTTTGTGCTGATTGAAATAATTATTAAAATAATTAAAAAAATATATTGGATTAAACATGAATTTTGGTTAATATATGCATGTTAAATAAAGATTTTTAACAAAACGATTTAAACTCCTCCTCAAATGAAGTTGAGTTTAAAGAAATCCTTACCTTATTCCTTAAGTGCAGGGTGGTTTCAATTTTTAATTCACGTCGGGGTAATTGGAAGTTGATAATTAAGCCCTGCCCTTTTTTTTACTCCTTCTTTTTTATTATAAATAAAGCTGCTGAATATCAGCAGTTTTAATTTTTCCGGCAGTAATTTTTTTAGAAATTTAAGTTTGTATTAAAGTAGGCCAAAAAACCGGTCGATAAATTCTTTGTATTTGAAAAATTTATTGATATGTATACATTATGCATGATTAGAAAAGGAGACTGTTGGTTAAATGCAAGAGATTGGCAAAATTGTCATAGAATTAGATCGGGAAAAAGCCCCCAGTACAGTGGATAATTTTATCGGCTACTGCCGGGATCATTTTTATATCGGGACTATTTTCCACAGAGTAATTAAAGGTAAGCGAGTCCATGGGGGCCGGTATGTACCCGGCATGATCCCCAAAAACGTTAAACTGCCTCTCCACAATGAGTCTGATAACGGATTGAAAAATTTACGCGGGACTATTGCCATGGCCAGAGAGCGACAGCCTCATTCCGCCACATCTGAATTTTTTATCAATACCGCTGATAACCCGAATTATGACTTTGAGGATAAAACCTTTTTCGGTTGGGGGTATTGTGTCTTTGGAAAAGTTGTTAAGGGCATGGATATCATTGATGAAATAGAGCAGCTTCCCACAGATTTTCATGGCATTCACCATGCTGATGTGCCGGTGAAGAACTATGTCATTGATAAAATTCAGGTGATGAGAAATAGGGTGACTTTTAATATTGTTTTGGAAGAATAGTGCACTAGAATTTTTTCGCAGACAATCCAGGTATACACGAAAACCTTTCAAATGGTCGCAGACCTTTGAAATGGTTGGTTCAATCCCAATATTTCGTTATTGTCCGCATGAACCGCGGGCAAATAAAAAAAAGCCGACTGAACCAGCCGGCTTTCTTCATTTTATCGATCAAGACAAAAATTTAAATTTCAATTATTGGCGCATCGCCCCAGAGTTTTTCCAGTTTATAATATTCCCTGGAATCGGGGTTGAAAATATGCACGACAAAATCAAAATAATCCATAACAACCCATTTGGCATTGTTATAGCCTTCGATATGCCATGCTTTAAAATTATCCGATTCTATCAGGCCGCGTTCAATGGATTTTACGATCGCTTTGACATGCTCCTCCACTTCACCGGTGCAAATAATGAAAAAATCGGTTATAGTGGTCATTTCCCGAAGGTCTAATATTTTGATATCAAGGGCTTTTTTATCATCCGCCAGTTGGGCGGCTTTCAGGGCCAGTTCCCTGATCTGTTCATCAGTAAGTTTTTGTTTCGTTGTCATATAATTAAAAAGTATTCTCCATGTTTTTGATTGTTTCATAGACTGGTATGCGATCACAGTCTTTTCCCAGAATTATTTGGTAATTGATGTGAGTGTCCATCGCGCTGTTAAATTCTATTCTCTTTTTTGTGAAATCCATTGCATTCAGAAGCGGTGTGAGTTTCTTTTCACTGGTATCATTGGCAAAGACAAAAGTTTCCGGATAATTCATTTGATCGGCATTGCCGGTATAGATCACGTCAAAGCCGTGATGCCGCAAATATTGGGTGTACTTTCCGGCCATACCGGGAATTCCGCAACCATTTAATACCTCAATACAAATATCGCTGTACCTGGGCATCTCACTGACAACAGTTTGTCTGGACAGGTCAATTTTATCAGGATTGCTGCTGAAACGACGGGTAGATGATAACATAAAACTAAAAATAATAATGGCTAAACAAACAATTGCAAAGTTGAGTAGCCATTTTTGAAGTTTATAAATTTTTCTATTTAATTTTTCTTGTTTTTGCCTGGTCTTTTTACTCGCCATTCGTATTTAAAAACCCATATAATTATGTTTGTTAAACAGTGACGGTGTCGCGTAGTACCGGTTGTAGCCATAAGGTGAATATCCATAGGAATTATAGCCGTACCCATAACGCATTGGTGTTCTTTCAAAAGAAAATTTGAACATGGAATTTTCAGTGGGTTTATATGCTATTTCCGCGCCATAAACCATATTGTCCAGGTCCAATCCATTGCCCGGCAGATTTGTATTACCCAATTGTAACGGGTCATGGGTGAATCCAACAACAGCCTTCAGATTGAGTTTGTCAGAGAAGGCATAGTTCATCTGGTTTAAATACATGCCCTGGGAATAGGGATCTTTACCAAAACTTCCCACTGACATTGAGTAGGAGTGTGACATGGTAAATTTATCAGCGTCAAACCAGTTGAAATTCATGCTCATATTCCGCTGCACCGGAATCTGGATCATCTTTTCAACTGAGATAGGAACAGGCATTTCTTCTTTGATTTGCCCGAAAAGAATCATTGGTAGCAATACTAAAATTGTCAGTAAAAAATATTTCGTTTTCATCGTCTCACCATTTATTAAATTCTTTACCATTTTAATGGTTTTTAAACAATATGTCAAGAAGATTATTCAGACCAAAACCGTTATAATTTGGTAAGGGTTTACTTCACACAGGTTAAGGCCTGTTTGATCACTTCAATATAATATTGTCAATCAACCGCGTCTGTCCATAAAACACAGCTACCGCTGCAAAAGTTCCTTTACGGATGGTTTCAACAGCGTTTAAATCATGATTATTAACAATCTCAATATATTCAATATTTGCCAGGGGAGAAGTTTCGATTTTCTCAGTTATCTGTTTTTTGATTTCAGCCGCGGATTTTTCACCGCCTTCCACGAGTTTTTTTGCTCTTCGTAAGGCTTTGTATAGCACGGTTGCCTGCCGGCGTTCTTCGGGAGACAGGTATTTGTTGCGGCTGCTCAGGGCCAGCCCGTCCTTTTCCCTTATGATTGGCGCAATGATCATTTTTACAGGAAAATTGAGGTCTTCCACCATACGTTGCAGAATAATCGCCTGCTGGTGGTCTTTTTGACCAAAAACCGCCAGATCCGGCTGTATAATATTAAATAATTTGGCCACGATTGTGGTGACCCCGCGAAAGTGATTAGTACGGCTTTTTCCACATAGTTTCCGGGACAAATCCTCGGTATAGACATAGGTTTTGTAGCCTTCCGGATACATTTCATTATTATCCGGATAAAAGATGATATCGACGCCATGATCGATGGCCAGTTTTTCATCCCGCTTAAAATCCCGGGGATAGACTTCCAGATCTTCATTGGGGCCGAATTGTGTGGGATTCACATAGATCGAGACAATCACAATGCCGGCTTCTTCACGGGCCCGGTCCATTAATGACAGATGACCCCTGTGAAAATAGCCCATAGTGGGAACAAATCCGATGGTTGTATCAGGCCTGTACTGTTTGAGTTCTTTTCGCAGTTGATCAATTGTCTTAATAACCTTCACATGAACTCCCGTATGATGATTAATGATTTTATCAGATTATTCATAGCTCTCTTGACCGGAAGGAAATTTCCCGGCTTTTACCTCATCGCAATATTCTTTTACCGCCTCCCGGACTTCCTGGCCCAGATTGCGGTAATGCTTGACAAAGGAGGGTTTAAATTTATCAAAAAGGCCCAGCATATCATAGGAAACCAGGATCTGGCCGTCGCAGTGGGCACCGGCGCCAATGCCAATGGTTGGAATCCTTAATTCATTGGTAATGACTTCTGCCAGGTGAGCCGGTATTTTTTCCAGGACAATGGCAAAAACGCCGGCCTGTTCCAAACTTCTGGCAGCGCTGTAAATTTGATCGGCTTCCTGTTTTTCACGGCCGCGAACACCAAACCCGCTGAATTGGTTGACACTTTGCGGAGTAAGCCCCAGGTGTCCCATCACCGGAATTCCGATTTTTGTCAGATGTTCAATGGTCGGCAGATTAAACTCACTACCTTCCAGTTTAACCGCTTCGGCGCCACCTTCTTTGACCAGACGGCCGGCATTGTAAATCGCCTCATCTTTTGATATCTGATAGGATAAAAAGGGAAGGTCCGCTACCAGCAGACTGTTTTTAACGCCGCGTTTAACAGACTTGGTGTGGTAGATCATCTGGTCCATTGTCACCGGCAGAGTGGTTTCATGGCCGCTACAGACATTCCCCAGGGAATCGCCAACTAATAAAATATCCAACCCCGCCTCATCCATTAAATAAGCGAAGGTATAATCATAAGCCGTCAGGGCTGTGATCTTTTCTTTGTTTTCCTTTTTTTGTAATAACGTATTGATTCTGATTTTTTTCATGGTAATACCTTTTATATGATTTCTTTTATTATGCCACCTAAAATTACTTTGTCCTCATCATAAAGAACCGCTGTTTGACCCGGTGTGACCGCCCGCTGCGGCTGATCAAATGTGATTTTTAGTAATCCTTTGTGCGTAAATTCACCCCGGCATGGTACGCCTTTATGATTGTACCTGATCTTTATGGTGCCGGAAATCTGTTTCTGAATATTACCGGCAGGGAAATTTATTTTTTGAATTACCGCGCCTTTGCTGTAAAGATCATCATTTTTCGCGATCACAATACGGTTGTTTTCCGCATCCAGCTGTTTGACATAGCGGCGTTCACCAAAGCCCTTCTTAAAACCCTTTCGCTGACCGATGGTAAAGTTGTAAAAACCATCGTGCTTTCCCACCACTGTGCCATCGGTTTCCGCCAGGTCTCCTCTGCCGATGGTTTTCAGGCGCTCAAAAAAGTTGGTTTTCAGGTATTTGCGATAGTCATTTTCTGGAATGAAACAGATGTCCTGACTTTCCGCCAGTGAATCCGGTGCCAGGGCATGAGCGCGGGCAATTTCCCTGATCTCAGTTTTTGTATATTGGCCCAGCGGGAACTTTGTCCGCGACAGTTCTGTCTGCCCCAGTTGCCACAGCATATAACTCTGGTCTTTTTTCTCATCAATTCCTTTATGCAGTTCGAACTGGCCGTTTTTCTCCATGATACGGGCATAATGACCGGTTGCCACATAATTGATCCCTAATTTATCTGCTTCCGATAGCAGAAATTTCCATTTGATTTGTTTATTGCAGACCACACAGGGGTTGGGTGTTTCGCCCTGCAGATAGGTGTTGACAAAATCCATGATTATTTTATCATAAAATTCCTGTTCAACATGTCTGACTATGTGTTCCACACCCAATTTTTGACAGAGATTTCGGGTTCTTTCCAATTCGCCTTCAAACTTACTGTCCTTCGTATTCGTGATTACTTTCAGGGTAATGCCCACCGGATCATAACCCTGTTCCCTGAGCAGATAAAGGGCGGCTGAACTATCGACACCGCCGCTGATTCCCACTAATATTTTTTTTCTCCTTTGCATATTATGGTAGACTCTTCAGATAATGGTTCATAAAATCTTCATGGATCGGAAAAACAATTCCGGGACGATTGTCCGGGGGAAAGAAGCCCGCCTCAATAGCATCATCACCGGCAATCAATTCGCCGGCTATGAGATTCACAGAGAAGCCCAGAACCAGGATGTCGCCCCAGTAACCGTTTATTACGGATTCGGCCCCAAGTATTTTGATGTTGGTGCAATCCAGGTTGGTTTCTTCTTTTAATTCCCGTTTTACTGTCTGGGAGACTGGTTCGCCGCTTTCTACAAAACCGCCGGGCAGACACCACAAGCCTTTGCCGGGTTCAATGCCCCGTTTGGTCAGTAATATTTCATCTTGTAAATTAAATGCAACTATGGCGACCGAAGGAATTGGGTTTTTGTAGAGGATAAGATTACAATTTTTGCAAAAAGAACGGTTTTTTCCTGCGATTTTTTTGCTTTCCGTTTTTTCTCCGCAGTTATAGCAAAAATTGTATTTCATGGTTGAAATTTATTAATAAATAAAGATTATTGAAAACAAATCAGGAATTTTGTACTTTTGCCTGTATATTAAAAATATTAATGATAAGGATTATTTTTTATGAGCAAATCGGTATTAGTGGTCGGGTCGGTGGCCCTGGATGATGTGGAAACTCCCTTTGGTAAACGCGATGATTCCATCGGCGGATCAGCCGTCTATTTTTCCATCGCTTCTTCTTTTTATACGCAGGTCAGAATTGTTGGTGTGGCCGGCAAAGACTTTCCGCAATTTGTGCTGGATAAGTTTACAGAACGGAAAATTGATACCCTCGGATTGGAATTGGTGGATGGCAAGACCTTTCGCTGGGGGGGGAAATATCATGATGACATCAATATCCGCGATACCCTTTATACGGATCTGAATGTTTTTGCGGATTTCAAACCGTTAATTCCAGAAAAATATAAACAAACGCCTTATGTCTTCCTGGGTAATATTTTACCCTCCTTGCAGATGGATATTTTGAACCAATTGGACAAGCCTGAGTTTGTGGCGCTGGACACCATGAACCTCTGGATTGAAACCGCCCGTGAAGACCTGGCGGAAGTGATTCGGCATATTGATCTGCTGGTGATCAATGATTCTGAACTGGTTCTTCTGACCGGAGAACTAAATCTGTTGAAAGGGCTCAAAAAAATTCATCAACGGGGGCTGAAATATACTATTATCAAAAAAGGGGAACATGGCGCTTATCTGAGCCGTCTGAATGATGAAAGTAAAAATCCGGAACTCTTTTTTGTGCCGGCTTATCCGGTCTGGGAGCCAATCGATCCTACCGGGGCCGGAGATAGCTTTGCAGGGGGATTTATGGGGTATCTCTCCCAAACCGGTGAAATTACTTTTGAAAATATGAAAAAAGCCCTGGTTCATGCCGCGATAATGGGCTCTTTGTGTGTCGAAGGTTTCAGTTATGATGCTCTTGATACAATAAACCAGGATATTCTGAATGAACGTTTAAAAGCTTTATCAAAATTGGTAAATGTATGATCAAACCCTTATTCATTGAAGATGGACAAGTCCAAATTGTGGACCAGACAAAGTTGCCTGGTGACTATATAAAAATCACTGTTAAGGATCACCTGGAAATGGCGGAAGCAATTAAAAGACTATCTATCAGGGGCGCGCCGGCAATTGGGATTGCTGCTGCCTATGGATTAGTACTCGGTTTGAAAGACCACAGTAATTGGTCAAAAGTGGAGTTTTTTAACCGGCTCAATGAAATAGCCGGTTTTCTCAATGCCACCCGGCCGACGGCCGTGAACCTGAATTGGGCGCTGACCCAGATGAAGAATGTGGCTGAGAAGAATAAAGAATTGGCAACAGAAAAAATCTGGCAATTGCTCTGGGAAAAAGCCGGTGAAATCCATTCTGATGATATCAATCGTTGTCAAAAGATCGGTGCCCTTGGCAACACCTTAGTGCCGGAAAAAGCCGGTATTCTCACCCATTGCAACGCCGGCGGACTGGCCACCGGCGGATTAGGAACTGCCCTGGGTGTAATTATCACCGCCCACAAAATGGGTAAAATTATTAATGTCATTGTCGATGAAACCCGGCCGCTTTTGCAGGGGGCGCGTCTGACTTCATGGGAACTGGAACAGGAAAATATACATCATGAAATCTGTACTGACAGTGCCGCCGGTTTTCTGATGCAACGGGGAAAAGTTGATATGGTTATTGTGGGCGCGGACCGCATTGCCGGCAATGGCGATGCTGCCAATAAGATCGGAACCTATTCACTGGCTGTGCTGGCGAAATATCATCAGATTCCACTCTATGTTGCCGCGCCAAATTCAACTATTGACAAAAGTATAAAAAGCGGGGAAGACATTCCCATTGAATACCGCTCGGAACTGGAAGTCAAATATATTCAGGGCTATCAGCTGGCGCCGGATAAAACCAGGGGAATTACTCCGGCCTTTGATATTACACCGGGTCACCTGATTTCAGGGATTATCACTGAGACCAGAATTTATCAATATCCCTATGATTTTAGCGATATGAAAGGATAGACTTCCAAATTATGTTCGACAGATATTTTCTTGTAATGACTAAAGATTTTTAATATATTATGCCAAATTAATGTTAATTCAGAAGGAGACAAAAATGAAAAATTTGAGAATAGCGGGGATTTTAGTTGTTTTTGTTGCACTAACCTTAATGTTAACTTCTTGCCAGAGTCCTGAAGTTACATCAGCAAAAGTTTATCTCCAGCAAGACAATATTGAAAAAGCACAGGAACAGTTGGAAATTGCTAAAGAAAAAGAACCCGAAAACGCGGAAGTTCCTTTTTTATTAGCCACACAAATCTATTTGCCTCAGGGTGACTGGCAGAAGGCCCTGAAAGAACTGGATAAAGCGAAAGAATTGGATCCGGAAAACTACAAGGAAAAAGTAGACCAGGAAAAAACCAGAGTATGGGCACAGGTTCATACTGAAGCTGTTGAAGATTTTAATGATGCCATCGAAGCGATTTTTGATGATGAGAGAGATTCATTGTTCACTTTAGCCGGTGAAAAATTTATCAAAGCCTTACAAATCAAAAAAGATAAAGCCACCTATAATGGAATGGTCAAATGTTTTTTTCTGAGCGGTGACACCGCCAATGTGATCAAATACGCTGAGGATGCCATTGATAATGGTATTTTTGACAAAGATGTGGTTTATTACTATACCAGATCCCTGTGGAAACCGGGTAACAAAGAAGAAACTTTGGATAAGATCAAAGATATTCTGGATGAACATCCGGACTTCATTGAATTACAATCCCTTTATATTCAGTACCTGGCGGAACTCGAACGCGACGATGAAGCAATCAAAACAGCAGAGGAACTGGTTGAAAAGTACCCCTCCAATGTTGATGTAAGGTTTTTACTGGCCCAGATTTTATCAAAAGTAGGGCGCCATGAAGAAGCGATTCAGGAATATGAAAAAGTACTGGATAATAATCCCGATGATGCCGCTGTTATTGTAAGAATCGCGGAAGCTTTCTTTAAAAATAAAAATTACGAAAAATCAGAATATTTTATCAGAAAATATTTGGAAGTTTGCGAACCCCAGGGAAAATATATTGGCTATGACATTCTCTGGAAATCCCTCTACAACCAGGGTAAACAAGAAGAAGCAGAAGAATACCGTCAGAAAGCTAAAGAACTGCAGTAATAATAACTATCAAAATAGATTAGTAAAAAAAAGCCGGTCGCAGTACCGGCTTTTTTTGTGCTTTTATTTCATCCCCCCTTATACCGGTTTGGCTGGTTCCCCAAATTACAGCCCAATTCTACTGGTTCTACTGGTTCCCAAATTTTATTTGGGAACCAGTTTCATAGCTTCCGGACAATTAATTTTATAAAAAAGTTGCATTTTTAAGGTTAAAATTAATAGGTTACTTAACCGATAAAGTATTCAATAAAGTGTATGAATGATGAGGATAAAATGAAATTATCAAAATATTCAATCGGCATGGGCGACCGTTTCGGTTTTCAGACAAAAGCACAGTTGGCAGTGGTGCAAAAAGCACAGGAATTGGGCGTCGAAATTTCACCGGTCTGGAATAAATCCCACCGGGAGCATGTCATTATCGGCAGCACACCGGCTATGACAAAAGCAACTGTGAATTCCGCAATTCAGAAATCTGAGTGGAATAAACCATATTTTCTGGACGCCGACCATATCAACCTGAAAAATGTGGCGTTGTTTATTGAATATTGTAATTTTTTCACTCTCGATGTGGCCAATGCCATTGGCGGTGAAGTTGACGACAAAAAAGTGTTGGATCATGTTGATCACTGCCGTCAATATACCGGTGTTTTGGAAATTCCCGGCATTGAAGAAAAATTGATTGTTACTGAAGAAAATATCATTAATATTACAAGAAAATATCTTCCCGCTGTGAACGAAGCGGTCAAAATCTACGCTTATATTAAAGCTAAACGTCAGGATGAAGTGGTCATTGAAGTATCGATGGATGAAACCGAAGCACCACAAACACCGGTGGAATTATTTTTTATATTGGAAATGATAGCCGGGCGCGGACTTCAGATCGATACCATTGCGCCAAAATTTTCCGGCGATTTTTATAAAGGTGTGGAATACGTTGGCGATGTGGCCCAATTCACCAAAGAATTTGAAAGAGACCTTGCCATTATCAAATATGCTATCAGCGAATTTGGTTTGCATGAAAATCTCAAACTCAGTGTCCACTCCGGCAGTGATAAGTTTGCCATCTACCCAAAAATCAGGGAAGCCATTCGTAAGTTTGACATGGGTGTTCATCTGAAAACAGCCGGTACCAGCTGGCTGGAAGAATTGATCGGGCTGGCCGAAGCCGGTGGAGAAGGACTGGAAATCGCTAAAGAAATCTACCGGAAAGGATTCATTCAAAAGGAATCCCTCTGTAAGCCGTACGCTACTGTAATTGATATCGATTTTAATGCTTTGCCAACACCTGAAGAAGTTGACAAATGGAACAGCCGGGAATTTGCTGAAGCCTTGCGTCACGACCAATCCAATCCTGAATATGACAAAAATATTCGTCAATTATTGCATGTCTCATACAAAGTTGCCGCTAAAATGGGGCAGAGATATCTGAATGCCTTAAAAGCCAATGAAGAAGTCATTGGCAAAAATGTAACAGAAAATCTATTTGAAAAGCATGTGAACCCATTGTTTTTATAACGGACAAAACTTTTGGGTTTCAAAACCGGTAAGATTTCATTTTAAAATTAATAAGGCAAAACCAACAAATTACTTATCAGCACCCTGAAAAGTTAAAAAAAAGATTGCATCTCTTTCTGTAATTTTATAAACTTACTTAACCGATAAAGTAAACGGTTAAGAAAAGAGGAGTAAGGTTGAAATCTAAAAAACAAATTACATTAGCCGACATTGCCGAAAAACTGGGAGTATCAAAAGTGACCGTCTCAAAAGCATTGCGTGATCATTCTGATATTTCCGCAGAGACGAAAAAGAAAGTCAATGAGATGGTCAACGAAATGGGATATACACCCAATATTCTGGCCAGAAATCTTTCGGCGAAAAAAACCAGAACCATCGGACTGGTGATCCCTAAAATCAATCATCATTTTTTCTCCGAAGCCATAGAGAGTATTTATTCCACGGCCCAGCAGAAAAATTATGAAATTATTATGACTGTTTCTCAGGAATGTGCGGAAGAAGAGGTGAAACACATTCGCAATTTACTGGCTATGCGGGTGGACGGACTGCTAATTTCAGTGACGGAAAATACCAAGGATCAGGCGATTTTTCAGGAATTAAAAAAGAGAGGCATTCCACTGGTGTTTTTTGATCGTGTTATTGAAGGCCTGGGGTTTAATTGCATTATGTCCGATGATGACGCCGGCGCTTTTAAAATTACAGAATATGCTATCAAACAGGGGTATAAAAAAATCGGGCATATCGGTGGATATAAAGACACGAATATCGGCGCTGCCCGTTGTAATGGATTTAAAAAAGCGCTGCAGGCAAACAATCTGGACGTCAATTCCGATCATATGGTTTGTGGTGGATTTTCTGTCAAAGATGGTTATGATGGATTTATGAAATTGTACAAAGCCAATAATCTGCCGGAAATTATTTTCACTGTAACCTTTCCTGTCGCCATGGGCGTTTACAAAGCCGCCCAGGAATTGGACCTCTCTATCCCTGACGATATTGATGTGGTCAGTTTTGGTGACGCTGCCTATAATCAGTTTTTGAATCCGTCAATCACCGGAATTCACATGCCGGCGGTGGATATTGGCCGCAAAGCAGTTGAATTGATCATCGATCAGATAGAGGAAAAATCACCCATAGAGGAAAAGAAGATCATTATGCCGGTAACATTAAATATCGGCCAAACCGGCATTAAAAAATATCGAAAGATATCCAATAATAAGGAGAATTAATCCATGCCAAAATTAAACCCCGATAGATTTTTTGATCCTGATCCGGCAGTCAGGAAAATAGCCAGGGAATTGTATGAATCGGTGAAAAATATGCCGATCATCAGTCCGCATGGACATGTTGACCCAAAATTATTTTCTGAAAACCGGCCTTTTCCCAATCCGGCGGAATTATTTCTGATTCCCGACCATTACCTTTTTCGAATGCTCTATTCCCAGGGCATTTCCATGGAAGATATGGGAGTTTCCACTGTCGATGGCTCAAAAGTCGGGGCCGATCCCCGAAAAATCTGGCAGCGGTTTGCTGATCACTGGTATCTTTTTGCCGGAACGCCCTCCGGTGTCTGGCTCTCCCACGAATTATATGAGGTGTTTAATGTCTCCTGTGAATTGAATTCCGAAAATGCTCAGAGAATTTATGACGAATTACAGGAAAAATTGAATTCACCGGAATTTCTGCCGCGGAACCTTTTTGATGCTTTTAATATTGAAGTCATTTCTACTACCGATGCAGCAGAAGACGATCTGCAGGCTCACAAAGATATTCGCAATTCCGGTTGGCAGGGCAATGTAATTCCCAGTTTTCGCCCTGATTCTGTAACGGATATTGCGCGGCCGGATTGGTTGGAAAGTATTCAGAAATTATCTCAGGCTGTTGGCGGAGAGATCACAAAATATGATCATTTGATCGAAGCTCTCAAAAAACGGCGAAAATATTTTATTGAAAATGGCGCTGTCGCTACAGATCAGGGAGTGACCACCCCCTATACTCATTTACTCCGGGATATTGATGCTAAGAGAATTTTTCAAAAGGCCCTGGATCGTAATCATACAGAAAAAGATGCCATGGTTTTTACGGCGCATATGCTGATGAAAATGGCGGAAATGTCGGTTGAAGACGGGTTGGTGATGCAAATTCACCCTGGTGTATTGCGTAATCATAATCAAAAGGTTTTTGATAAATTTGGACTGGATAAAGGTTGTGACATTCCGGTAGAAACTGAATATACCCGCAATATGAAAGAATTGCTGAATCAATATGGTAATGAAAAAGAATTGAGGATCATTTTGTTTACCCTGGATGAAGCTACTTACTCAAGAGAGTTGGCGCCCCTGGCCGGGCATTATCCGGCGCTGAAACTTGGGCCCGCCTGGTGGTTCAATGATTCCATCGAAGGAATGACAAGGTTTCGTGAGCGTGTGACAGAAACTGCCGGATTTTATAATACCGTAGGTTTCAATGATGATACCCGCGCTTTTCCGTCAATACCGGCACGCCATGATCTGGCGCGGCGCATTGACGCCAATTTTCTGGCGGGAAAGGTTGCGCGGCATATCATTTCCAAAGCGGAGGCGCTGAGGGTTATCAAGGCCCTGACTTACGATCTGGTGAAGGAAGGGTATAAGTTAGGGTGAATGTATGAGTGTTTTCCAAGCTGATCCCCATACTGGTTCCCAAATTTCATTTGGGAACCTTCCTCGCAGCTTCGGACTTGGCGTTCCCAAATGAAATTTGGGAACGAGTGGAGAAAAGTCATAAGTGGACATGATGATAAAAATTATAGAGGGAGATAAATGAAATATTTAAAAGTTCAACTACTAGCACTGGTCATGATAATCATACTGACCTCGTGTGCAAAAGACCAAAAGGTGACAGTGGTAAAACTGGGGCACAGTCTGGACCAGTCCCACTCCGTGCATCAGGCCATGGTATATATGGGTGAAAAATTAGTAGAAAAGTCCGGTGGCAAAATGAAACTGGACATCTACCCCGGTGGCCAATTGGGTAATGAACGGGAATTGATCGAACTTTTGCAGATCGGCAGTCTCGGTATGACCAAAGTGTCCGCCAGCCCGATGGAATCTTTTGTGCCGGAAATGAAGGTGTTTAGTCTGCCGTATGTTTTTCGCAGCGAGGATCATCTCTGGAGAGTTCTGAATAGTGATATTGGTAAGGAATTATTATTGTCAGGACAAGATTATTTCTTACGCGGCATGTGTTATTACGATGCCGGCTCCCGCAGCTTTTACACAAAAGAGCGTCCGGTCCATAAGCCGGAAGACCTGGAAGGATTAAAAATCCGTGTCATGAAAAGCAAGACAGCCGTTCAGATGGTACAGTCGCTGGGCGGGTCCGCCACTCCAATTCCCTGGGGCGAACTCTATACCGCATTACAACAGGGAGTGGTCGACGCGGCAGAAAATAATCCACCCAGTTTCTATTTGTCGCGACATTACGAGGTTTGTAAATATTATAGTCTGGATGAACACACAGCGATACCGGATATTCTGCTGATCAGCACCAAAGTATGGAACAATCTCTCCGGTCAGGAACAACAATGGCTGCAGGAAGCGGTCAATGAATCAGTGAATTACCAGCGAAAATTGTGGCAGGAGTCCTCTGACCATGCTCTGGAAATGGTCCAAAAGGCCGGTGTGAAAGTGATCTATCCGGACAAAAGTGATTTTCAGGCGTCTGTTCAAAAGTTAAAAGATGCTTACAAAGGTACGTCCATTTACGAATTGCTTGAGAAAATTAACAAAATCCAATAGAAGGGAAAATATGGGAAAGATTGTTGATAGTGTAACGAAGTATCTTGGTTGGTTTTTAATAGCACTAATGGTTTTGATTGTGCTGGATGTCTCCTGGCAGGTATTTACCCGTTTTGTGCTGCGGAATTCCAGTTCCTGGACAGAAGAACTGGCGCGATTTCTGCTCATCTGGATTGGCATTCTGGGTGCCAGTTATACACTCTATACCCGCATGCATCTGGGTATTGATATTTTGACCTATAAACTAAAAGGCCGTAAAAAGCAGTTTATTGAAATTATCATTTACACGCTGGTCGCCCTTTTTGCACTGGTGATAATGGTAATCGGTGGTTTCAAATTAATGGCAATGACTTTTCAGTTAAACCAGATTTCCGCTTCTATGGGAATTAAAATCGGCTACATCTATTTTGTAATTCCGCTGTCCGGCATTTTAATGATTTTCTATTCAATCAATTTTATTGTAATTGCTTTGCAGGCAAAGGAGGCATAAAATGGAATTATCTGTACTTGTACTGGCTGTTTCTTTTGTGATTTTACTGGCTTTGAGTGTGCCAATTGCGATCAGTATTGGAATATCTACCTTGTTGACCATGCTGGTAACGATTCCTTTTGAACCGGCCATTGTTACTGTTGCTCAGCGAATGGCTTCCGGCATTGATAGCTTTGCCCTTTTGGCAATTCCCTTTTTCATTTTGTCAGGGCAATTAATGGGTAAAGGGGGCATCGCACGCCGGTTAATCGATTTTGCCAAGGTTTTAGTGGGAATGCTGCCGGGCGGTTTGGCGATTGTCAATATTGTCGCGTGCATGTTTTTCGGGGCGATTTCCGGGTCTGCTGCTGCCGCTACCTCGGCTATTGGCGGATTTATGATCCCGATTATGAATAAGGAAGGATATGACAAGAATTTTAATACCGCCATTACCGTGACAGCCTCTACCACCGGTTTGCTTATTCCGCCCAGCAATGTTCTGATCGTTTATTCCCTGGCCAGCGGCGGTGTGTCCATTGCGGCACTCTTTATTGCCGGATATTTGCCGGGAATATTAATGGGCCTGGGTTTGATGATCGTGGCGGCGATAATTTCAATTATAAAAAAATATCCAACCGGACAGCGGGAAGAAATGTGGACCAGTTTGAAAAAATTTCTGGCGGCCATTCCCAGTCTGATGTTGATTGTAATCGTCATCGGCGGCATTATTTCCGGAATTTTTACTGCCACAGAAGCCAGTGCTATTGCCGTGCTCTATTCATTTGTTTTGTCGGTTTTTATTTACAAAGAAGTGAAGATGTTTGAATTGCCGGAAATTCTTTTAAAATCCGTGGAAACAACAGCAATTGTCATGCTGCTGATCGGGACTTCCAGCGCCATGTCCTGGATTTTGTCCTATGAGAATATTCCCCAAAGTATCAGCGCCGCATTGGTGGGCTTGACCAACAGTAAAATAATTATTTTGCTGATTATTAACCTGATTTTATTGGTGGTGGGAACTTTCATGGATATGACCCCGGCGGTTTTGATTTTTACGCCGATATTTTTACCGGTTGTAACAAACCTTGGTATTACTCCACTGCATTTCGGCATTATCATGGTGATGAACCTCTGTATCGGGCTGACGACACCGCCGGTGGGCAGTGTATTGTTTCTCGGTTGCGGGATTGGAAAGACCTCGATAGGGAAGGTGGTAAAACCCCTGCTGCCGCTCTACATCGCCATGTTTATTGTGCTGCTGCTGGTGACCTATTTTCCATGGATCACGCTGGCATTGCCGAGGTTGTTTGGCTATTAATAGAATAATTTTTTGAAAATAAAATATCGCGGAATACTAAAACCGCAATTCATTTAGAAAAGGAGAATTACAATTGAATAATTTGTTTGATTTAAAAGAAAAAGTCATTTGTATTACCGGCGGGACCGGTGTGTTGGGATCAGCAATCGCCAAAGGCCTGGTGGCTGTCGGCGCAAAAGTGGTGCTGTTTGACAGAAATTGCCCCAAAGCCAAAGAACTCATGGACCGCCTGAATGGTGATGAAAGAAATATCTTTGCCATTAAAACCGATGTCTTGGATAAGGAATCCATTGAAGAGTCAATTAATAAGGCAATTGAAAAATTTGGACAAATTGATGTGCTGATCAATGCTGCCGGCGGTAACCATCCCGACGCAACTACATCTGCCAAAAAAGCTTTTTATGAATTGACGGAAAAGGGCATGAAACATGTCTTTGATCTCAATATCATGGGCACAATTATACCGTCACAGATCGTAGCGAAACATTTCGCTGAGCGAGGCGAGGGACAGATATTGAATATCTCTTCCATGAATGCTTATACGCCATTGACCCGTATTCCCGCCTATTCCGCAGCCAAAGCCGGCGTGTCTAATTTCACCCAATGGCTGGCTGTCCATATGGCCCGGGAATATTCACCAAAGATCAGGGTCAATGCCATAGCGCCGGGATTTTTCCTGACCAAGCAAAATGAATTTTTACTCATGGACAAAGAAAAAGGAGGGCTGACAGACCGTGGTCAAACAATTATCGATCATATTCCCCAAGGGGATTTCGGTAAACCGGAACAACTGGTGGGAACCGTACTCTGGCTCCTGTCCGACGCGGCTGAATACGTCACCGGAATTAGTGTGCCGGTAGATGGCGGATTCTCAGCATTTTCAGGTGTGTAATATTTTAACACCTTTCAAATGGTTGAAAACCTTTGAAATTGTGGACTAATAGCTATGAATACAACCATTGCGAAGGTCATCCAGACCATTCGCAAGGTTTTCATTATAATCCGCTTGCGTGGCGAAGCATAGCGAAGACAGGTGGCAAAGAATAAAAATTTAGAAGGAGAAAATAAATGGACAAAAAGTACAACATCGGCCTCATCGGCCTGGCAGTCATGGGCGAAAATCTCGTCCTCAACATGGAAAGCAAAGGCTTTTCCGTCGCAGTATTCAACCGGACAACGGAAAAAGTGGACCGGTTTATCAACGGACGCGGCAAAGATAAAAATATCAAGGGAACCTACAGCATTGAAGAATTGGTAAACAGCCTGGAAAAACCCCGCAAAGTCATGATGCTGGTAAAAGCCGGCAAACCGGTAGACATTTTCATCGATAAAATTATACCGCATTTGGATAAAGGGGACATCATTATCGACGGTGGAAATTCTTATTTTCCTGATACCATTCGTCGTACAAAATATGTAGAAGACAAGGGATTACTCTATATCGGTACCGGGGTTTCCGGTGGCGAAGAAGGCGCGCTGAAAGGCCCCTCCATCATGCCCGGTGGTTCACCCAAAGCGTGGCCGGAAGTGAAAGAAATCTTCCAGGCCATTTCCGCAAAAGTGGAAGACAATGTTCCCTGCTGCGAATGGGTTGGCAAAGACGGCGCCGGACATTTTGTAAAGATGGTCCACAATGGCATTGAATACGGCGACATGCAGATGATCTCCGAAGCCTATGCGATTATGAAGCATGTGTTGGGTATGTCCAACGAAGAAATGGCGGATGTGTTTGAGGAATGGAATACCGGTGAACTGGACAGTTACCTGATCGAAATTACCAAAGACATTTTACGGAAAAAGGAAGAAGATTCCGACCGATACATTCTGGATATTATCCTCGATGCTGCCGGCCAGAAAGGGACCGGTCGCTGGACCAGTGAACAAGCATTGGCATTGGGGACGCCGACATCAACGATTGCCGAAGCGGTTTTTGCCCGCGCTATGTCCGCGATCAAAGAGGAACGGGTGGAAGCAGCCAAAGCACTGAAAGGTCCGGAAATCAAATTTATCGGCGACAAAAAGGAATTTCTGGAAAAGATCAGACAGG
>CAYYMT010000018.1:0-41770 GCA_964472715.1 uncultured bacterium | reverse complement strand
GCGAGAGTAGCTCAGTGGTAGAGCTCCACGTTGCCAACGTGGTTGTCGCGAGTTCGAGTCTCGTCTCTCGCTCAAAAAAAAAGAGGGTTGTCTATTGCAACCCTCTTTTCATTTCCAGGTATAAATTTTCTAAAAATCTTATAAAAATCCACCAGCAAAAATTATCGCCGCCAACAGGAAAAAGATCAGACTGTAATACCGCAGGTATTTGGATTCCATATCAAGAAGCATTTGTATGCTTTCCTTCACAGCCCGGGGGCCGATTAAATACAACACACCGTCAATAAACATTAAAATACCGGTCATCGTGATAATGAAAGGAATTTTTGTCTCATACCGAAAGTATAACAAAGTCAAACTGATAGCCAATTCCAAAATACCGGGCATAACAAAAAATTCCTGATCGCTGATCATTTTCAATAATTTTCTAAATGCAGGTTGGGCCAGATTGATAAAAAGCCCCAGGATTAGAAATATTCCGCCAATGAGTGTATAAATAAATTGATAGGTCATGAGAAAATTTTGTCCATTATTTTTCGAATTAAAGGCGTTTTTATGTCGATGGCGCCTTTTGGGCAGACTTCCTGGCAACAGTAACACCGGATGCAATTCGTGTAATTGTATACGGGGAACTCGTTTTTTTTCGACCAATCCACACCAACCGGATCAACCGGGCAGTGGCTGATACATTCCCCGCATTTAATGCACTTTTGCGTGTTGATCACCGGTTTCAGTGAGATGAGATTTTTCAGATAGCGATATTTCCAGGCCACATTTGTGGAAAGGTTGACACCCCGCTGTACCACAAAAGTTTTATCCGTCAGCTGATCAATATCATCGCCAACAAGTTCGATCTTTTTCATATTGCCGAGGCCGGATTTTTCGCCGATCTCATTGGTTAACACGCGGGAGGCTTGCAGGCCGATCAGTTTACAGGCCACAGTATCAGCGGCGACAGGATCAGGACTTACGATGATGCAGTTCAGTTTTTTTGTGTTGCCGGAATTGGGCCCATTGCCCTCCATGGCTTCGATGGCGTCAATCACATGCAGTTTCGCATCCAAAAAAATGTCCAGTTCTACCATCATTTGGCTGAATTCCTTGACGCCGGGGAGTTTGACATGAAATTCCGGTTTCATCAGTCCCGGAATACAGCCAAAAAGATTCTTCACCGCCGCAGTGAGCCGGGTAAGATGATGAGTTTTAAATTTTGCAATGTTAATAAGCGCGTCGCAGTCAGCCACCGGTTTTGCGATTGTGAATTGCTTGTGAATATTGCCTTTTGGATTTGAGAGGGTCACCTTTTCTTCAAAATTGCTGTTCCTGATTCCTAACTTTTCTGCCGCCGACTGCATACCAGTGGTTTTCAGAATTTTGTCAGTGGTTCCCTTGGGCGCGGAATCACCGTATCGAATGATGGAATTCGAATAATTTTGTTGAAAATAGGTAGCTACTGCTGTAAAAACAGCCGGATGGGTTGTAACAGCTTTTTCCGGTTCCTGGGGGCTGAGTAAATTGGGTTTGAGCAAAATTTTACCGGCAGTTCCGATAATTTCCTGGTGACCGCCCAGCAATTCCATGGCCCGGAAAAAAGCATCATTTACCTGTTCCTGATCGTAAGAGGTGCATTTGATCAGCGCGACTTTACTTTTTGGCATATTTATTCACTTTTACTTTTTGCTTTTTTTTATTTTTGATGACCACGACAAATTCTCCCCGGGGTTTTTCCTGCTGAAAATATTTCAGCAGTCCGGCAGCAGTGCCGCGATGAAATTCTTCATACATTTTGGTCATTTCACGGCCGATCGCCAATTCCCTGTCGCCAAGATAATCCCGGCAATCTTCCAGGGTTCTGATGATTCGGTGAGGGCTTTCAAAAAAGATAATTGTGCGTTGTTCGTTCTGCCATTCCAAAAGCCGGGTTTGACGTCCCTTTTTCTTAGGCAGAAATCCTTCAAAAACAAACCTGTCAGTGGGAAATCCCGAGCCAACCAGGGCCGTTAATACCGATGAGGCACCGGGTAGGGGGACAACGGTAAAATTATTATTCACAGCTTCAGAAATTAACCGGTATCCCGGGTCACTGATAGCAGGGGTGCCGGCGTCGGAAATGATCGCTATAGATTGTCCGCTGGCTAGTTTTTCCAGAAACTCCTCAGTTCTTTTCTGTTCGTTATGTTCAAAAAAACTGATTGTCGGTGTGCCGATCTGATAATGCTTCAATAAAGGGCCGGAATGACGGGTATCTTCCACACCAATTATATCTACAGCCTTCAATACCTCGATGGCTCTGTAGGTAATATCTTTCAGATTACCGATAGGTGTCGCAACGATATATAATTTTCCTGGTTCCATAGTTCTGTTTTTTTGTTGGTAAATATAATGCATTCCCGGCAAATATCTTAATCAGAATGCAATTAAATTTTGAATGCAGAAGTAGGGAAGAAGGGCTATATTTCGAGCATATTAATATCCCCGTGATAATTAATACTTTTAGCCTCTTTCACTTTATTGAGTTTTTCGGTGACTTTCTGGATTTTTTTGGCTTGCTTGAGAATTCCTTTGAGGCCCTCGAGAACCTTTTTTGAGTTGCCGGCATTATAGGCAATTTCCAGAATTTCCGCCATGCCGATGATGGATGTCAGGGGATTATTGATTTCATGATTGACAGTGACAGCCACTTCGCCAATCGTTGCCAGTTTTTCCTTGCTGACCAGTTCCTCTTGTGCTTTATGTAATTTGTCCAGGGCTGTTGTCAACTCCAGATTTTTATTTTCCAACTTTGAGCGAAGATCAATTTTTTCCACGATCATTGAAATTTGTGAGCCAACGATTTTATAATCTTCCTTTTCCTGCTGACTGTAATAGCCTGAATCCTCATGTCCCAGGTTGAGGACGCCAATCAGTTTATCGCCGACCCAAAGCGGAATGGATACAAATGAGTTAAACCGTTTATCTTTGCCGGGGCGGGATTTTTCCAGTGACTCCAGAATAATGGGTTCCCGCTGACGACTGACATAGCTGGAGATGCCCATACCCCTGCTAAACGGAATTTCACTGGCGAGATCAGCAATATATTTGCCTTTTTGATGAATTACATTGAGTTCATCCTGGCTTTCATCATAGAGAAACAATGTTGCCGATGTAAAGGGAATCGTGTTTTCCAGCAGATTGAAAACAGCGACAAAGGTATCCTGGGATTTTAATCCCTGCTGGAGAATGACAACAATTTCACTTAAAAATTCTGTTTTTACTTTTTTACTCATAATTACACCTGGTTTAGCATTTCTATGAAATTCATCAATTGTTCCTGTTCATCTTTCTGAATTACCGGCAGTTGGATGATAAATCGCTTTTTATTATTATCCAGCCGAATATCTCCGCCGAGAGAATTAACCACATTTCGTGATATTGTCAGCCCCAGTCCGGAATTATTTTTAAAACTTTTGGTGGTAAAGAAGGGGTCAAAAATCTTATCAACAATGTCGGGGGAGATTTTTTTTCCATTATCTTCCACAGAGACCTCGATCCATTTCTCTTCAGCAGAATTGATCGCGATATCGATTTTACGCTCCTCATTCTCTTTAAAAGGTGTATTTTTTATGGAATCGATGGAGTTTTTTAGCAAGTTCAAAAAGACTTGTTCCAGCATGACCTTATTTGTTGTTATCTTGGGTAATTCTTCTTCTTTGTTAATAAAAAACCGAATGCGGTTCTCGGTTAATTCATATTCAATTAATTTCATGGCTTCCAGAATAACATCATCAATCATGACATCGGTAATCGCATCGTCTTCTGTCTGATGAGCGTAATCCCGCACATTCCGGATGGTGTTTTCGATCCTGGTGATCAGTTCGAATAGTTGTGTAAAATTAGAATTGATAGCTTCTTTTGATATTTGATCCTTATTGATTTTTTCCTGCAGTAGTTCTGACCGCATCTTGAGCGCCAGCAGTGGCTGGGTGATCTCGTGAACAAGACCGACGGAGAGTTCGCCGATGAGTTTTAACCGGTGCCGTGAAATAGTAACCGCCTGCTGTTCCTGTAATTCTTTCTCCAGGTTTTTCCATTGTGAAATATCTTTGGCGGTGACGATTAAATAACGGTTTTTATCACCATTGTCATTGATCAGATTAATATTGATGATCACGGGAATTTCATGCTTATTATTAACCAGCACGGTTTCGATATTGCTGAAAATTCCATCATTTAATTTTTCCAGCAGATTGGAGGGATTGGTTGATTTTTCCTGGTTGGATTCTTGTGATAACAGAAAGTCATCGAAATAGCGGCCGATCAGATGTTCGGCATCCGCATGCAGCATTGTGGTTGCCGAATGGTTGGCATATTGTATTTGTCCGTGGTCTGACAGGATAAAAATGCCATCCGACATATTCTCCAGCAGAGTCACGGTGGTGACATAATCTTTTAACAGGGTTTCGTTATATTTATTTTTTTTGTTCAAATTTTGATCCATCAAATTATGATATCGGCTTGATTATTATCAGGGTCCACATAGTGCCCGGCTTTTTTCATATCCAACACTAGATTGGGGTTCAACTTTCTGACAGTCAGCAGGATTTTATCGTTTTTATCAAATTTCTTATTGGATTCAGTGTAGATATTGAACCCCCGGATTCTTAGGATATAGCGGTTTTTCTTTGGGCATTCCAAAATCCGGCCTTTCACCTGCATTCCTATTTCCAGCCGTTTTTTGAGATCTTCAAGATTGTAAGTAACGGGATAAGATGTCTGTTTATTATCCATTTTAAACTTAACTTTTATGGGAAAGATTAAACAGCATCTCGGCTTCATTATAGTTTAATTTTTTCTGATGCATTATCTTTCTGATCTGTTTTTCTTTTTTATCAAAAAGCATTGAGTTAATTGCTGATTCATTGATTACCGGCGTCTCTCTTTTTGTGTTGTAACTGTAGATATCTGTTTCGGCTGGTTGGTCTGGTTTATCAATTTGGGCTTGTTTTCGAGCGTACTCCGAAGGCTTTCTTTGGGGAGGCCGCTTATTCGGTTTTCTTTTACCGGGGGATGATTGAGACATTCCGGCAATATCCTGAAAAATATTCCGGCCGGAGTATATCTTTATGATGAAATAAGTGGCGAAAAGCAAGAAGATCAGGCCGGACAATATCATGCCGGCGGTTTTTAGGGATTTTGTCAGCAGGTTGACAGTAGTGTTTTCAGGACGCGCTTTCCTGACTTTATTGACAATCGAGGTGGCGAGGTTTGTATCTTCGTTTGATACGGCTCCTTTGGTTGTTTGGTCTTCGGGATTCAGCAATTGAACTGAATTGGAATAATAGTTATCATCCACACTGTATTCATAAATATCAAAAACATATTTATTTTCGTCAATAATGTAAAAAGAGGTGATCTTATCGAATGGTATGGTTTTGCCCTGAATCAATATTTGATTTGAATCAGGATAGGAAATGGTAAACCTCACCGGTATGTTTCCTTCGGATTTGCGTAAACTCTCGCCCTTAAACGTCCGGGCTTTTTGTGAGGTGATCAGAATCGAAAATTTCCCGGAATCGGCCATAGTGCTGATAACAGGCTTGATAAAACTGTTGGAAGTTTCGCCTTCATTAAAGGGAATATCCAGAATAAAACGGCGGTACTCGGGATATTCCCTGGTAAGAAGATTAACCTGTTCCTGAGCCGTAGCTGTGGCCGCAAAAATAATGACCAACAGGATCAGACCTTTGATTTTAGCCGATTGTAAGATCAATTTTACTCCCAATAGTTTCTTTGTCGTCAGCATGGTTCTTGTGTGATTTCATTTTTGTTTTATCTTTTTTCGAATGTTGTTTTTTGTCTTTTTTCTTCTTTTCCTGATGGGTATCCCGATCGACATTACGGATCGAATGGATAACCTCAGTGGGATTATATTGATGTGTATCAATATGATCCATAATTGCAATCCTTTATGAATTACTTCAGTTTGGCTTGTAATGTAGATAATGTCTTATTCATAATTTGCGATACTCTGCTTTCACTAATACCTAATACCTGCCCGATGTCACTGAGTGTCAGTTCTTCATAATAATAGAGGGCGAGAACAATTCTTTCTCTTTCGGGCAATTCCTTAATGTGATATTTTAATTCTTCTTTTAAACTTGAGGTTTGTAATTGCTCATCCGGTTGCTCTTCCGCATCAGAGGCGATCATATCTTTTCTGGTGTAGGATTCTTCATTGTCCTGTCCGATTTTTTCATCCAGGGACAGGGTAAAGGTGAGGGTCATTGTGTTTTGGATTTTGTGTAATGCGCTAAGGCTGATACCCATTTGATCGGCAATTTCAGAACTTAAGGGGTCACGCCCCAACTCACTTTTTAGTTCCTCAATAGTTGCGAGCAGTTTTGAGATTTTATTCATCTGGCTTCTGCTCAGAACACCGGATTTTCGAATGGCATCGACAATCTCGCCGTGAATTCGTTTGTAGGCAAAGGTTTTAAAGGTTACGCCAACGCCGGGATCATAGCGTTCAATGGAATCCAGCAGCCCGACAATGCCATATTGATTGAGGTCTTCTCGCTTCAATACATTTTCACGAGGCAGATTGATACGTCCGACAATATATTTTACCAGTGGCAGATAGTTCTTTATTGCTTTTTCTTTGATCTTTGGGTCTTTGGTTTCTACATATTGCTGGACAAGATCTTCGGCATTTTGATATTGTACTGCATTACTCATTCTTCTACCTCTTCATTTTCCTCTTTGTTCTCTTTTGCTTTCTGTTCGGGCTCCGGGTTCTTTGATTTTTGAACCTGAAGAGCAGTAGATTCTTCATTATTTTTAATTATCCATTTCAATATTTGTCCACTAATTGAAAAGACAAAAAGAATACCAAGAAATACAATTGAACTGCGGACAAAGGAGGTAAACAAGCTGATATGGCTGTTCATGGTTCCCAAAATAAAGGACAGCAATGCAACGGATAAGGAAAACAGGTAAATAATTTTTGTCATTTAATCAATCTCCCAGGGGAATATTTTTGTTCGCACTTATTCTGTCAAAAAATTTGACTTTTGTAAATTTATCATCAGTCGGAATATTTATTATATTACGGGTAATATTTTTCAGGATCTGTGTTGAATCGGCATTTGGATATTTGATGGATAATGGAACCTGGGTGCGAATGGAGTCCTTTATTCGCACATCTTCTTTGATACAGCCGCCATAAAAAATATTGCCTCCCAGAAAACGATTGACCATCAGGTCCATCTTTTTATAGAGGGATTTTCCTTCGGTGATATTCTGTACCATATTCACAACCAGGGCAATGGGCAGTTTTTTATGATATTTTTTAATGATCTTGATCATACCATAGGCATCAGCAATCGAGGCCGGATCCTTTGTCACCAGTACTACGACCTTATCGGCACCGAGGACAAAGGGTAAGACCTGGTTATTGATTCCGGCGCCGGAATCCACTACTATATAATCATAATTATTTTCATACCGGGAAAACACAAAGCCCAATTTTCGAATTACATCATCACCCATCTCAATCATTTCCGTCACAGCTGATGAGGCCGGTAAAATATCAATATTTTCCGGTCCTGTGACGATTACTTCCTTCAGGGTTTTTTTGCCTGCCACAACATCTGCGATGGTATATTGTGTTCTGATACCGAGGAAAAGATCAACATTCCCCAGATGAATATCCGCATCAAAAAGAAGCACTTTTTTCTTTAGTTTGCTTAATAATACCGCCAGGTTGACACTGAGGTTTGTTTTTCCAACACCTCCTTTGCCGCTGGTAACGGTTATGATCTTTGGGTGAGTCGAGTTTTGATTATTAAAACTCAGCAAAGATTTTTTTTGATCAGTCATTCAGCAATTCCTTTATTCTCTCTTCCAAAAGGCTCCAAAGCAGTCCTTCTCGATTTTCCAAAATATCGCCGGGAATTGATTGTCCTGTTCCCAAATAATAAACAGGCAGATTTGTCGCCATTGCTATTGACAGGACTTTGCCCGGATACTTCAGTTCATCCAGCTTTGTAATAATCATGCCAGTTATATCCATTTTTCTGTATTCATCCAGGTAATCCTCGATTATGCGCTGGTCATAGGAATTTGATAAAACCAGTAGTTTCTTGATACTTGGTACTTTTTGAAAATAGGTTTCCATCTCCGAAAAATATTTATTTTCCTGAATATTATTACCGGGTGTATCTACCAATATAATATCCGCCTTGTTCAATTTTGCGATAACACTGGAAAATTCTTCCGCATTTCGTGTCTCATGTACAGGTATGGAAGTGAGTTTATTGAATTTCGCCAGAGTTTCGCTGGCAGCCATACGATAACAATCTGTGGATACGATGGCGACTCTTCTTTCGCCGACAATTTGTTTATTGGTGGCCAGTTTCATGATGGAAAGGGTTTTTCCGACACCCGCCGGGCCCACCACAGCTATTACTCTTTGTTCATAATTGCGAATTAATCGGCGGCCCTTCAGATACATCTGCGTTGCCGCTTCCAGGCTTCCCATAACGATACTTTTTGAAAGTACGGGAATTCCTTTCAACCGGTTCTGAACCTGGGAAATAAGTTTAACGGCATCGGATTCCGTGACTCCTGTTCTCACCAGAATTTTTTGGTAGTCGATCAGGATCTTTGGAAAATCAGCGAACAGGAGTTTGCTGACATAATCATTTAATTTTTCCAGTTCATTGCTCAGATAAGTATATTGCAGGTTTTTACTGATTCCTTTGGGTAAAACCGAAGCGTTTGCTTTCCGCTGTGCAGGCGCAGAAGCGAGTTTCTTTTCTGTTTCGTTCCGCGCCGAATCGGGCCGGACTTCCTGTTCATTTTCATCGCCTTCGGATGGTGAGACCAGGATTTCCACTAGTTTTTTTTCTTCCGACAGAAATCCACCACTCATGACTTCCTGGGTATCAATGATGATGATGTCTTCGCCCATTTCCATTTTTGCTTTTTCCACGGCATTTTGAAATGACTTTCCAGTGTATTTTTTAGTTTCCATTTGGATATCCTATTTCTCCCATTGTTTTTACTTCAGTATCAGCAGTTAATTCATTGTATGATATGACATTTAAATTTGGAAATACCGGTTCGATAAAATTTTTCACTGTATGGCGAACCGGAGGGGAAACGATCAAAATCGGCTGGCTGCCAATCTCTGACATTTCCTCTGCTTTATTTGATATATCCTCAAATAATTTGTTGACCTGGTCCGGTGAAAGGCCGAGGTTTTGTGAATTGATCTTGCCTTCTTTGATCAGCTGCATGAGATGGTCTTCCAGGCGCGGGTCCAAAGTGGCGACATTGATGGTTTCCATTCCCTGCTTGAGGTAATTGGTTATGGTTTCCGCCAGGTCTTTGCGGACATATTCTGTTAAAACCGTGGAATCCTTGGTGACTTCTGATTTGTCCGCAATGGTCTCCAGGATGCTGACCATATTACGAATCGGAATCCGTTCATACAGCAGATTTTTCAAAATCTGTGTCAAAGACCCTAATGAGATTAAATCGGGAACAACACCTTCTACCACCGCCGGATGACTTTCTTTCAGGTGGTCCAGCATCTTTTGGGTTTCCTGCCGGTTTAATAATTGATGGGCATATTTCTTTAATGTTTCCATCAGGTGTGTGGCGATGATTGCCGGTGGTTCGATCACAGTGTATCCGGCTATTTCTGCTTTTTCCCGGTCTTTTCCGGAAATCCAGAGCGCCGGCAGTCCGAAAGTCGGTTCGATTGTTTCATACCCCTGTAAATCACAGTCGTCATCTACATTTAAAACCAGGTAGTTACCCAGCAGGACTTCGCCTTTGCCTTTTTCAATGCCGTAAATTTTGAAGACATATTCGTTTGATTTTAACTGAATATTATCACGGATTCTAATGGGCGGAATAATAACTCCCAGTTCCAGGGCCAGGCTTTTTCTGATAGTGGAAATTCGTTTGAGTAAATTTCCGCCCTGTTCGGCATCTACCAGTGGAATGAGACCATACCCGATCTCAATTTCAAAGGGATCAGGGTGCAGAAAATCTTCAATTTTTTCTTCTTCCTCATCTTCAACTTCCTGCTCCTCTTCGGCAAGCAATAATTCTTCCGTTTGTTTTTCTTCAGCATTTTTTACAACAAAAGCAACTGTTCCCATGATAACGGCAATGATTGAAAAGGGAAGGAAAGGAAGGCCGGGCATCAGGCCCAGAAAAAATAAAATTGCAGCGCTGATCATGGCTGATTTGGGTTGCTTGCGCAATTGGCCGGTGATCTGTACACCCATACCAGAAGTGCCGGCTGTGCGGGTAATTATAACACCGGCCGCTGTGGATATGATCAGAGCCGGAATCTGTGCCACAAGGCCGTCACCGATTGTCAGTAATGTGTATTGATTGGCGGCATCGGAAAAATTCATACCCCGTTGAAATACACCGATCGCCAAACCGCCTAAAATATTAATAGATGTGATCAGCAAACCGGCAACTGCATCACCACGAACAAATTTTGAGGCACCATCCATGGCGCCGTAAAATTCCGCTTCATTGGCAATTTCAGTACGGCGCCGGCGGGCTTCTTCATCATCGATCAGGCCGGCGTTCAAATCGGCGTCAATGGCCATTTGCTTGCCGGGCATGGCATCCAGGGTAAACCGGGCGGATACCTCGGCCACCCGGCTGGAGCCTTTTGTTATTACAATAAAATTGATAATTACCAATATCAGAAACACAACGGTTCCCACCACATAGTTGCCACCGACAACAAAGTTTCCAAAAGCTTCAATAACTTCGCCGGCATATCCCTGGCCGAGAATCAATCGGGTTGTGGATATATTCAGTGACAGGCGAAAAAGAGTGACGATCAACAAAACACTGGGGAAAACAGAAAATTCCAGGGGATTATTAATATAGAGGGAGACAAATAAAATGATCAGTCCGCCGGTAATACTCATGACCAGGGCAACATCCATCAAAAATGAGGGGATCGGCAGGATCATCAGCGCCAGGATCATGACGATAACAGCGGCCAGGTAAATATTACTGCGATCATTTAAGATGGTTGCTCTGTCTGCCAACTAAAACTTCCTCTTTTTTTTCATTGCATAAACTTTTGCCAAAACTTCCGCTACCGCCTGATAAAACATAAAAGGAATTTCCATACCGATTTCAACGATTTCATATAATCCCCTGGCCAGCGGTTTGTCCTCAATTATCGGAACATTGTTTTCTTTGGCGATTTCCCTGATTCTTTCCGCTACTTTTCGTTTTCCTTTGGCAACGACTTTGGGCGCTTCATGTTTTTCTTTGGGTTCATATTTGATAGCGATGGCGATGAAAGTCGGATTGGTAACCACAACTGTTGCTTCCGGTACATCGGTCATCATGCGGTTTCGTGACATCTGCCGCTGGATCTGCCGCATTCGGCTTTTTACTTCGGGATTACCCTCATATTGTTTACGCTCGTCTTTCACTTCCTGCTTGGTCATTTTCATTTTTTTTTCATTTTGATAAATTTGAAATCCCATATCTGCCAGACCGAGCAGCAGCAAGACCGCCGCCGCTTTAAAACCAATTTCAAAAAGGACTTTGCCAAAAAAAACACCTAACTCCTGCACACTGGCATTATACATTGCCCAGAATTCATTGGATACAAGATATTTTCGTATCACAGTATAGGCCAGTAGCCCGACTATAGCAAATTTGAATATTCCTTTGACTAATTCTACCAGGGAGTTCATGGAAAATAATTTTTTAAACCCCTTAATGGGATTTAATTCGGAAAATTTCGGTTCCAGCGCTTTTTTGGAAAAATTAATCCTGAATTTGTCCTGCGCCAGGTTGGATATGATCGGAAAAATTCCGATGCCCACTAAGATAATCGCAAAGGTTAAAACAATGTAATTGAGATATTGATAGAATTGCAGGGAAATGGAAGTTCTGGTGAACTTGAAAGTAGAGAGATTACGATAAATATACACGGAAAAATCCGCCATTCCCCGCACTGCCTGGTCACCGAAGAATTTCAGCATTACCAGCCCGCCCAGAAGGACAGCCACGGAATTTAAATCCTGGCTACGTGCAACCTGTCCTTTTTCCCGCGCTTGTTCACGCCGTCGTGCCGTCGGTTGTTCGGTTTTGTCCTGACCGGTTTGTTCGGGCAAATTAAACTCCCTGTATATTCGATATACTGCTACCGATATATTGATAAACATGTTCGTAAATGGTAGCGTACATCAGTTGAAAAATATTCATAGAATTGATCAGTGCGAAAATGCCGCATCCGATTCTCAGCGGCAAAGTGATAAAAAAGGCATTCATTTGCGGCATTACCCGGACAGTAATGGCCACCGCCGCTTCCACCAATAACATAAAAATAATGGTGGGACCGGCAAAATGCAGGGCTAAACTGAAAGCATCAGAACCGGTGCGAATGATATTTCTGCCCAGGGATGCCGGAAAATGAGCGACCCCCAGGGGTATTAGTTTAAAATTGTTATAAAAGGTCTCTATCAAAAGATAGTGTCCATTACTTACAACAAAATAAATAATGATCAATAAGTAAAAAATCTGACTGATGATCTGGGTCTTGAGATTTGTGTTCGGATCAATCACCTGTGACATGGAGAGACCAATTTGACGGCCCACAAAACTGCCGGCGATTTTAAAGGTTTCAAAGATAACTGCAGTGCCAAAACCAATCGTAAATCCGACAAAAAGTTCCTTGATCACCAGCACTCCCAAATGCAACGGATTATCCACCGGTGGATAGGAGGTATAAAAGGCCGGGCTGATCAGGATTGTAAACATGACGATCATGGCGATTTTTATGCGGCCATTCAGAAAATTAGCGCTGAAAACCGGAAAGGTTAGAAACATTCCTGACAGGCGCGCCATTACCAGCATTGCTCCCGGAACAATTATATGGGCTTTGTCGAATAACTCAAACATTTTATTTTACCATCAGAGGAATTTGTTTGAATATTTCCTGGGTAAAGGTTAATAAAACATCAAGGAACCATGGAATCAGCAGCAGGATAACAATGGCAACCGCCGCCATTTTTGGAATCAGGGAAAGCGTCATTTCCCGTATTGAAGTCACGGTTTGAAAGAGTGAAACCAGAACTCCGACAATCAAACCGGCGCCGAGAACAGGCGCTAATAAAAGCATGGCTGTTTTTAATGTTTCTTTGGTAATAAATATGACATAATCAACATTCATATTAGACAAATCCTTCCACTAGAGATTCAATGATTAAGTACCAGCCGTCGACCAGTACGAAGAGTAAAATTTTCATTGGCATGGATATCATCATCGGTGGCAGCATCATCATTCCCATAGAGAGGAGAACACTGGCGACAATGATATCGATTAAGAGCATTGGCAGATATAATAGAAAACCGATCTGAAATGCAGTTTTTAATTCACTGATGATAAAGGCGGGAACAACCACAGAAAGATCCAAATCCTGCTTGGATTGCGGCAGGCCTTCGCCGCGAAGGTCAATAAATAAACCCAGGTCTTTATCGCGGGTCTGCTTCAGCATAAATATTTTTAAGGGTTTTTGAATATTTTCAAAGGCTTCTGCCTGATCAATTTCCTGGCGCACATAGGGTTGAACCGCGTTTTCATTGATCTCGGTGATCACCGGTTTCATAACAAAAAATGTAATGAAAAGAGCCAGGCCGATCAGAATTTGGTTAGAAGGCACGGTTTGCGTCGCCATAGCGGTTCTTAAAAAGTGGAAAACAATAATAATCCGTGTAAAACAGGTCATCATTATGACAATGGAGGGCGCCAGGGTCAATACAGTAAAGAAAAGGACCATTTTCATCGTAAGCACAAAATCTTCCGGATTGTTTGATTGCTCCAGTCCGAAAGTGACTTTTGGGACAGTGGATTGGGCTTTTGCCAAAACCGGCAAAAGTATAATCATAATCAATAGAACGATTAATAGTTTGTTAAATTTATTCATTTTCAGTTTTTCTGATTTTTCCAAGGATTTTTGGGAAGGTTTCTGATTGCGGTTCCGAAGAGTTTTCATTAAGATCTTCATTTTCAATATCAGTATCCAGTGTTTTTATCAAATTAATGTTATGATCGGTAATGCCCAAGAGGAGTTTTTCATCATCCACCAATACCGTTGCCAGGTATTGTTTCTGTCCCAGGTATTTTCGGTTGATGATCTTAATATTGGCGGAGTTATTAAAATTAAGATTATTTTTCTTTTTATAAATATAGACAACTATCAGAATGAGAAATAACAGGGCCAGCACAGTCAGCGTTGACTGGAAGAATTTTTTGGTATAACCGGTGGTGGAAGGTAGTTTTGATTCATTGGAAAATTTACCTGAATCAGATTCTTTATACTGGATATTGATATTTTTGATGGTCGTATCCTGAGCGATTGCCTTCAATTTTTCCACCTGTTCTTTTTTGTCTTCAGGTTGGTTTATATCTCTGATGCTAAGGAATACCCCGGCGATTGCAATGATCGCAAAAAACAGGGCGATCATGTTCATTTTAGCAGGGTTATTTTTTTTATTGCGATCGATGAATTTCATTTTAGATTTTGTAATCTTTGTTTGGGATCGATTAAATGGGTGATACGAATGCCAAACCGTTCATCCACCACCACCACTTCACCTTCTGCCAGTTTCTTATTATTTACGAAAATATCAAGGGGTTCGCCGGCAGTTTTATTTAATTCTATAATTGAACCCCGGCCCAGTTGCAGGACATCTTTGATGGGAATAGATTTCCGGCCCAGTTCCACCACTGCTTCCAGGTCTACATCCAGCAGCATATCAATATTTCGCGAATCATCGCCACTGGTTTGCTCTTTGTCAAAATCCTGAAAACTGGTGGGATTGACATTCACTTTTTCTTCTTCCTCTTCAAGATTGCCCAATATGTCTTCCTCAACGGATTTTTCAACATCTTCCGCCACTTCATTGGATTCGACAAACCATATATAATGTCTTATGTCGTATTCGTCATCAATTTCCGCGGTATAGCTGCTGGCGCTTCCTTCTTCTTCATCAATGGTTCCAATGGCTTCTTCCACCGAATCAAAGGATTTAATTTCAATTTCATCGATTTTTAACGGATTGCCCTCTGCTTCAAAAGCAGTCTGGATCTGACCAAATATCTGACTGGCAGCTTCCTGAAGACCTTCACTATGTTCATCGCCGAACTCAGTGTCCGGTTCATCACCGATCATCCAGGCAAAAAGTTTCAGGCCGAGGGTGGGATTCATTGTCAGTAAATGATTCAGAGTATTTTTTCCTTTTGACCGAAAGGATATGTGCAGGCGCGGATATTCTGCTTCCGAGATCGCGATTATTGTATTTGTTTCATCGGAAATCTTTTGGCTAAGTTTAATATCCCTGCCAAACAATTGGTTAAAGGATTGTTTGATGATTTCATTAATATCATCAAAATTATTTGCCAACATCTCATTTATTTCATTAATATCCATTTATAAATCCTTTCTGAAGTCAGATATTTTTACTGCATAGTTATCTTCTTTTTTCCCGACATTGCCTTTGAATAAATTTTTATCGCCGGCTGTAATGGAAATCGGATCGTTTAATTTTGTGTTAAGTTTTATTACATCGCCAATTTTTAAATTGAGACAATCTGAGATTGTTAATTTACTTTTTCCCAAAATGGCCTGTAAATCAATATCCGTATTGTGCACATTCTCATTGACCAATTTTGAGTGTTCCTGGTTCCTTTCCACATTCCCAAACATAATTTTTTGCTGAACTTCGGGATTGGAAATGACATTGGAAATCCAGACATAGGGATAGCAAATATTCAACATGGTGCTGGTGCCCCGTACTTTCACCTCGATGGAGGCGACAATCACCGGTTCCGAAGCCGGCACGATCTGAACAAATTCCGCATTGTGCTCAAAACGGTTGAAATCACAATTGAATTTTTTTACTGTTTCCCATTTATCACTGATCTCTTCGGCAATTTTATTTACAATCCGGCGCATGATTTTTAATTCGATAACAGAGACAGTATGCGTGGCCGGTGTATATGTGCCCTCGCCGCCAAATAATCTCTCAACTGTCAGCGCCACCAGCTGCGGACTCATTTCCAGGATCAGTTTTGAATAGGGCTCATCAATTTCCCCGACATAGATTGCTCCGGGGGAGGAGATTGACATTACAAATTCCGAGTACATGATCTGGTCAATACCGATCAATTCCATCTCTACGATCATTCTCAATTGTGCTGATAAGAAAACAGCAATACTGCGAACAAAGGCCTCGTGAATATTGCTCAGCAGTCTTAATTGTTCTTTGGAAATCAGGTTGGGGCGTTTGAAGTCATAAGTGGTAACCTTTTTTTTCGGTTCCAACTCCGCCGACTCGTCTTCGTCCTTCCCTTCTATGACATTCGTTAATAGATTGTCAATTTCTTCCTGTGATAATATTTTAGCCATTTGTTAATTTCTTATTTATTGGATTAATAGTTCCTGATAAAATAAATGGGTAACCTTTCCTGTGGATATTATGTCATTGATTTGTTCCACCAGTACAGCGGCGGAGGAATCGGAAAAACTGGGATGGGTGAGGTCGGCAACTGTTTTGGAACGGTAGTACTTAATTAGTAGATCACGAATTTGGGGATTGCGCTTTTCTAGTTCACTAATAACATCACTGTCGGAAGTCGCCAAGGATACCTTTATTTTCGCGAATCTCCGGCCGGCACTCTGATAGGTATTGACAGTAAAACTATCCATTTCATAAATATCGCCAACCTCTTTTTTTGATGGGTCAATCTGTTCAACCTGGGCTTTTTTCTTATTGGCTTTATAGTCCTGATATCTGGGCCAGAGTACCAGTTTAGTCATAATGATAGTAGCGATGGAGATCAAAATTGCAATTATGATGATAATAATTGCGCCTTTTTTGCTACCACTTTTTTTGCTGGTTTTTTTCTTTTTTTCTTTTTTTACTTTTGCCATAACTACCAATTATTCCTTTTTATGAAATTTTAGTTTTCGCTCTCAATTTTTGATACTTTTTGATTTTTTCAAAATTTGTGCCACATATTCGACGAATTAGAATGAGATGGCGGCGGACTAAATTTTATTTCTTTGAATTTTGGGGATTGAAATTATCAGGGATACACAACAATAATAAAATATTGTAATTATAGCGTTGTGAATTCCCAATTATAACAGACTGAAAGACTTCTTTCAGATCGTGTAACTTGTTGTCAACAATTAGGGTTACTGTGGTAATACCTACAAAATAATCAGGCATTCCATCAACGGGATATTACAAACAGGATAATGGAAACGAAAAATTATGCTTTATGTTCGTTCCCGGAGTAATTTCATTTTAAAATCTGGAAAAATATTGCATTTGTAAACCAGGAAGGATTTTAGTGAAAAGATAAGATCATACGAAAGATATGAGGAATATTTTTCCTAGTGAGCATTACCAGCTAATCAGAAATTCAACACGCCGGTTTTCCGCGCGGTTTTCCGGAGAGGTATTAGGGACGAGCGGACGATATTCCGAGTAGCCGGCGGCCACCAGTTTTTCGGGATCAACATCGACGGAATCCACCAGGTATTTGGCGACTGATATAGCTCTTTCTGCAGACAACTCCCAGTTCGAGGCATATTTTCCCGTGCTAATGGGAATGTCATCGGTGTGTCCGCCTATAATGACTTCCCGGACACCACTGTTAATGGTTTCTCCCACCACATCTAAAACAGGGTAAGATTCCTCTTTTAAGATACTGCTGCCGGATTGATACAAGATTTTACTGCCCAGTCGAATGAGCATACCGCCTTCTGTTATTTCTACTGTGACTTCGTTTTGAAGTCCCATTTCCTGGCTGATTTCATCAATTTTTTTGACGTTCTCTTCCAGTCTAATTTCTTTCATTTTTTGTATTTTGGAGCTTTCATTGGTGGAATCCATTTCCGGTAAAATCCCGAGGGCGCCTTGTAAAAAATACATGGCTGTTGAAAATTTTACTTCATCGACATTGGCAAAGGAGAGAAGCAACACAAAGAAACAAAGCAATAAGGTCATCATATCGCCATAGGTGGTCATCCATGCCGGCGATGCTGGCTCTTCAAAATCATTATTGCTTCTTTTACGCTTACTCATTTTCCGAATCACTTTCATCCATTAGAAATTCCTGTCTGACATTGGGCGGCAGAAAATTGAGTAATTTTCTAACCAGATTTTTCGGGTGTTCTCCCATCTGGATTGCCAAAACTCCTTCTATGACCATTTCTTTGTGGACAACTTCATGATCTGATCTGATCTTGAGCTTTCCGGCAATTGGTAAAAATAACAGATTGGCCATGAAAGCACCATAAAATGTGGTGATCAGTGCGACTGACATTCCTTCACCCAAAGATGAAGGGTCTTCCAGCCCCTGAAGCATATTAATGAGACCTATCAATGTACCAATCATTCCAAAAGCCGGCGCATAGGTCCCTAATGATATAAATATTTGCTGTCCTTTTTTATGTCTTTCAATTAAGTAATTTAATTCTGATTCCATAATTTCTCTGATTGTTTCGGGCTCAGTTCCATCAACCGCCATCTCAAGGCCCGCTTTCATATATTCATCTTCTACATTTGACAGGTATTTATCAATTGCCAGTATGCCCTCTCGTCTTGAGCGTTTGGCAAGTTCTTCGAAGACTTCAATAGTTTCTACTTCTGAACGCCCGTCATCGGTAAAGACCTTTCGAACGACTTTCATAACACCGAAAACTTCTTTCATGGCAAAATTGACAAAAATGGCAGCGCCGGTTCCGCCGGCAACGATCATTAGCGATGGTAAATGTAAAAAGGTTGTGATTTCACCATTACCTAAAATCGCCATCGCAACTAATGTAAGACCTGAAACAATACCGAGAATTGTAGCAATATCCATATCACTCTTCTAATTTGTATATCCGCCCGGGAATCATGCACGGGCGGATTATTGGTTATAATTTCAACTAGCGCTTACCTTTTCAAACTTACTGCCTGGTCAGCAATTTCCTGAATTGTATTGACAACCCTGGCAGAAGCCTGGTAGGCATTCTGTGCTTCGATCAATTTTGAAAACTGGTCAGCCAGGTCCATGGTAGAACTTTCCAGAGATTCGGAAATAATTTCAGAATTTTGGCTGTCGGCTTTTCCAATATTGGCTACGCCACTATCAGCACTTTCTTTGAAATTTCCTGATCCCATGTTAGTTAACCCGTTAGGATTAGAGAACTTAGCCATGGCTAACTGAGCGATCATATCTTCGGTTCCATTTGTAAAAGAAGCAACAATGCTTCCATCAGTTTCAACTTTTATACCATTTATTTTACCCGCTGCATTTCCATCCTGGTCTCTGACTTCAACACTGCTGACAGTATTAAATTGAGTTAAGCCCGAGTATTCACCCTGGGCGCCAACCTGTAGTTTCATCTTGATGGGCACACTGCCGTTTTGCGGATCAATGGAAAGTGAATCCACGCCGCCGTCATACCGGAAAGCTACCAGATTACCATCGGCGTCAAATTCGACTGAACCGGATCCGCCATTAATGATATTTTCGTTTCCGCCTACCGAAGCTTCCCAGTCCCATTTACCATAATTTTCACTGCTGTTATTTGGTTTAATAAAATCGAGGGTGACATTATGACTGTTGCCTAAACTATCATAAGCAATCACAGAAGTGGTAACTCTTGCCGTATACCCTTCGGCGCTATTGGTAAAACTCGGAATTGTGATCTGCCCGGTACTGGAGTTGGAAGTCACCATACTGATTGTGGAATTACTTTCTCCTGACTCAAGATCAGTGAGAATAATTTTCCCATCTTCAAAGGTGGCTTCTGCGCTACCGGAAAAAGCAGTATTTACAGTGTTCAATAAATCCTCTACAGTTGTTCCGTCGGTACCATAAGTAAAGGTTGCTGATATATTTTCACCGGAGGAATCTTTACCGGTGATTTCAATTGTATCGCCATCTTGTAATGCTTTGGTTACCTGTAGCAGTGAATTCAGTTCGGTATCGGTTGTAGGTTCCTGGTAGGTTGAAGAAGCCGGTGTGACATTAATGCTGGAAAGCAAATCATTAGTACCGGCAGAAAGTGTCATAACATCGCCGTTTGTGCCGGCAGTGTTTCTAAGCTGCAGGACACCACCTGCATTGTATGCCTGAATTTTTCCGTAAAGATTGGCATTGGTGCTTACTTTCGCATTGATCTCCGCCACCAAACTATCCAACGAGTTGTAATTACCGGCTGACAGGGTTACGGTTTCTTCAGTTCCGCCATTAAAACTGATATTGAATTGATCATTTACACCGCTGGTAACTGTTAAAGGAAGTGTGACGCCGCTACTTTCGATAATATTATCATTGGCCGCAAAGCCGGTGGCTGATTCCCACACCTCTTTGACAGATTCAATACCGGAATTAAGGTTGCCTGAAAGGAATACATTTTCCGTTGCCTGGCCGGGCTTTTTCAGATTGGGATCAACAACAATATCGCTCATGGTTTTTGATAGGGTTGGATTGTTCAGTGAGATATCGCGAAGCCATCCCTGTACAACATCGCCATCAGCATTAACTAAACGTCCCTGTTCATTAATATTGAAAGCGCCAAGGCGGGAATAAGTATTTTCATTGTTTGAATTTTTTAATACAAAGAAACTGTCTCCGTCTACTGCCATATCCGTGGTACGGCCGGTGGCGGTAATATTACCTTGTTTGAATTGAAACTGGCTGACGCCGGAAACACTTCCCAATGTTTCCATGAAAGTCAACCGACTGCCTTTGTAACCAAAGGTGTTTAAGTTGGAAATGTTTTTACTGAGTAATTCGATTCTGTTTTGATGTTGTGTTAAAGCAGAAACCGGAATTTGAAATGATAAAGCCATTGTGACCTCCTTGTTTTAATATCCGCGTCAATCGTTCGGCGGAAGAAGGGCCTCCTCAGAGAGGGCCAGCCCCGTATTGTTCATTTTTATACTATTGCGACACTGTCAATGTTTGTGAAAACATTGTTTTTCATGGACTGCTGATCAACAGCAGTGATCACGGTTTTGTTTTTTACATTTACGATAAAGGCATCTTTGTCAATCATTACCAATGAATTGTTTGATCCCTTTTTATTAACCTGTTCAATACCGGATTCCAAACGCTCCAGGTCAACAGTGATATTTCTGTCGGAAATTCTTCGCTGGGCGTGGGCTGAAAATACAATTTCATTTTTTGGTTGTATTTGGTGATCAAGTATTTCAGCAAAATTTTGACGGTTACCGGTTTTTTCAGCAGGTTTGAAAGCATTGTTTTGCGGAATAGTATTGCGCTTTTTGATAGCATCAATATTCTGTAAATTTCTGTTGAATTGTAAATCACTTATCTTCATAGCAATCTCACCGGTTTAATTAAAAATCCTCAGGTGCAATGACTTCCAGCACGGTTGAAAAAGGTGCTTTCTGTCCTGTGTTCATGATCAATAGTGTTGAGTTATCCGCATACTCAACGCCTTGTATTACACCAACCATATAGGGAGTGGCTGGAACAGAATTGCCATCGGAGTCCACAGCTTCGACTTCAAAGGTATATTCCTTATCACGGGAAATTTTTTCACCATTTTTATCGAGTCCGTCCCAGTTCACCGTATGGTTACCTTCCACCATTCCGGTTTTTTCGATGGTTCTGACGGTATTTCCTTTGGCATCACGAATGTTGATTTTGACAGTACTGGCGCTGCGATCGAGTTTGAAGGATACTTCGGCAGTTCCGTCTTTGGTAATCATTACCTGGTCACCGGCAACTTTCGCCCGTTTCCCAACAAGCGTTGTGGAAATCGTGTTGGTAATTGCCTGTGTAAGCATCAGATCGATCTCATTGCTCTTGTCCATACCTTTGGACATATTTTCCAATTGTTCCACCTGGCTGAACTGTGCAATCTGAGCAGAGAAGTCCTGACTTTCCATTGGACTCATAGGATCCTGGTTCTGAAGTTGAACTGTCAGTAATTTCAGGAATTCATCCCGTCCCATTTCATTACCGGTTTTTTCAGCACCAAATTGTCCCTGTCCAACAAATGAATCGCCTGTTATGGAGCTTGTATCTAACATGCTTTACTCCTTTACGCTAAGACTTCCATGGTATTGTAACCATAGCTTCGCGTTTTAGTTGTTCCTGTATCAATTTCCGAAGCGGAAGCATAATTGTTTTTGGTTGAATCCACTTTACGGTTATTTCTTTTGCGGCTGAACCGGCTTTGCGGATCAGTGTTTTCATTCTGGCTGTTGACTTCAACATTAATGGCTGAAATCATGGCGCCTTTATGATTTAAATTTTCCTGAATATCCGGAATAAATTTCTGGATTTGTTCTTTGATTGTTTGATTTTCCACCAGTATCACACCCTGGTCTTCTTTACTGTTTTGGCGGATACGAATTTCCATTTTGCCGAAGTCTTTGCTGTCTAATGAAAAACTTGTATTGTTCAGTTTGTTTTGGGAGGCTTCTGCCACCATTCTTTCGATTTTTTGAATGACCTCTTTAATATCGGTATAGCCCAGCGGACGTGTCTCTGGTGTGGGTGTTTGAATTTTTTGGGTCGGGTTGGCCTCAGCTAAGGGATTAATTTTGTTCTGTTTGTCTTCATCCTGCTGAGACACCTTATCAGCAAAGGTTTCATTCCGGTGGGATTTTTTCTCCGGTGTGAATTTGTTATAAACAGTTTCGTCTGTGTCATTATTTCCATGACTGTCACGGGAGGATTGTGAGAATTCCTGGTTGCTCTCCTGTTTTGTATTTGATTCTGTTGTAATAATTTGTTCGGATGACTGTTTTATCTCATTCTTCAGATTTGTTTGATTCTGATTGACCGTTCGTGATTCCGCATTAAAGAGGTCAGCGGTTACTTTTTTGCTTTCCTGTTCCGTGTTTGAGGCCATAGTCAGGTCTGGTTTTGTTGTTGCCTGATTCTGATTGACAGTTCGTGGTTCCGCATTAAAAATATCTGTATTTACTTTTTTACTTTTAATTTCTGTGTTTGCAGAAAAATTACCATTCTTTTCGGATCTCATCGAATTGGTTTGAATAGTTGGTTTCAATTGCCCTTTGTCCAACCCGTCGGATTTATGACTTTTATTCCCATTTTTATCGGTACTGTTAAGGCTTATAAACGTGTTTTCCTGATTTTTATTTGCTGCTTTTTCAGTTTGGTCAATATTCATATTCCCGGATTCAATTGTCGGTTTGGTGTTAGTAAACTGGGTTTTATTTTCGGCAACCTCCCTATTAAAAGTGTTTTTTAATGCATCGGAATTATCAGTATTTGCTGAGTGATTATTTTTGTTAGAAACTTGAAAGGATTCACTATCCACCTTCGCGGTTTGCTGTTGATTGTTTTTAATGGTAGCTTTTGCCGGTTCCGGATTTGTGATGGTTAAATTAGGGTCTTTGCTGATATTTCTATCCTGCATAGCTGAGTTTTCTGTAGTAGCAGTTTTCGTAGTATTTGCTTCAGCGGATTTGGCCATAAAAGTGCCCGAATTATTCTGGGTTTTAACATGCTCGTTAGTTTTTTGATTGGCTTCTAGAGAACTGTTTTTAGAAAAGGTTTCTGTTATTTGGCCCTTTAATTCGCTTTTTGCAGTTTGTTGTGTGTTTTCTGGTATATCCGGTGATTCATTCCGGGCTTTATTATCATTCGTTTGTTTGATATTGATCTGGTCATTGGTAAATTGATTGGTTTTATTTGAGTCATTTCCGTCAATATTTATTTGTGATTTTCCTATGTTTTGCTCTGTTCTAATGGTTTCATTTGGTGCCTGGTTGTGGCGGTTAATACCGGATGAACTTACTTTGCTTTCTTCTTTACCAATAATTGTAGACGAAGTATTTTGGGCTTGATCAGAATGAGAGTTTATTTCAGAGCCTTTTATGTTTTTATTTCCAAAACCACTTTCGCTATTCTTAGACGGTGTATCTTTGAAGCCTGCTTCCTTAAAATTTTCCTCACCGTTGTTCCTTTCGGCTGAAATATTTTTTCCTATTTTTGCTTTTTGATTAGATTCTTCTTCAGAAAAAGCCGTTGTCATTTCTGCATTATTGGGTTTGGTGGTTGGTTGGTTAGCAATGCTATTTTCAGCACTGGTGTTTTGATTGGATTTATTCATCGTGGCAACTGTTTCGTTTTCCTGGTTTGCCGCTTTACCGGATACCGGATTGTTTGGCTGGTTTTGGAATGATTTGTCAGCTGTATTTTGCATATCATTCTTTGTGGATTGATTATTTGTTTGGATATCTCCACTTTTTTGGCCCGGGTTTGATTCGTTAATTATTTCTGTACTGGTTTCACCGGATTGAGAATTTTTAGGGCTGATCCCTGGTTCGGGATTCCCTTTCGCGAGAACGCTTTCAGAGAATTGTGTATTACCCGGTTTTATGGTTGCTTGTTGATGAAAACTATTATTTTCATCTGTTTGAGTTTCCTGATCGCCGCTTTGGTTTATCGGCTGATTTATATTTTCCGTTGTATTCTGATTTTTTGATGTATTGGTGGAACTGGTTTGTTCATTGAGATTAATATTTCCATCTTTTACAAGACTTTTACTGATCAGGTTTTGAATTTGTTCTTCAATTTTTTTGAGTTCCGTATCTACCAGGGATGACTGATCCGTTAATTTTTGAAAGCCAAGTTTTTCCAGTTCTGATACACTGATGCCCTTACCATTAGCAAAAATGATGTTTTCGGAATTCAATTTATCAGCATTAACTTCCTTCACAGCAACGGTTATATTGCTATTATCCGCTGAATTCGTATTAGCGGAAGGTAAATCGCCGGAAGCGGCAGAGGAGCTTGTAAAGGCCATATTTTTAATGATCTTACCATCTTGTAAAATGATACCGGTAATCATCTCATTATTATCGGCATCATGCTTTTCTGCGCCCGTGTTTTCCGGCATAACTAAATTCAATCCAATTTGTTCTCCCGGTGATGGTAAGTTTTCATTTAAATTGACACTGGTTCCGTTCTCATCACTGGCAATATTATCAGCCTCTTTGCTGTCTTGTTTTTTTGATTCGACGGACTTGAAAAGATTGCCTTTATCCACGGCTTCGCGGTTTTCATTTGTTGCATTGCTTTTATTGTCAACGGGCTTTTTTGCCATACCAAGCAGCTTGGCAAAAAGTGTTGATTCGTCATTACTGTTGTTTTTATCAACATGAACGGGGAAGAGTTGCTGTTTACTGTTTTCTGTATTTTTTAGTAAAGTTATCATATCTTTTCTCTTTTTACTTTTTTTCTTTAATGACAATCATAATGCCAGTTTTTTATTGAATTTTATCAAATTTTATCTAATTTGTTTATTTAAAGGTGTTTAGTATGTTTATTAAATTTATCATATTTTATTCAATTTTATTGTTTCTTGTTACTTTTAATTATTTCTATTGGAAATTTATTCCATTGTGTGAATTTTTTTCACTTATTCACAATGATATCGTTGATAAACTGGAACCCGGATATGGATATTTCCTGGCCCACAGGATTGATCCGGATCAATTTTTTGCTTCCGTTGTCACCAACCCAAACATTGCCATTATCATCGATGTCAATAACATGGGGATCGAAAAATTCTGTCGGGGCCAGCATATTGGAAGGCTGCACATCATTTATATTGTCTTCGGGGAAAAAATAAAGGCCGTTCTGATCAATTACCCAGACATTTTGTTGTGAACTGACATCGATTTGTTCCGGCAGGAAAAAACCGGTTACAGAGCTTAATCGGGTTCCTGTGGCAAAATCGATTCGTTCGATTTCATGATCATTTTTATCCGCTATATATATAATAGTAGGAGTTTTGTAGCCGATCTTGACATTTACAGGGTTGTTAAGATTTTCTGTGATAATTGTACATTTGTCACTGGCTGTCACGGAGTCCGGAGGATTGTTGATATTAAATTTAACGACCTGGTCGATATTAGGCTCGCATATCCAGATATCCCCGTTGATTTGGTTGATAGTCAGGGATTTTGGATCGGTGAATCCTTTTATTTTTTTCACAACCTGATCGTTATAGGTATTGATAATTGTGACGTAATTACTGTCAACATTTAAACAGGCCATTTTATTGGATTCTTTGTGAATTTCTATATCGGTAATCCGGCCGATGTTTTCGATTGTAGATAGTGTTTTTCCTGTTGCGCTGATTTTGTAAATATTTGCCGCCTCATAGTCGGCAACCCAGCATCCGTAAAACTCATTCGTATTGTTCGTGATAGAAATCGGTTTGATCAATTCCTGATCAGCTGTCAATATCTTATCGCCGTTTTTTCCGAATTTTTCCAGGGTCTGCTTTTCACTATCCACAACCCAGACTGATGAATAATCGGAATAAACCAGAACACTCAGGGTATCAGAGTCGCTTTCACCATTGGAATCACTGACTTTTACGATCAGGTTATAATTCCCAGCATCTTCCTGGTTGGAAGGAGCATTCCAGGTTTTTGTGTTTTCTAGTCCATCCAGTTCAGAAAAGCTGCCTTTGCCATTTTGTGAACTGAAATTATAGGTGAGTTTTGATTCTTCTTTGTCCCGGGCCTCGCAGGTCAATTTAACCCGATTGCCAATTAATACAATATCAGCATCAGCAGAAAAATTCTGAATAAAGGGCTTAATGTTGCGAACATAGACAATTTTTTCAACAGAAGTCTCGGCATCATGCTCATCAATTGCGGTAACAGTGATAAAAACATCAGTATAAAAATCCGGTGCTGTCCATTTAACTTCCGTTCCGGTATTCCTGTTTAGAGTTCCGCTGGTGGTGGTCCAGGTAATTTCTACTTTATCTGTATCCGGATCACTGACTACGGCTTTTAATATATTTATCGACCCCGGCAAAACAGTGTCCGGCTCAAACACCAACTCAACCAATGGTTCAGTATTAAGGATGGCTTGATCACAGGAGAGCAATACCAGAAAAAGGGTGATTAAAACCGATAGCGCGATTTGTAATTTTAAAGTTTTTGTAAGCATCATTTGTTCTCTTTTATTGAATTTTATCATTTTTTATCAAATTTTATGTGATATTATCAAGCAAAAGCTTTGCCAGAATTTGTTTTCTGAGAATAAATTTAAATTTTAGAGGTGGAGATTATATTGGTCTGGTTAAGATAAGATTTTTAGCGTGCTGTCCGGTATTGTTTAGCCGGGGGACTCATTTTTGGAATAAATTTTTAAAATCATATAGCTGACCAGTCCGCCGATCAAATAATATAAAAAATCAGACCAGACAAAGGTGGTTCCCAGCAAGAGCTTACCCAGAAAAGTTTGCCGGATCTGAATTAAAAAATCTGTTTTTACCAATTGTAGTATTTCCAGCAGGGATGTGATTAAGACGATGGTTATCACATTAACATGAATTTTCAGTTTTGGAACCAATAAAAACAACAGAAGTGACCAGAAAATGATGTATAAAATATCACCAAAGGAATTATTTACCCACCTGTAGCCGATACCTGAATAATATTTTGTCCCGAGACCGATAGGAATCAATAATATAAGGATTGTTAATATTTTTTTATGTTTTGTCATAGTAAAAAAAAAGATAAAGGAATAACCTTTATCTTTTTGTTGAGCGAGAGACGAGACTTGAACTCGCGACAACCACGTTGGCAACGTGGAGCTCTACCACTGAGCTACTCTCGCATGATTTTTAAAAGCGAATAAATTTAGCGGATAAAATATCTTTGTCCAATAAAAAATTCAAATATTTTACAAACAATCATTATAAAATTTAGAAAAACAGCTTATATTAAGTCACGGAAAATTTAACAGGTGAGTTTTAGAATGGATTTAAGCAAGTACTGTGTCATTATACCGGCTTATAATGCCGATCATACATTACCACTACTTTTGAGTAAATTAAAAGAATTATATAAAAATATTCATTTATATGTCATTGATGACGGCTCGGATACCAATGTTGCCAATTACATTGATCCGCTTCCTGATATGGAAATATTATCCCATATCAATAATAAGGGGAAAGGAACCGCCCTAAAAACCGGTCTGAAGAAAGCCCAGCAGGAAAATTTTGACTATGCCCTGTGCCTTGATGCCGATTTACAGCACGATCCCGCGCGAATCATTGATTTTATTCAAAAGCAACAGGACTTAGATGCGGATATTATCCTGGGAAGACGTGATTTTAATTTAAGGAATATGCCGGTTGCCAGAGTTATATCAAACTACACCACTTCTCTGATCATTTCCGCCAGAATTGGCAGGCGACTATATGATAGCCAGTGCGGGTTCCGGCTGGTGCGCCTGGATCGCATTGATTTAGATTCTTTTATTTATAATGGCTTTCAGTTTGAGAGTGAATTTTTGATCAGGCAGGCGGATAAGGGACTTGCCATTGAAGAGGTTAAAATTCCAACGATCTACAGCAATGAAAAAAGTTCAATAAATCATGCGTCGGATACCTTGAAATTTATTAAATTATTGCTTCATAGTATTTTTTGGAAAAAACACAGGAGACACGAATGTGGAAGATAGCACAAATAATTTTTTGGACTTTGGTACCGGCGATGGAATTACGACTTTCAATTCCCCTTGGAATTATAAAGATGGATATGAACTGGATAACTGTATTTTTGGTTGCGGTCATAACGAATATAATCCTGGGTATGGTTGTATTTATTTTTTTAGAATTGATCATAAAAATTGTTACAGCAATCCCATTCATTGATAAAATATGGCAAAAATACGTTGAACGCACACAGCGAAAAATAAAGCAGGGTGTTGAAAAATACGGCGAATGGGCAATTGCCATTTTTATTGGCATTCCCTTACCAGGCTCCGGTGTTTATACCGGTGCGGTGGCTGCATTTTTAATTGGTCTGGATGAAAAGAAATTTTTTGTGGCAAACATTATTGGAGTTTTGATAGCCGGCGTTATTGTCACTGCTTTGAGTTTGACCCTGGATGGAACGTCAACTATTTTTCTAAAGTCCATCTGATTTTTTAAAAACGATAACTTCTTTACCCGCCCGGCGGCGTATGGAATTAATTAAACGCAATACTTTTTTATTTGAAAAGAATTTGTATTCCAACTTTTTTTTGCCGGGGAAATTTATCAAAATAATTCCCAAAGTAATGGATAATAAGCCCTGCCCGGGAATAAACAGCATAATCACACCCAGGACAATAAGAAGGTATCCAAGCAGATTTTTCAATATTAGTATAATATACCGCAACACGATATTCCGGTAAGGGAGCATGGATTTTTTCCGGCCGTAAAAATAATCAGGTGAAAGATTAATAATAACAATCGGTATGACAGCCAGGCTGACTACAAATGTTAATAAAGAGACAAATGAGCCGATAATCAGTAAAGTTTTATATTCCGCGAGATATTCCATCTTCCTTACTTTGAATTTTTACCAATTATATCATATATTGTAAAAAATTCAAAATAATAATTTTTGTTTCTGACGATAATTAATGCTATTTTAAATTTGTACAATCACATAGCCAGTAAGATGATTATTGATAAAATTTGAGTAATAATTTTGGCACAACAGTTGTAAAAAAGTACCTTGCACCATTATTTAGGAAAATAAATGAAAAAATTACCCCTTATTTTAACAATAGATGATGAAGAAGCCATTCGGTCCAGTTTCAGGGAACATCTGGAAGATTACAATTATGATGTAATCGAAGCGGAAGACGGAAAAAAAGGGATCGAATCCTTTCGTAAATATAGTCCTGATCTGATATTAGTTGATTTGCGAATGCCTGAAGTTGATGGACTTGAAGTTCTCAAAGTAGTGACCGAGGAATCCCCTGACACCCCCATCATTGTTGTGTCCGGCACCGGTGTTATTACCGACGCCATTGAAGCGCTTCATCGCGGCGCCTGGGATTACTTGCTGAAACCGGTAAAAGAATTGGATGAACTGGTTCATGTGATTGAAAACAATCTTGAAAAATCCCGGCTAAGAATTGAAAATCGTGAATATCAGGATCATCTTGAATTAATGGTGGCCCAGAAAACAGCCGAATTAAAACGGTCCAATGAAAAACTTGATTCTATCATTAAAACAGTTCCGGATATTATCTATCGTCTTGACAATGAAGGATATATCACATTTTTAAGTGATTCTGTCAGCAATTACGGATATGAGCCGGAGGAACTGATCGGTACGAATATTTTTTCCATCATACATCCCGGTTACCTGGAAAAAGTTAAACATCGAATTAATGAAAGACGAACCGGAGATAGAAGAACCAGGGAACTGGAAGTTGTCATTTTAACTAAAAACAGCAATTATGTACCCTTTGAAATAAAGTACCGCGATCTTTTTTTTACCAGCACTTTTGAAGTAGAGGCCGAGGGTTTGTACAATGAACAGAATGACGGTAAATTACAATTTGTCGGCACTCAGGGAATACTGCGGGATATTTCACAACGTAAAGAAGCAGAAAAAAAATTGAAAGCCAGTGAAGAACGGTTTCGTACCCTTGCCGAATATGCGCCGGATATGATCCAAATCTGGAATGAAGAGGGGAAAATTGTTCAGGTCAATAAATTTTCATCCCACAAGCTAGAATATTCTAAAGAAGAATTTTTAAATATGGATATTCATAAATTATGCCCTGAACTATATGAAAAGATAGACAAACATAATTTATGGGATTTTGAACCTGGTGAAAACAGCATAACTTTTACAACCAAAATGCATACGAAAAATGGCGAGATCATTCCGGTGGAAATGAAAGTCGGCACCATTTTACTGAATGAAAATAAATTTTTGTTAGCCTATGGCCGTGATATAACAGAACGTATGGAAAATGAGAAAAAGAACCTTGAACTGGAAAAACAATTACGGCAAGCCCAAAAAATGGAAGCCATTGGCACACTGGCCGGTGGTATTGCTCATGATTTTAACAATATGCTGACGCCGATTCTGGGCTACAGCGATCTTTTGAAAAATGAATTTAAAAAAGGCTCTTTCGCCTATAAAGGATTACTTGAGGTTCAGAATGCCGCCTCACGCGCGGCTGATCTGGTTAAACAAATTTTAACCTTTAGCCGCCAGAAGGAGAAACAGAGAGAAACCCTTTATTTTTATACCATTCTGAAAGAGGCAGTGAAATTATTAAGAGGATCGATACCGCCCAATGTACAAATCAAAACCAGTATCGATGAAAATTGCCATCCCATTTCTGCTGACCCCACCCAGATGCACCAGGTGATCATGAATATCTGTACCAATGCCTATCAGGCCCTCGAAGGCGCCGACGGTATTTTGGAAATTATTCAGACGGAAGTGGATATTCAAAATGATAAAATTAATGATGTCGTCAGAATTAATAATGGAAAATACAATAAGATCATATTCAAAGATAATGGCTGTGGCATGGATCAGGAAACCCAGGAACACATTTTCGAGCCCTATTTCACCACCAAAGAAAAGGGTAAGGGTACCGGTTTGGGTCTGGCAACCGTGCATGGCATTATCAAAAATCATAACGGCTATATATTTTGTGATAGTAAACCCGGAAAGGGAACCACTTTCACCATATATCTGCCTGTGCCGGATAGGGTTATCGAAAATAAAGTTACAATTGAAAAAGAACCGGAAGATGTCACCGGCCATGAAAAAATTCTGGTTGTCGACGACGAAGCTAATGTTTTACGAATGCTTCAGACCGGGCTGAATATTTTAGGATATAAAGTCAATGCTTTCCAAAAAAGTATGGCAGCCTTTAATAATTTTCAAAAAAATCCCCTGGACTATGATGTGGTCATACTCGATCAAATCATGCCGGTCATGACCGGATTGGATATGGCCCGAAAAATAAAAGAAATAAGATCTGATATTCCAATAATCCTGCATACCGGGTTTAGTGAAACACTAAGTACGGAAGACAAGCAATTGATAAGTGCCTTTTTCATGAAACCAGTACGGATTCATGAAATTGCCAGGACTATCCGTGAAATAATGGATTAACCATATTAAACTGAAAAACGCCCATGGATAATGTATTGTTCATTAATCATGAGCGTTTTTTTATGAATCAATTTTGTTAAATCAACTCAAATTGCTTTAACTTGCTGATTACCTTTGGTTTGCTGATTGGCTTCAGGATATAACTGTCACATTTGTATTTGACAATCGTATCCATAATTGTTTTTGAATCGTTTAGTGAGGTTACCATAAAAATACTGGCAATTTTATTTTTAGGAATTTGGGCCTTATTTTCAATTTCACGGATTTTTTTCAGCACAGTCTTTCCATTTAATTCAGGCATTAAAATATCCAGGCAAATAAGATCGTATGGGTCATTTTCTTTAATTGCCATCCAAAATGCCTCAAGGGCTTCTTTGCCGTTTGAAATTGTATCGCAAGGGCCATAGGGAGAAAGGATTTTCTTCAGCATTAATCTCGTCGTTAATTCATCGTCTACAACTAAAGTTTTCATGAGGTTACCTTTTCTAAATAATGTTCAATTTGTGTAGCTGTTATTTCAAATTCACTGATTAATTTTTTATAAGTATCATACGCCTTATCATATGATCCGTCATGACTGGAATCTTCGATGATTTCACAAAGCCGTCTGATCTTATCAACAGTAATATTATCCGAAGCGCCTTTAAAAGAATGGGAATCGATCCGGGTTTTTTCCAAATCCTTATCTTTAAACCCCTTTTCCAAAGCGGTTATTAGTTTTTTTCCCTGTTTTAAATATTCCTGTAAAAGCATGATCATCAGTTCCTGGTCATTATCAATTCTTTCCAGTAGCATTTTTTCACTGAAAGGTAAGGGTTTCTTTCCATTTTCCGATATATTATCGCTTTTCTTAACTTGTGTATCAAGGATTAATTTCTCTTTTCCCGGATTGTCAGGTCCAAAAAAACGATCAAAAACTTTGATTACTTTATCAATATCAATCGGTTTAGGCAGATAATCATCCATGCCCATGGCAATGCATTCTTCCCTGTATCCGTTTAATGCGTGGGCTGTCAATGCGACAATCGGAATATCGGTGGGATTATTGCCGATTGGCGTTTTGCGAATGGCTGCTGTGGTCTGAAAACCATCCATCACAGGCATTTGAATATCCATGAAAATGATGTCATATTTATTATTTTCCATAAGTTCGATCACTTCATTGCCATTGTTGGCTATATCCAGATTGTCGGAAAATTTTGAAAAAAGTTTTTTAGCAACAATTTGATTGATCTCATTGTCTTCGGCAATAAGGATTTTTTTGTTTAATTTATTAAACTTGCCACCTCTGGCGGCCTTTTGAAGATTTTGATCGAACTTGAATAATAATTTTACCAGTTCATTGAAAATGATCGGTTCTTTCAGTATTGTGACATTGTCAAATTCCGAAAAATTCAAAACTTTTTTATTATAGGCGGGATTCTGAATAAAAATTATCTGCAGTTTTTTTTCTGATTCCAGCAATGTATAATAATCCAGCAATTCATCATCAGTAATATTTTTGTTGATGATCAGATGGTTAATGTCCGGCTGTGAATCGATAGCTGTTTTAATAGTATGGGTATTCTCAATCTGCCGGGATTTTACATTCAGACGTTCCAAGTGAGTATTTAATGCTTTGCCGGTTGCATTCTGTTTATTGAGGAGCAGAATATTTTTCTCTTCGTTGATGAGTTTTTTGATAAAAACCGGGGGAGAAGCCGGTGTATACTGAATCGTAAAAGTAAATTGACTGCCTTTCTGAACTTCTGATTCCAATTGAATATGGCCTTTCAGGAGTTTAATGATTTCCTTTGCAATAGGAAGTCCCAGACCGGTTCCCTGATATTTACGGTTGATTGAAGCATCAGCCTGTGAAAAGGGTGAAAATACATTTTCCTGTTTGTCCTCAGGTATGCCGATGCCAGTATCGGCAATAGTAAATTTTAGTATATTTTGGCTGTCAATTTTTTCAATAGATAAGGAAATGTAACCTGTTTCAGTAAATTTCAAGGCATTGTTCAATATATTGCTGAGGACCTGTTTAATTCTTACCATATCAGAGATAATAGTAAAAGGAACATCCCTGCCAACAAAATAATTGAAATTCAGTCCTTTGCTGACAGAACGGTTATGATATATTCTTATGATATCGTCCATTGCTGCCAGGAAATCAAACTCCAACTTTTCCAATTCTATTTTTTGGGATTCGATCTTGGAAAAATCCAGAATATCATTGATGATGCGCAATAGCGTATTGGCACTGGTTTTAATGGTACTGGCGAGGTTTTTTTGTTCGTCATCCAGCTCTGTTTCCATTAACATATCGAGCAAACCAACAACACCATTCATGGGTGTCCTGATTTCGTGGCTCATATTGGCGAGAAAACTACTTTTGGCCACATTTGCCAGTTCCGCTTCAGTGGCCATTTTATTGGCCTTGTCAATGGCTTTTTCAAGTTGGATATTAAATTCTTTCAGTTCCTGGTTTTGCCGTTCGATCTGATTTCTCGTGGCTATTTCCTGGGTTATGTCCTTAGCCAGGCAAATGATTTTATTTCCCATGTCCGGATCGTGGATTGAAGAAAAGGATAAATTTACCGGGATTTTTTTACCATTAATATCGGTGATTTCTGATATTACTTGCTTTTCAATAGAACTCTTTGCGGACATTTGATGCAAATTTTCGATCAGACTCTCAAACAGGTTTTGATCAAAAAAGTCATATATTATTTTACCCACAATATTCTGTTCAGTATCTTTTAGTAATTTTTCTGTGGCGCGATTGATTTTGACGATCATCGCGTTTTCGTCAATTACAAAAAGTGAATCATGGATTGCGAGTAAAATGCTGTTGAAGTAATTCTTTGAGATCGCTGTGGCTTTGAACTGACGGTCCCTGGTCCAGGAAATACAAAGGTTACGGGCCAGCTGAAATATTTCGTCAGAATTAAAAGGCTTTCGAACAAAGAAGATGTCATGCTGCAGTTCTTTTTGAATATCATCAACCGAAATATTGGAAAAACCGGTGACAATGACAATATAGATATCCGGGTCCAGTTCGCGCAATTTTAATGCGGTTTCCAGGCCGTTCCATCCCGGTTCCATAAAAAAATCAATAAATGCCGCCGAGTAACGACGTTTTTCCTGCAGGGATTTCATGGTATGCTGATAAGCTTCCTGGCCGGTTTTGAATCTATCAATATTAAAACTGGTTAGCAATTCGGAAGAATTTTCATCCTTTTTTCCATAAGTAAAAATTAATTTATAGAGATCCAGAATTGAGGATTCATCGTCAATTAATAAAATATTATTGTTGATATCTTTCATTTTTATCCTGCCCTGATTATAAAAAACAGTAAAAGACTGACAAAAATTATACCATGATGTTTATTTTAGAGGGGAAATAAAAAACCCACTTGAAAAAGTGGGTTTGATTTGTTGCGGAGGAAGGAATCGAACCTCCGACCTTTGGGTTATGAGCCCAACGAGCTACCTGCTGCTCCACTCCGCGATCATTTTTTTATCTCAAATAACGGTGTAAACTTAATCTATTATTTATCTAATTTCAAGGAAAAAATTTTATAAATAATTATGTAAAATCATCCTGTTCAAATTATTATGTTGTCAATGGCTGCACTTTATAATTTTCCATTGCGAATCCTGGCAGTCTTAAAAAATCAACCCTTACTTGCCGGAAATCTCAACAAGTTTTTTCAATTCATCATTGCTCATTTCGGTAATCCATTTTTCTCCGACATTGATCGTCAGGTCTGCTAATTCTTTCTTTTTTTGCAGCATTTCATTGATTTTTTCTTCAAAAGTACCTTTTGTGATCATGCGGTAGATGGTGACATTTTTTTTCTGACCAATACGAAAAGCCCGGTCCGTCGCCTGGGTTTCAACAGCAGGATTCCACCAGAGATCATAATGAATAACATTATTGGCGGCGGTCAGATTGAGTCCGGTTCCGCCGGCTTTCAGGGATAGGATAAGGATTTGCCGGGTCTGGTTGCCCTGGAAAGAAGCGATGATATTATCCCGTTTTTTCCGGCTGAGGCCGCCATGTAAAAAAAGCGGGGTCATCTTAAACTGTTCTTCTACCATTGTAGTCAGAAGATTCCCCATTTTGGTATACTGCGTAAAAATTAAAACCTTTTCGTCCATATTCAGTATCTGGTCCAACAATTCCATCAACAAGGCACTTTTCCCGGAGTCATTGATTTTTCCAATTCCTCTGCCCAGATAATGGGACGGATGGTTACAGATCTGTTTCAGATTTGTAAACAGTTTGAATATAATACCTTTACGGGCAATGCCTTTGCTTTCCTGTAATTGAAAATCGGCGGAATCGATAACCTCCTGGTAAAGTGCGGTCTGTTGTGGAGTCAATTGATTATATTTTTCAATCTCAATTTTATCGGGAAGATCATTGATAATGGATTTGTCGGTTTTTTCACGGCGCAAAATAAAAGGAGCAGTAATTTTCCGGAAGTCCTCCAGTTTGGCCTGGTTGCGAAATCTTTCTATGGGAGTGGCAAAATTTTCCCGAAAGGAATTTTGTGACCCGACAAATTTTTTCATGATGAAATCCAAAATAGACCAGTAATCCATTAATCTGTTTTCTACCGGTGTACCGGTCATGGCGATTTTTGTGTCTGAACGCAGGGATTTAACCGCCCGGGTCTGATTGCTGGATGGATTTTTAATATTTTGTGTTTCATCGGTGATGAGCACCAGCCATTTTCGTTTTTGGAAAGTCGCGTTTTCGCTGCGGGAAAGGCTGTAGGTTGTCACCACAACATCAACATCTTCAATATCAAATTTCCGGCGTTGTCCATGATAAATGAGGACTTTGATTTTCGGTGCAAATTTTTCAAATTCATGCTGCCAGTTTGATAATAGCGTCGCCGGTACAACAATCAGACATTTTTTCTTGCCGAGGATTTGCTCTTCTTTTAATTTCAGCAGCAATGTTATGACCTGAATGGTTTTTCCCAATCCCATATCATCGGCGATCAATGAACCCAGTCCGGATTTAATATTATTGTAGAGCCATTTATACCCTTTCACCTGGTAGGGACGTAATTTCGCATGCAGTGTTTTAGGAATAGGTGGATCATATTTGGTAAACATTTGATCAAATAACTGCTCCACATCTTTATTGATGTTGATGGGTACGCCTTTGAATTTTTTTTCCAGGTTGATTTTGAGCAGTTCATTTTTAGTCAGTTCCGGGTCTTTATCCAGTTGATTAAGAATTTTCCGGGCTTCTTTATCATCGATGTAAACATAACTGTCTTTCAATTTTACAATGCCGGAATATTTCTTCAGCAATTTACGGAAATCATCCGGCGATATGAATTTTGAGCCGATGGCAATGTTCCATTTAAATTCCAGCATGGAATTGATATTAAAAAAACTGACCGCATTGTAATCCACATCCTCTTTGACGTTGAAATTCAAACTCAGTGACGGGCTGAATACCTTTTTTAAAGATTTGGGCAGAATTGTCTGAATACCCAGGGTGTTCAGGATCGGCAAGGCATCGAACCAGACTTCCACAAATTCATTGGACCGGATTGTAATGTGAGGCGGTCCGTTCTTTAATTTTAAAAAGTCATTGACCTGCGGCAGGTAGCTGGAGAGCAGGGATAAGTCTTTCAAGATTCTGTTTTTTTCAGGATGGTTGCGGGATATGAACTTTTTTAAAGGTATTAAGTGATTGGAAGAATCTTTTTTGTCAGAGATCAGTATTTCAAACAGAACCCGGTCGCCATGTCGGGTTGATTCGTCAATTTTAATTACCGGAATACAATCGCCTTTGGTAATATAAAAGCGGCTCAGCCAGAGATGGATTGTATTGGGGATCTGCTGATCTTCAAATTTTACCTGGGTGAATACATCAAAATTATAAAATAAAGACAAGATCCGGACCATTCCGCGCTTGGGAAGCAGATCAAAATATTTCTGAAAATAACTGATAAAAAATGAAATGAGGAAATAAACCTGGTCCTTTTTCTCCATCTGCTGATTTTTATAAACCACGATATCCGAGGGAATATTATCACAAAGAATCTGGACAATATTATTAATTTTTGTATCAAAAATAGCCGGGATCCAGCGCACCATGTACTCATCTTTGGCCGAAGAGAAAATTTCCGGAATATAGGCGCATTGCTGAATTAGTTTCAGCGTAAAGGAATAGATCTGGGAAATATATTTGATCTCCAGGGAATGTTTGGAAATGTTATTCAGGGTGTGATTTTGCAAAAAGTCAATAAAATCATCCATTTCATCCAGATTGAATAATTTGATATCTTCATAACCAAATAATTTTCCCTCAAAATCAAAACTGCTGTTAATGATTTTGATCTTCAGAGAATAATAATGGGTATCAGGAGTTTCTGTAAATTCGCTTTTTTTGATAAAACCGTTCACTCTTTTTTGCAATTTAATATACTGGTCGATCATTTTTTTCTTAAAATTGCCTTCATTGTAAAAAAGCGGGGAGGGAGTCAGTAATTTATCAATTTTTTTGCTCATGTCGGGAATTTCAGAAAAATCAATATCTTTCAGCTCACGGGTGTTCACAATGGAAATTGCTGTGTTTGTTCCTTCCGATACCTGGCTTCCGGTGAGAAAATTATCAATGCCCGGAATACTGGATACATCATTAGAAGAATCCTGTTCAGGATTGGTAATGCTCAGAAGATTAAATCCATGCAACGAAAAAATAATAAAAGGGTTTTTGTCAATTTCATTGGCCATAATAAAAAAGAGGGCTGATACATGTTTGCAGGGATGGGCGAACTTGGTACACCGGCAGGACATTTTAATTTCCCGGAAGGATTTTGGAAAGAGTGATATCATCTCCTTTTCCAATTCTTCCAGCAGGGCCGGGGGAAGAATTTTCGATTCCAATTTGGAAATATAATAGTGATTGGATTCAATGATATTTTCGATTTCCTCCATATCATATTCATCAAATTCCGAAAATTCCATAGAAATCTGGTAAGGGGTCATGCGGCCTTCATCCTGGACTTTAGCGCGTATTATATTATTGTCGATTTCTATGTCAGTGACCGCACCGTTTTCGGCATACTGAATTCCTTCACCCAGTTTATTGCCATAGTCTATTTTTCTTAATGCATCCAGCCAGGCTTTGCCCCACCAGGTGGTTCCAAAATTTTTGGCAGGCATATTTAGTAATTTCCTTTTTAACATCGTAATTAAATATTTTTCAAATATTAACAGTAAAAGTAAGCGCCAAAAGGCACTATTTGGCAATTTAAAACTATTTCAGAAATAAAAAAATATTTTATCTTTTGGAGTGCTTTAAACCAACTTAAACTATTGTAAATTATTTATTTGGTATTGCTGAGTTCAGTGATTTACGAATGATTTGAATCACTGATTAACTTTATAAGATTACTTATCTTTCTGCTAATATTAAAAGAAAGATGAAAGGGAAAGATATGCACAAGAAAATAATCATATTGTTAGGAATGATTCTCCAATTAGGACTTTTTTCCTGTGAGACTGAAGATAGTATTCTCTCTGTTGATAATGAAAAGATCATCGACATTGTGATTGAAAATGAAAATTCACCCAGAATTGTAAAGGAGAACGGGAGTTTTTCCTTTGGATTAAAGGGGGATGATTTTAGCGGCACCACCAGTGAGACTGTGCAGTTTAATACTGAGAACATAGTAATTGCCATTAATCTGGAAAATCATCGTGAGGGCAGTTGCGATATAACAATAAAGAGTGACTATAATCAGGAGCTGTTCGCAAAAGAAATTACCGGCAATATCATTTACAGCGAAGTCATAAAACTGGAGGATTACCCTGAACAGGTGATTTTAGAGTTTGACGATTTCACCGGCACATTAAAAATGGCGATTGCCGAGGATGACGATTAAACTTTTTAGCCTGCTGAGCAATTGGCAGGCTGCTTTTATTTAACTATTTTTGATATTTGTTTAAATTCTTCACTGCCGGCGAATTTCAAAATCTCAAAAAGCGCCATTTCACTACTGGTTATGAAAATATTATGTTCATTGTGTAATTTGTTAATGGCGATTTCTTTATTTTTTAAATCCCTGCTGCTCACGCAGTCTGTCACCAAATGTACATAATATCCGTTGTTGTCCAGTTCCCGGCAGGTTTGGTAAACACAAATATGGGTTTCTATCCCGCAGACCAGTATCTGATTGCGGTCTAGTTTGGCTAATTCCCCGGTAAAACTTTTTTCTCCGCAACAGGAAAAGCTATTTTTTTCAAGGGGATTCAAAACATCAAGCAAAGCTGTTAATTGCGGTAATGTGGGCCCCAACCCTTTGGGATATTGCTCGGTAATAATGACGGGAATATCAAGAACCTTCGCGCCTTTGATCATTTTTGTCAGATTTTCCAGCAGCAATTCACTTTCCGCGATATGGGGAAAAAGTCTTTCCTGGACATCGATCAAAACCAGGACGGTATTATTTTTATTTAAAAATTCCATATATCTCCTTCTTATTTGTTCAGGAAGAAAATATAAATAAAAATAAATAGTCTTACCATATTTTTATTTTACCTCAGTTTTTACTATTTTTAATTTTAATTAGTCAGGCACATAAAAAAGAGGTTATTAATGGGTCGTAAAAAAAATGCTCACAATCGAATCTTGATTGAAATTATTATAGGTATCATCATTGGTGTGATTTTAGGGGGATTTTTTCCTGATTTTGCGATTAATCTGGAAATTTTGGGCGATATCTTTCTTAATGCCTTAATGATGATCGTTGTACCCATTGTCATGTTCTCAATCATTACTGGCATCACCGGCATTGGTAATTTTCGAAAGTTAGGCTCTTTGGGCAAAAATACCATGATCTATTATGTGGTTACCACAGCTATTTCTGTTACAATCGGTTTGATTCTGGTGAATATTATCAAACCGGGAAGCAATGTCATCACCGGCGAAATTCATCAGGAGGCGACTTATCAGATAATTCAGGACAACACTCATGAAATTCATTTGGGTTCGACTCAATTGCAGAAAAATGATTATGATGAAAAATATACCGTGACCCTGCTGGATCAGGAAATTGTTGGTGTCATTGACAGAATTGCGGATAATAAAATCATAGTGTCCTACTGGATTCCCGAAGATGCTGAAAATATACTCTTCATAAAAAGCAATAATGATTATAAACATCCCTTCAAAATTACTGAAAAAAAATTGATATCTGCTGAGCCAAAAATAGAAACACAGGGAAAGGGCATTGCAATCTCCCTGCACTATCAAAGTGAAATTACCCAAAATGAAGGTAATGTGTTTTCTACTTTAAGAACAGTTTTTGTCGGCGACCAGGTAACGGGACAGGAGGGCCTGATTCCGCGCAATCTTTTTAATGCTATGATCAATATGGATATTTTGCCTCTGATTGTTTTTTCCCTACTTCTTGGGAGTGTTATCACGGTAATGGGAGAGAAGGGAAAAATGTTATCCGAGCTCTTTGAATCACTGAATGACGCTTTTATGATTTTAACCGGATGGATTCTGGAAATTGCTCCTTTTGGTATTCTCGGCCTGATCGGATCGAAAATCGGCAGTGAAGGCGGCTTTCAGAATTTTATTCCCGAATTACTGGCAGTGGGAAAATACAGTTTAACTGTGGTCATCGGACTATTTATCCATGGGTTTGTTGTACTGCCATTGATCCTGTTGATTTTTGGCAGGAAAAATCCCTGGGAATATTTTAAAGGCGTGGTGACACCCTTGCTGAATGCC